>NZ_CP050152.1:1918520-2238273 GCF_011617245.1 Brevibacterium atlanticum | reverse complement strand
GCACTGATCTTTGCGACGGTCCTCGGCCTCGGCTCGATCTTCTGGCTCGGCGGCTTCACGAACTGGGTGACAGCGGGCCTGACGGCCTCGGCGATCCTCCTCTATGCCGTCTTCTACACGCTCATCCTCAAACGTCGCACCTCGCAGAACATCGTGTGGGGCGGAGCAGCCGGGTGCATGCCCGTGCTCATCGGCTGGTCGGCCGTGACCGGCGGAGTGTCCTGGGAGCCCGTGCTGCTCTTCCTCGTCGTCTTCTTCTGGACGCCGCCGCACTATTGGCCGCTGGCGATCAAGTACAAGGCCGATTACGATGCCGCGGATGTTCCGATGCTGCCGTCGAAGGTGCCGCCGACCTCCGTCGGCCGCCAGATGATCCTCTACACCTGGGCGATGATCGCCTGCTCGCTCGTTCTCATCCCCGTGGCTCCGATGGGCCCGGTCTACACGATCGTCGCCGTCGGTGCGGGTGCCTGGTTCCTGTGGTCGTGCTATTCGCTGGTCTCGCGAGCCAAGAAGGGCAAGGAAGGGACCTCGCTCAAGGCGATGAAGGTCTTCCATGGTTCGATCACCTACCTGTCGCTGCTGTTCCTCGCCGTGGCCATCGACCCCTTCGTCGAAACGCTCATCCCCGGCCTCTGGTGAGCTGAGAGCAGCAGCCGAGCACTCTCGTGCACAACGAAGGCTCGTCACCCTCTGAGGGTGGCGAGCCTTCGTTGTGGACGGGTCAGCCTCGGCGTGGTCAGCCGGCGCTCAGGAGTTCGTCGATGCCTATCGTCTTCATTCCCATGAGCGCCTGCATCTGCGCGGGTCCGGTCATGAGTTCGGCGAGAGTCGCCGGCGCGATCAGGAAACCACGGTCAGGGACCGATCGGACGAGACATCGGTGCTCCTCGGATAGGCGCTGTCCAGCACGGCCACAGCTGCCGCAATGGTCGCCGAGAGGCCGATCATGTGGAAGGCCACGAGCAGTTCGGGAACGCCGAGGAAGTACTGGACGTAGCCGATGATGCCCTGGATGACCTCGACGCCGAGGAGGACGGAGAGCGGAGCGATCATCGCCGTCTGGGCCTTCCGCTTCGCGAGCACGAGGGCGGTGACGGTGGTGATGACGAGCAGCCAGACCGGGAAGGCGTGCGCCCGCGTGATCCAGATGTTGTCGAGTCCGTTGCGGGTCGACATCGTCGATCCCGAGTGCGGGCCGGCCCCGGTGGTGAGCACGCCGAAGACGACGATGATCGCCGTGAGGGCGAGGATGATCCAGCCCAGTGTCGGCAGCGGCGTCGATGCCTTGGTGCCCAGCCGGACGCCCGTGTCGTAGGTGCGGCGGACGAAGTAGGCGGCCACGCCGACGGCGATGGCCGAGGGCACGAAATGTCCCGCGACGACCCAGGGGTTGAGCTTCGTCCATACGGTGATCCCTCCGACCACGGCCTGGACCGGGACGATGGCGAGCAGGCCGATGTCGAGCCAGAAGAGATCGGGACGCTTCTTCCGATGCTTCCACAGCATCAGTGCGATGAGTGCGCCGAGCATCGCCAGCACGATCGCGAGCAGGCGGTTGCCGAACTCGATCGCGCCGTGGATGCCCATCTCGCTGGTGGCCACGAGCGAGTCCGGAGTGCACTTGGGCCAGTCGGAGCACCCGAGTCCTGAACCGCTGAGCCTGACGATGCCGCCGGTCAGGATGATCCCGGCCTGGGCGATGAGCATCGCCCACGCGGCGATGCGGATCTTCTTCGTGACCACTTCACTCCTCATTCGAAACGGAACCACCTGCGTGCCGCAAGCGTTCCCACCAGCCCCCAGACGAGGAGCACGATGATTGCCTTGATGTCGATGTTCCCTGAGCCCACGGCCGCGCGCATCGCATCGCCGAGCGCGCCGGAGGGCAGGTAGCTCACGACCGTTCCCCATTCTCCCGGAGGCGCGATGACGAGGCCACCGACGCCGGCCATGAGCACCCAGATGAGATTCGATCCCGCCAGCGTCGCCTCGGCGCGGACGGTCCCGGCCATGAGCAGCCCGAGCGAGAGCAGCGCCGCGGTGCCGAACACCGTGGCCAAGACCGCTCCGAGGACATCGATGGGTCCGCGGAAGCCGAGGGCGAGAGAGACCGCGAGCACGAGCGCGAACTGGATGAGCACGACGATGATGACGGCGCCGAGTTTGCCGAGGATGAGACCGTTCGTGCCCAGTGGGGTCGTCGCCAGCTGGCGCAGCACCCCGTACCTGCGGTCGAAGGCCGTCGCGATCGCCTGACCGGTGAAAGCACTGGAGGCGAGGCTGAGGCTGAGCGCTCCGGGCACGGCGATCGTCAGCGGAGAGGCATCGGGGGAGATGACCCCGAGACCTGTGAGCAGGGGAGACTTCGCAAGGAAGATGAGCAGACCGAGCGGGAAGACCAGGGAGATGAGGAGCTGCTCGCCGTTGCGCAGCACGGCGACCGTCTCGAACTTCGCCTGTGAGAAGATGCGCTGCAAACTCATCGCAGGGGCCTCCCCGTGAGCTCGAAGAAGACGTCGGCTAGGGACTGAGCATGCATATCGAGATCGTCGATCTGCGCTCCCGTATCAGCGATGGCGGTGCACACCGAGGCGATCTGTGCCGTTGTCAGCGCACCTTCGACGGTGATCGTCGTCCCCTGCGCCGAGGCGGGCGCGATATCGCACAGGCGCCTGAGCAGTTCCGGTACGGCGGGGCGATCGAGTCGGATGTCGAGGCGACGCGAGTCATCGGACGCGTTGCGCAGCTCTTCGGGCGCACCTTGGGCGATGATCCGGCCGCGATCGATGACGACGACCTCATCGGAGAGCTCCTCCGCCTCGACGAGGTCGTGGGTGGTGAGCACGACGGCGACGCCTTGGTCGGCGAGATCGCGGATGAAGGAGTGGACGACTTCGCGCGCCTGGGGGTCGAGACCCGCGCAGGGTTCGTCGAGGAAGACCAGCGACGGCCGGCCGATCAAGGCGGCCGCGAGCGCGACCCTTTGCTTCTGGCCGCCCGAGAGGCGGCGCATCGCACGGCCGGAGAACTCATGGAGACCCAGGGGACCGGCGAGCTCTTCGACAGAGAGGGGGTCGGCATAGAGGGAGGAGAGGTGACGGAGCACCTGCAGCGGCTTCGCGCTCATCGGCAGTCCGCCGTCCTGGAGCATCACTCCGGCCAGCTGAGAGGTCGTCTCATGATCGGTGACGGGGTCATGGCCGAAGATCCGCACGGTCCCGGCATCGGGGCGACGGGTGCCCACGGCCAGGGAGATGGTCGTCGACTTGCCCGCGCCGTTGGGACCGAGCACGCCGAGGATGGAACCTGCGTGCGCGTCGAGATCGATTCCGTCGACGACGTGATGAGCGCCGTACGAGTAATGGAGACCGCGGATGGTCAGGGCCGAAGATGACACCCGACCATTCTACGACGCGTCGAAAGCCGCAATGGTTAGGCTCACCTAGTTTTACGGAACAAATTACGCAACACTATTGTTGTGTTAGTCAAGGAGGTGGATTATGGCTGCGAACGATACGGAGGACCGCCGAACCCGGCAGAAGGTCTTCCAGTCGGTGCTCGACGAAGGACCGATCACCGCTTCGTCACTGGCCAAAGCCCTCGATCTGACCCCAGCGGCGATTCGACGTCACCTGGACGCCCTCGAGAGTGAGGGCCTCATCGAGGTCCGCGACCTCGCCGGCAAACAGGCAGGCCGAGGACGTCCGGCCAGGCATTACGTCGTGACGGCGGCCGGGCACGACTCGGTCAGCCATTCCTACGACGAACTCGCCGTCAACATCCTCCGCTTCATGGAGGATCGGCACGGCAAGCCTGCCGTCGAGGAATACACCGAGGATCTCGTGGCACGTCTGCGCGATCGGCTCGGCCCCGAACTCGATAAGCGTGGGGGCACCACAGTGGCCTCACGCTCGCGCGCATTGGCTGCTGCGCTCACCCGTGAAGGGTACGCCGCTTCGGCGACACCGGTCGCGGCCGGAACCCCACTCGAGGCCATGCAGCTGTGCCAGGGGCACTGTCCGATCCAGGCTCTGGCCGCGGAGTACCCGGAGATCTGCGAAGCAGAGCTCGCGATGTTCTCCGACTACCTCGGCGTCGATGTCAGGCGGCTGTCCTCGCTGGCGCAGGGTGACCATGTGTGCACCACCCACATTCCGACTTCGGAACTGACCAGACCACTCATCCACAGCAATGATCGACCTCAAGGAGGTTCACGATGACTGACACAGGCAATCGGATCATCGATGCGAATCCCGAGCTCAAAGACCTCGGACAGTATGCATACGGTTGGCACGACGAGAACGACGCAGGTGCGACCGCGACCCGCGGGCTGAGCGAAGAGGTCGTGCGCAACATCTCGAAGCTCAAGGACGAACCCGAGTGGATGCTCAAGCGTCGGCTCAAGGCCCTGCGCCTGTTCGACAAGAAGCCGATGCCGAACTGGGGAGCCGATCTGACCGGGATCGACTTCGCCGACATCAAGTACTTCGTGCGCTCCACCGAGGGCCAGGCCACCTCGTGGGAGGACCTGCCCGAGGACATCCGCAACACCTACGACAAGCTCGGCATCCCGGAGGCGGAGAAGCAGCGCCTCGTCGCCGGTGTGGCCGCTCAGTATGAGTCCGAGGTCGTCTACCACCAGATCAACGAAGAACTCGAGTCCCAGGGTGTCATCTTCATGGACACCGACACGGGTCTGCGTGAGCACCCTGAGATCTTCGAAGAGTACTTCGGGTCGATCATCCCCTCCGGCGACAACAAGTTCGCGGCTCTCAACACCGCGGTGTGGTCCGGCGGGTCCTTCGTCTACGTCCCCAAGGGCGTCCACGTCGAGATCCCCCTGCAGGCCTACTTCCGCATCAACACCGAGAACATGGGCCAGTTCGAGCGCACGCTCATCATCGCCGACGAGGGATCCTCGGTTCACTACGTCGAGGGCTGCACGGCCCCGATCTACAAGACCGACTCCCTGCACTCGGCCGTCGTCGAGATCGTGGCGAAGAAGGACGCAAAGGTCCGCTACACCACTATCCAGAACTGGTCGAACAACGTCTACAACCTCGTCACCAAGCGTGCCATCGCCGAAGAGGGCGCCTCGATGGAATGGGTCGACGGCAACATCGGCTCGAAGGTGACGATGAAGTACCCGGCCATCTGGCTGACCGGTGAGCACGCCCGCGGCGAGACGCTGTCCGTGGCCTTCGCCGGCGAGGGACAGCACCAGGACACCGGTGCGAAGATGGTCCACGCCGCTCCGCACACCCACTCCTCGATCGTGTCGAAGTCCGTGGCCCGCGGCGGCGGACGTGCCGGCTACCGCGGACTCGTCCATGTCCACCCGGGTGCCGAGGGATCGTCGAACAACGTCCTCTGCGACGCTCTGCTCGTCGACAACGTCTCCCGGTCCGACACATACCCCTACATCGACATCCGCGAGGACGATGTGACCCTCGGCCATGAGGCGACTGTGTCGAAGGTGAGCGAGGATCAGCTCTTCTACCTCATGTCCCGCGGGATGGAGGAGACCGAGGCGATGGCGATGATCGTGCGCGGCTTCGTCGAGCCGATCGCCCGCGAGCTGCCGATGGAGTACGCCCTCGAACTCAACCGCCTCATCGAACTGCAGATGGAAGGCGCGGTGGGCTGAGGCCCGCTCAGCACCCACACCGCGCTCAAAGGAGTATTTCTGTGACTGATACCACCAACCCGCTTGGCCTCTCGGAGCATTCGCACGGTTCCGACGTCCAGGTGCCCGATTCGAAGCGCGACGCTCGCACCCGCAGCTTCGACGTCGCCGACTTCCCCGTGCCCACCGGCCGGGAAGAGGAATGGCGCTTCTCACCCGTGCGCAAGATCAGCGACTTCTTCGATGATGCCGCCACCGAGGCGTCGCTGAAGATCGACTCCGATCTGCCCGCCGGCATCTCCGTCGAGGAGATCTCGCTCGAGTCCGCCCAGGAGCTGGGCATCCTCGAGCCCGAGGACCGGGCCGCCGCCGTCGCCGCGAACCGTTCCTCTGCCGTCACGCACTATTCGGTCCCCGCCGACACCGAACTCGAGCGGGCCGCGATCATCCATGCCGACGGCACCGGCGAGACCATCGGGCACGGCCATGTCGTCGTGTCCGTCGGAGCGAACTCGAAGGCGACCATCGTCGTCGAACACGAGGGACTGGCCCGGTACTCCGAGCTCGTCTCGCTCGTCGTCGGCGACGGCGCGGACGTCACCTTCGTCTCGCTGCAGCTGTGGGAGGACGGTTCCCACCACCTCGGCCAGCACGACGCGATCGTGGGCAAGGATGCGAAGCTCAAGCACATCCACATCACCCTCGGCGGCGACATCGTGCGCCTGAACACGAACGTGCGCTACTCGGCGGCCGGGGGAGAGGCCGAACTGCTCGGACTCTACTTCGCCGATGCCGGTCAGCACCTCGAGCACCGCACCTACATCGACCACAACACGCCGAAGGCCCAGTCGAACGTCCACTACAAGGGCGCTCTGCAGGGCAAGGACGCGCGCAGCGTGTGGATCGGTGACGTGCTCATCCGGCCCGAAGCCCTCGACATCGACACCTACGAACTCAACCGCAACCTCATCCTCACCGATGGGGCACGCGCGGACTCGGTGCCGAACCTCGAGATCGAGACCGGCGACATCGCCGGTGCCGGGCACGCGTCCTCGACCGGACGCTTCGACGAGGAGCACCTGTTCTACCTGATGAGCCGCGGCATCCCCGAGGATGTCGCCCGTCAGCTCGTGG
Organism: Brevibacterium atlanticum; assembly: GCF_011617245.1. Lineage (NCBI taxonomy): Bacteria > Bacillati > Actinomycetota > Actinomycetes > Micrococcales > Brevibacteriaceae > Brevibacterium > Brevibacterium atlanticum. The sequence goes on along the minus strand of NZ_CP050152.1, from coordinate 2,231,510 downwards.
TGCGCGGATTCTTCAACGAAGTGATCCAGAAGATCCAGGTGCCCGAGATCGAGGAAGTGCTCAACGAACGCATCGAGGACGAACTGTCCCGGAGTGTTCTGTGACCATGATCGACGTGGCGGCCGCCGACGAGGTGGCCCCCGGAGCAACCATGCGCATCGAAGTCGGTGAGTTCGAGGTCTGCCTCGCCCGCGACTCCGACGGAACGCTCCACGCGATCGACGACCTGTGCACCCACGGCGAGGTGTCCCTGGCCGAAGGCGAAATCGAAGACGGCACCATCGAGTGCTGGCTGCACGGTTCGCAGTTCGATCTCAACACGGGAGTGCCGGTGAACCCTCCGGCCTTCGAACCCGTCGCAGTCTATGACTGCAAGGAGATCGCCGGGCGCATCCTCGTCGACCCGACGACAACACTCAACTGACCTGAAGACCGAAGAAGAAGGATAAAATGTCCACTCTCAAGATCGAAGACCTGCACGTCGGTGTCAACACCGACAACGGCCTCAAGCCGATCCTCAACGGCATCAACCTCGAGATCAACTCGAACGAGACCCACGCCATCATGGGCCCCAACGGCTCGGGCAAGTCGACGCTTGCCTATGCGCTGGCCGGACACCCGAAGTACGAAGTGACCTCCGGCTCCGTCACCCTCGACGGTGAGGACGTCCTCGACATGTCCGTCGACGAGCGCGCGAAGGCCGGGCTGTTCCTGGCTATGCAGTACCCCGTCGAGGTGCCCGGCGTGACCGTGACGAACTTCCTCCGGTCGGCCAAGACCGCCATCGACGGTGAGGCTCCGAAGCTGCGCAACTGGACCAAGGACCTCAAGCAGGCCATGGAGAACCTGCGCGTGGATCCCGCTTTCGCGACGCGCAACGTCAACGAAGGCTTCTCCGGCGGTGAGAAGAAGCGCCACGAGATCCTCCAGCTCGAGATGCTCAAGCCGAAGTTCGCCGTCCTCGACGAAACCGACTCCGGCCTCGACGTCGACGCCCTGCGGATCGTCTCCGAAGGCGTCAACCGCGTCAAGGAGTCCACCGATGTCGGCGTCCTGCTCATCACCCACTACACGCGCATCCTCAACTACATCAAGCCCGATCACGTCCACGTGATCATCAAGGGCAAGGTGGCCGAGGAAGGCGGACCGGAGCTGGCCGATCGCCTCGAGAACGAAGGCTACGACCGCTTCTTCACCGCCGGCGTCTGATGTTCGCACGTCTGCGGGGCGACTTCCCGATCCTCGATGTCAGGATCGGGGAGTTGCCGCTGTCGGATCTCGACTCCGGGGCGACCTCGCAGAAGCCCCAGTGCGTCATCGACACCTTCACCGAATACTTCCAGCAGCGCAATTCCGCGGTGCACCGGGGTGCGCATTCGCTGGCCGTCGAGGCCACTGACGCGTTCGAGAACGGTCGCATCGCCGTCGCCGGGCTCGTGGGCGGTGCTCCTGAACAGGTGTGCTGGACGAAGAACGCCACCGAGGCGCTCAACGTCGTGGCTCTGGGCATCGACCGCGCCAGCCACGGTTTCGGGGGAGAGGCCGCACAGCGCTTCGCCCTCGGACCCGAGGATTCGATCGTCATCACCGAGATGGAGCATCACGCGAACCTCGTACCCTGGCAGCAGCTGGCCGCCTCGACGGGTGCGCAGCTGCGCTGGCTGCCGGTGACCGACTCCGGTGAACTCGACCTGACCGACCTCGAGTCGATCGTCGATGAGACGACGAAGGTGCTCGCGTTCACCCACGTATCGAACGTGCTCGGCACCATCAATCCTGTCGACACACTCGTGGCTCGGGCCAGGGAGGTGGGGGCGTACGTCGTCCTCGACGCCTGCCAGTCGGTTCCGCACATGCCCGTGGATTTCGTCGACCTCGACGTCGATTTCGCGGCGTTCTCCGCGCACAAGGCGCTCGGACCCACCGGTCTGGGTGTGCTGTGGGGGAAGTCCGAGCTGCTCGACGCTCTGCCGCCCGTGCTCACGGGCGGATCGATGATCACCACGGTGACCATGGACGAGACCGAGTTCATGCCCGCCCCGCAGCGGTTCGAAGCCGGCACCCAGCCGGTCGCCGAGGTCGCAGCGTTCGCGACCGCGATCGGCTACCTCGCCGAGGTGGGGCTCGAGGAGATCTTCGCCCATGAGCGCGAGCTCGGCCGGCTCCTCCTCGACGGCATCGCCGAGATCCCCGGCATCCGCGTGCTCGGATCCGCACCCGAACGCATCGGGACCGTGGCCTTCGACGTCGACGGCGTCCACGCTCATGACGTCGGACAGTTCCTCGACTCCCAGGGTGTGGCCGTTCGGGTCGGCCACCACTGCGCCCAACCGCTGCACCGACGCTTCGGCGTCACCGCCTCGACGCGGGCGAGCACATACCTGTACAACAACGCCGAAGACATCGAACGGTTCCTGTCCGCGCTGGCCGAGGTGCGTCCCTTCTTCGGGGTCGCGCAGGAAGGGGAGTGAGCCGATGAGCACACAGATGCAGCAGCTCTACCAACAGGTCATCCTCGACCAGTCCCGTTCCCGGATCGGCAATTCCGCGCTGTTGGGCGAAAAGGCCGCCGGTCCCCACGGGTACTCCCATCAGGTCAATCCGACCTGCGGGGACGAGATCGAGCTCGAGACCGAGCTGACCGACGACGGCCGTGTGAACGTGCGTTGGAGCGGAGACGGCTGTTCGATCTCGATGGCCTCGGCCTCGGTGCTGTCCGAGCTGGCCGGTGAGAACAGCGTCGCGGACATGCTGGTCATCGAATCGGCGTTCCACGAACTCATGCACTCTCGTGGGACAATGGAGGCGGATGAGAGCGTGCTCGGGGACGCGGCAGCGTTCTCGGGCGTCTCGAAGTTCCCAGCCAGGATCAAATGCGCTCTGCTGTCCTGGATGGCCTTCAAGGACGCACTCAACCAAGCACAAGCAGCTCGTGAGGAGAAACACCATGCCTGAAGTCATTGACGCTCCGCAGAATGCCAGCGTCGACGAAGTGCGCGAAGCGATGATGGACGTCGTCGATCCCGAGCTCGGTGTCAACATCGTCGACCTCGGCCTCGTCTACGGACTCTCGGTCGAAGACGACGGCACCGCCGTCATCGAGATGACCCTGACCTCGGCGGCCTGCCCGCTGACGGATGTCATCGAGGACCAGACCGCACAGTGCCTCGAAGGAATCGTGCCGGCCTACCGGATCAACTGGGTCTGGATGCCGCCATGGGGTCCCGAGAAGATCACCGAGGACGGTCGCGAACAGATGCGGGCCCTGGGCTTCAATATCTGAGTCCGACCTTTCCGTCCGACTGAACGTCCCCGTTGGGACGTCACCGACCGCATCGCCGAGGTGGGGCCACCCTGAGAGGTGGCCCCACCTCGGCGCTTGTCGTCGCAGTGCGCTGACGGGACCACGGTCATACAGATCACCGCCCCTGAATGCGGGCTGACGGCTCCGACGTGAAAGAATGGAAGCCGACTTTCCAAGGAGAACAATTGACGATCATCGCTGCCGCAGACGGGTCGGCCCTCGGCAACCCCGGACCGGCCGGGTGGGCCTGGTACGTCGACGACGACTGCTGGCACGCCGGAGGATGGAAGAACGCGACGAACAACCGCGGCGAACTCATGGCCGTACTCGATCTCCTCGATTCCACGGCAGACGCCGATGAGGACCTCAAGATCTTCTGCGACTCGCAGTACGTCATCAACGCGCTGACCAAATGGATGCCCGGCTGGAAGCGCAAAGGCTGGAAGAAGGCCGACGGCAAAGAGGTCCTCAATCGGGACCTGCTCGAACTCCTCGACTCTGCGCTCAAAGGCCGCGAGGTCGAATTCGAATGGGTCAAAGGGCACAACAACCACGCGATGAACGAGGCCGCCGACGATCGTGCCAGGGCAGCAGCCACGGCCTATCAGAAGGGCACGGAGGTCCCCGAGGGCCCCGGTTACGTCCCCGCGGGGACGCCGTCGTCAAGCACAGCCCCCGTGACGGATACGACGCCCGCAGCGGACCCTTCGTCGGCCCCGGACTCAGAGGCCGCCTCGGCGGGGAAGTCGGCTGAGTCCACGACCGTCGTGTCCTGCCGAGTGCCCGCCGCCGTCGCCGACGAACTCGTCGCCCGGGCACAGGCCCGCGACATCCACCCCCAGGAATTTCTGGCCGAACTCATCGGCCGCAGTTTGGAGAACGAATGATTCAGGCCTCAGGCCTCGAGGTCACCGTCGGTGCCCGCACGCTCATGTCCGATGTCTCGTTCCGCGTCGACAAAGGCGACCGGGTCGGCCTCGTCGGCCGCAACGGTGCCGGCAAGACCACCCTGACCAAGGTGATCATGGGAGGACACCCCGCCGCGAGCGGGGATGTCTCGATCTCAGGAACCGTGGGCTACCTTCCGCAGGACCCGCGCAGCGGCGACCTGCAGGCCACCGGCCTCGAACGGATCCTCTCGGCGCGCGAGCTCGACGTACTCGTCAAGCGACTGCGCAAGGCCGAGCGGCAGATGGCCTCCCCGGATGAGAAGATCGCGACGAAGGCGATCGATCGGTACCCGCGCATCGAGGCCGAGTTCATCGCCGCCGGCGGGTATGCGGCCGAATCCGAGGCCTTCGCCATCGCGGCGAACCTCGGCCTCGACGAGGACCTCATCAGCCAGGAGATCGGCACGCTCTCCGGAGGTCAGCGTCGACGCGTCGAACTCGCCAGGATCCTCTTCTCCGCCCCCGACACGATGATCCTCGACGAGCCGACGAACCACCTCGACGCCGAATCCGTACTGTGGCTGCGTGACTACCTCAAGGCGTATTCGGGCGGCCTCATCGTCATCAGCCACGACCTCGATCTCATCGACGAAGTCGTCAACAAGGTGTTCTTCCTCGACGCCACCCGCCAGACCATCGACATCTATTCGATGGGCTACCGCCTCTACCTCAAGCAGCGCGAGGACGATGAGCGTCGCCGCCGCCGCGAACGTGCGAACGCGGAGAAGAAGGCCTCGGCGCTCACCGCGCAGGCGAACAAGATGATGGCGAAGGCGACGAAGACCGTGGCTGCCCAGCAGATGGCCAAACGCGCCGAACGTCTGCTCGCCGGACTCGACGACGAACGCGCCACCGAGAAGGTCGCGAACCTCCGCTTCCCGGCACCGGCCGACTGCGGTCGAGTGCCGCTGACTGCCGAGGGACTCTCGCGCAGCTTCGGCTCCACCGAGGTCTTCACCGGCGTCGACCTCGCGATCGACAAAGGCTCACGCGTCGTCATCCTCGGCTACAACGGTGCGGGCAAGACGACGCTGCTGCGCCTGCTCGCCGGTCTCGACGAACCCGATTCGGGCCAGGTCGTTCCCGGACACGGACTCAAGCTCGGCTACTACGCGCAGGAGCACGAGACGCTCGACCTCGAGCGCAGCGTGCTGGAGAACATGAGTCGGAACTCACCGCACCTCGATGACACAGCCGTGCGCAACGTCCTCGGTTCGTTCCTCTTCTCCGGTGACGACGTGCACAAACCCGCCCGTGTCCTCTCCGGCGGTGAGAAGACGCGACTGGCCCTGGCCACGCTCGTCGTCTCGAGTGCGAACGTCCTCCTCCTCGACGAGCCGACGAACAACCTCGACCCGGCTTCGCGCGAGGAGATCCTCTCGGCCATTCGCCGCTACGAGGGCGCGATCATCCTCGTCACCCACGATGAGGGAGCAGTCTCGGCGCTCGATCCCGATCGCGTGCTGCTTCTGCCCGACGGCGACGAGGACCTGTGGAACGACACCTACCTCGACCTCGTCAGCCTCGCCTGAAGCGCTCCTCCAGCATCGCGTCCTCCTCGGCTTCGGCCTGACCGTGGACCGTGGGGGAGGCGAAGCGGTTGTGTCCGTAGCGGCTGCCCGACTCTCCGATCTTCGCTCCCGCGTCGAGGGCGGACTTGTCGATGACGACGAGTTCGTTGTCGTCGCTGCCGCGTTCGGCAGCCTCGGCGGCGGCCTTGCGCTCCCGGCGTGCCGAGATCGCGACGGCGATGATGATCATGATCCCGAACGCGAACCACTGGAGCATATACGACAGGTGATTGCCGGGATCGAGGTCGGGCATCGGCAGCGGGGTCAGCCCGGGTTCGGCCTCATCGCTGCCCGTTGATGACGCTTCGGCGTAGACATGGGCGTAGGAGTCGTCCATCCCGGGGATGCGGGCCGGATCGATGGCCTTGATCATTCCCGGGGGATTGTCGTCATCGGACCCGTCCTGGGCCGGCTGCAGATGAGCGACGACGGTCTGTCGGCCCTTGCGCGCTGCGGGTACGGATTCCTGTTCGGTGGTGAAGCCTCTGACCACGGCGATCGTCGGTCCCTGGGCGATGTGGAAGGGGGTGACGACGTAGAAGCCGGGCTGGTCGTCGACGGTGCGGTTGCGGGCGAGGACAGTGTCCCCGTCCGCGTACTCACCGGTCATCCGGACCTGGGTCCATTGCTCCGTCGTCGCCAGGGTCGAGTCCGTATTCGGCAGCACCGAGTCCACGGCGACGGGATCGGCGGAGTAGTTCGCGGTGATCGTGGCGATCTCCTGCTCACGCTGTTCACGACGGTCCTTCTGCCACAGGGCGAGGAAGACGCAGGCGATGACGACGATGATCGCCATGGCGATGTACTTGAGCCAGCGTGCGGTGAAGAGGAAGGAATAGCGGCTCAACCTGCGTCCTCCGGAATGTCATCGATGGATACGTCAGTGAGATAGAAGTCACGAAGCGTGAGGAACTCGCGCAGGTGGTCGAGATGGTCGTCGCAGGCCAACCAGGTCTTCTTGCGCTCGGGAGTGTGCAGGCGCGGGTTGTTCCACAGAATCGCCCGGGTCGCTGAGGCTCGGCAGTCCTTGGCCGAGCACTGCAGCTCCTCGCTCATCTCTGCTCTCCTTCGTCCGCTTCATCCTCGACCGTCTGACCTTCGACCGTCTGAGGCCGGGCGGTCGTATCCTCGCCCGTCTCATCGGCAACAGTCTCACCCCTGACAGTCTCATCGTCGACCGTCATCCCAGCGATGGTCTCGCCGGAGTCGGTGACGGTGCCGTCCTCGGAGATCGTCTCGCCCCGGGCCGGCGGCAGCTCGGCCTGCGGAGCCTGGTCGATCAGAGCGGTGGCGTCGTCGCGGGACCGCTCCCGACCGGCATTGGCGAAGATCACGGCCGGGTACGGCAACACCACCGCGCCGGCCACACAGATCCACATGATCACGTGCTGGTCGGCGACGAAAGCGAAATAGGCTGCCACGAAGCAGGCCGTCCTGATGCCCATGGTGATCGAATACCTGATGATCCGAGATCTCATGTCATCATCAAGGGCGGTGTCTGCCGTGGTGATCTGTTGCGAGTGCCTGACCATATCCTTCTTCGATCGATGACTGCCAAACATGATACTCGTCCTTTGTCAGAGACATATCCACGGACCGGGGGACAGGATAGGTTGGTCCACGATAGATTTGCCTACATAGTCGACCAACAGGAGTCATCCGTGTCCGAACCACGCACAGTCCTCGTCACCGGCGGCAACCGCGGCATCGGCCGCACCATCGCCGAGGAGTTCATTGCCAATGGTGACAAGGTGGCCGTCACCTCCCGCAACGGAGACGCCCCCGACGGGGCGCTGGCCGTGTCTGCCGATGTCACCGATTCCGCATCCATCGATGCCGCCTTCGACGAGGTCGAAGAGAAGCTCGGCCCCGTCGAGGTGGTCGTCGCCAATGCCGGCATCACCCGGGACAACCTGCTCATGCGGATGAGCGACGACGACTTCGAAGCGGTCGTCGACACGAACCTCACCGGTGTCTTCCGCACCGTCAAGCGCGGAATAACGAACATGATCCGGGGGAAGAAGGGCCGCATCGTGCTCATCTCCTCGGTCTCCGGTCTCTACGGAGTCCCCGGCCAGGCGAACTACTCCTCGGCCAAGGCCGGTCTCGTCGGCCTCGCCCGCTCGATCACCCGCGAACTCGGCTCCCGCGGCATCACGGCCAACGTCGTCGCCCCGGGCTTCATCCGCACCGATATGACCGACGAACTCAGCGAGAAGCAGCAGAAGGAGTACGTGGCGACGATTCCGGCCAAGCGCTTCGCCGAACCGGCCGAAGTCGCCAAGGTCGTCCGCTGGGTGGCGTCCGATGAGGCCGCCTACATCTCCGGTGCCGTCATCCCCGTCGACGGCGGCCTCGGCATGGGGCACTGAGCCTCGACCCTCCTGCCTGCCGCATCCGATGCGGCCTCGCCGGAGCTCAGCCCGTAGACTTCACAGCAGAGATGCCGCGTGAAGCGGCGTCAACCACACGACCAGCAGACCCTTGTAGAAAGGACCACCATGGGAATTCTTGACGGAAAACGCATTCTCGTCACCGGCGTGCTCACGGAGGCATCGATCGCCTTCGCCGCCGCCCGCATCGCACAGGAACAGGGTGCCGAAGTCATCCTCTCCAGCTTCGGTCGGCAGATGAAGATCACCCAGGTCATCGCCGAACGCCTGCCCCAGGCCCCGAACGTCATCGAACTCGACGCCACGAACGAAGAGGATCTCGCGGCTCTGCCCGAGCGCCTCGGCGGCAACATCGACGGCATCGTCCACGCTATCGCCTTCGCGCCGAAGGACGCCCTCGGCGGAGTCTTCCTCGACACCCCGTGGGAGTCGGTCTCCGGCGCCATCCACGTCTCCGCATACTCGCTCAAGGCCATCGCCGTGGCCGCCAAGCCCGTGCTCAACAAGGGCGCCGGCATCGTCGGACTCACGTTCGACGCGACGATCTCCTGGCCGGTCTACGACTGGATGGGCGTGGCCAAGGCCGCCTTCGAGTCCACCGCCCGCTACCTCGCGAAGTACGTCGGCGAAGACGGCGTGCGCGTCAACCTCGTCTCGGCCGGTCCGCTCAAGACCACCGCGGCGACCTCGATTCCCGGCTTCGAGACCCTCGAGGACATGTGGGGCGACCGTGCACCGCTGGGCTGGGACCAGAAAGACACCACTCCTGCCGGCAAGGCGATCGTCGCCCTGCTCTCGGACTGGTTCCCCGCCACCACCGGCGAGATGGTCCACGTCGACGGCGGCTTCCACTCCACCGGCGCCTGAGACTCGACGGGAGAGGCTCGACACATGCCCGTGCTCATCCTCGCCCGCCACGCCAAGGCGGAGCCCGACGGCCCGACCGACTTCGAACGGTCTCTCAGTGCCAAGGGCCTGGCCCAGGCCGTCGAAGCCGGAGCCGAGATCGCCGAACGGTGGTCACCCGATGTGGCCATCGCCTCGGCCGCCCGTCGGACCGTGCAGACCGGTCAGGCCGTCGTCGAAGCGGTGAACCGGGCCGTCGGCGGCAGCGTCGAGAGACCGGGCAGCCTCGAGCTGCGGGAGGATCCGTCACTCTACGCCTGCGAGGTCGAGGACTGGCTCGATGCCATCAACTCGATCCCTGCGGACAGCGAGTGCGCCTATATCGTCGGCCACCAACCGACCGTCGCCGAGGTGATCGGACACCTCAACCCCGAACGTGGAGTTCCGGACGGGTTCCGTCCCTCCTCGATCGCGGTCTTCGACCTCGAGAGCTGGGACGTGGAGCCGGGGTCGTACCCGGCGCCGCAGATCCGCGTCTTCCACGGCGTGTGAGCCGCCGAACCTGAACTGAGGCCCTCCGAAGAATTCGGAGGGCCTCAGTCCATGTCAGAGTTCGTGTGTGTCAGGAAGATCGACTGTCAAGGCGCCGCTGTGCTGCGAGCCTCGATGATCGTGAGCACCTCACGCAGGTCTCGCGTCGTCACGGACGCATCGGCAGCCTCGACGAGGGCCGGCTTCGCACAGAACGCCACCCCGAGACCGGCTGCGCGGATCATGCCGATGTCATTGGCCCCATCGCCGATCGCCACCGAAGCCGCTCGCTCACAGCCTCCTGCCGAGAGCAGGTCCTCGAAGATCTCGGCCTTCGCACTCGGGTCGATGACTCTCCCGCTCGTGCGTCCGGTGAGAAGGCCGTCGACGACCCCGAGCCCATTGGCGAAGACATCGGTGATGCCGAGCTCTGCGGCCACCGGGGCGATGATCGCGGTGAATCCTCCGGACACCAGGGCCACCTGACCGCCGGCCGAGTGCACGGCGGCTACGAGGTCGGCAGCACCGGGGGTGAGGGTGATCTGCTCTCGCACCTCATCGAGCACGGTCTCCGGCAGACCCTCGAGCAGTGCCACACGTTCGGCCAAGGATGCAGAGAAGTCGAGTTCGCCGGCCATGGCGCGTTCGGTGATGTCGGCGACCTCATCACCGACACCCGCGTGGGCGGCGAGGAGGTCGATGACCTCCTCGTTGATGAACGTCGAATCGACGTCCATGACGAGCAGCTGGACGGATGGGGCGCTGCGCGCGCTCTGCTGGGTTTCACTCACCCGTTCATCGTAGCCACTGCCATGATGTAGTTCGCCGCGGCCGGGTGCAGCTGAGACAGCAGCGTTCCGAACTCCGGTGGAGAGACCGTGGCCGGGGCGAGGACCGAGCGCATCCGGTGGTGGATGTCCAGGGCCGCGTAGATCGCCCTCGAATCGGCCTCGGTGGGAATGAGGCGGGAGATCGGATGCGTCGTCGACAGCTCCTCCTGCCAGTCCCTCCACGGGCCCTGCCGCCAGTCCTCGGGAACGTCGAGGGTCTCAACGAGGGTGAGCCCCTCCATCACGAGCAGACGCAGGCGGCGCAGCGCCTCGGCGGAGGTGCCGACGGTGACGGGGCGGAAGAGCGTGGGACGGCACGCGATGATCTCGACGTTCGCCTCGGCGCCGATGAGCGCCACCGCAGCCTGCTCGGAACCGCGGTGGAGGACGACGGGGGCGCTGTGCCGCCCGACCTTCGTCCGGGCCTCCTTCTCGACCGGGGGAGTCGTATGCGGCAGGGACGGATGGTGCAGGGCCAAGCGCGCATGCGTGATCCCCGCCGCGGCGGCTACGGCTGCGAAGAGCAGCAGTCCGCTCGGAACGGAGGTGTCGAAGACCTCATCGGCGACGATGAGAGGAACATCACGATCATCGTCGAGGAAGGCGGCGCTGACCTCGTCAGGGGGCAGGGTCGAGCGCAGACGATGATTGATCGCCAGGGTCAGCAGGAGTGAGTCGGTCGTGAGGTCCATGTCGAACCAGAATAGACGGCGCGCCTGCGATAGAGTCTGAGGATATGAGTGATGTCCTGAATTTGGATTCCGTGTCCGTGCGCCGGGGGAAGAACTTCCTCCTCGAGAACTTCTCGCTGACCGTCGCCGAGGGCGAACATTGGGCCGTACTCGGGCCCAACGGTGCGGGCAAGACGACGCTGCTCGAACTCGCGGCCGGACGCATGCACCCGACGACGGGTTCTGTGAGCATTCTCGAGGAGCAGCTCGGGCGTGTCGACGTCTTCGAACTGCGACCGCGCATCGGCTATGCCTCGACGGTGCTGGCCAATCGGATCCCCAGCTCCGAGGCGGTGCTCGACACCGTGCTCACCGCAGCATACGGCGTCACCGGACGGTGGGTCGAAGAGTACGAACAGGCCGATATCGACCGGGCCCGCGATCTGCTCGCCGCCTTCAACATCACCCATCTGGCCGATCGCACCTTCGGCACCCTGTCCGAGGGCGAGCGCAAACGCGTCCAGATCGCCCGGGCGCTCATGACCGACCCTGAGCTGCTGCTCCTCGACGAACCGGCCTCCGGCCTCGACCTCGGCGGTCGTGAGGAGCTGCTCGGGGCGCTCACGGAGATCCTGTCGTCGAAGTGGGCGCCGTCGACGATCATGGTCACTCATCATGTCGAGGAGATCCCGGCCGGGGTCACGCATGTCCTGCTCCTCGCCGACGGCACCGACCTGGCTGCCGGACCCATCGAGGAGACGCTCACGGCGGACAACCTCGCCGCGACCTTCGGCATCGACATCAAGCTCACCCGCGACGGTCAGCGCTACCACGCACACTCGACTCTCTGAGCATGGAGCTGTGGCAGAGCATCGGTCTCGAACCGTGGCAGATCGGACTGATCGTTCTCGCCGGCATCGCTGCAGGCGGCATCAATGCGGTCGTCGGTTCCGGCACCCTCATCACCTTCCCTGCACTCGTGGCCTTCGGGGTCCCGCCCGTCGTGTCGACGATGAGCAACGCGGTGGGCCTCATCCCCGGCAACATCGCTTCGTCGTTCGGCTACCGTGAGGAGCTGCGCGGGCAGTGGAGGCGGATCCTCGGCTTCGTGCCGGCATCCCTGCTGGGATCGCTGACCGGGGCGTATCTGCTCCTGCATCTGCCCGAGGACGCGTTCGAGACGATCGTGCCCGTCCTCCTCGTCGTCGCCCTGATCATGGTCGTAGGCCAGCCCTATCTCTCCCGCTACCTGAAGAACCGGTCCCTGCGTCGGGCGCAGGAAGCCGGAGTCGAGCACACGGCCGCCGAGGCGGGGGATGCGCTGTCGACCGGCCGTTACCTGGCCGTCCTCCTCGTCGTCTTCCTCACCGCCATCTACGGCGGGTACTTCGCCGCCGCCCAGGGCATCATCCTCATCGCCCTCCTCGGACTGCTGCTGCCCGATGATCTGCAGCGGCTCAACGGGCTGAAGAACGTTCTCGTCCTCGTCGTCAACACGGTCTCTGCGAGCACGTACATCATCGTCGGCCACGACCGGATCAACTGGATCGCCGTCATCTGCATCGCGATCGGCTCGCTCATCGGCGGGTACTTCGGGGCGCGGATCGGCCGACGGTTCTCACCGGTGCTGCTGCGCACGGTCATCGTCATCCTTGGACTCGTCGCGATCTGGCGAATCGTCACGTTGTGATCAGAACTGTGAGCGGAGGAGTGCTGTGAACACGCCGGCCAAGGCACCGCTGACCCCGAAGCAGGTCATCGATCGAGCGAGCGAACTCGGGATCGCCGCAGAACGGCTGCGGTTCTTCGACGAGGCGGATCTCGCCGACGGCGGCCTGGACGATATGCACGACTACACGCAGCTGACCGATGTCGCGCTGCGCAGTGTCCGTGAACCGGCTGAGGGCCTGTTCATCGCCGAATCGTCGAAGATCATCCGCCGCGCCCACGCCACAGGCATGGTGCCCAGGTCCTATCTGACGAGTCCGAAATGGCTGTTCGACCTCGCCGACATCATCGCGAGCAACGACGTCCCGATCTTCATCGGCACTGACGCCGCCGTCGAAGCGCTCACCGGCTTCCACCTCCACCGAGGTGCCCTGGCCGCGATGGCCCGACCGGTGCTTCCCGATCCTGCTGATTTGGTCGCCGATGCCACGCGCATCGTCATCATCGAGGACATCGTCGACCACACGAATGTTGGTGCTCTAATTCGTTCTGCCGCAGCGATGGGCGTCGATGCGGTCCTCGTGACCCCTCGTTGCGCGGACCCCTTGTACCGGCGAGCCATCCGAGTGTCGATGGGTACGGTCTTCCAGGTCCCGTGGGCAAGGATCGATCCTTGGCCAGAGAGCATCGGTGCCCTCCAGGATGCAGGGTTCGTCGTTGCAGGCATGACGCTGGGGGAGGGGGCGATCACTTTGGACGAACTGGTCGCTGAAGACCATGAGAAGCTCGCTCTCGTCTTCGGGTCCGAAGGCCATGGATTGACTCAGGCGACCGAGCAGCGGCTCGGCAGAAAGGTGACGATCCCGATGATGGGCGGAGTGGATTCGTTGAACGTCGCTGCTGCGGCGGCGGTGGCGTTCTACGCGACGAGGTGAACGTCAATTCAACGTCATGGCTGGCCCGACATAGCCTCCGAGCCCGCTGCTAAAGGTCCATGGCGGAGCCGCCTTCATCGGCTCACGACAGCGAGTGTGTCATGCGCAAGTGAAGCCTTGCAGTTCCGCCGCACATTGTTTGCTGGCCATGACTAGTTGAATTTCCGACGCATTTCCCTAGCCGCTGTCAGCCAGTTGGTTACTCACGGCAAATGAGCACAACAGATCTGAAAAGTCCGCGCCCGCGCGAAGAAGCGCCTCGGAGCGGGCGGCAATACTCGTCAGACGGTCCCGCAGGGCCTCACGAGCGTTCGAGGTGCCGTCGATCGTGCGCAGGGACGCCATGACAGCTTTGACTGCAGGGATCCGGTATCCGCCTGCACGGAGAGCGGCGACGATCCGGGCGTCGTTCACGGCTCCGGGCGGGTAGCGCCTGGCGGAGAGATGCTCGGCTCGATCGGGAGTGAACAGACCCTCCTGTTCCCAGAAGCGGAGGGTGGAGGAGCGCACGCCGAGCGCAGTGGAGAGCTGGGTGATGCTCATCGTGTCGCCTGGTGCCGGTGGAGCATCTTGGGCAGTCTCCTCGACGATGCTGTCGAGAGCGTGGAGCGCGACGATCGTGTCGCTTCGGGAGCGTGCGAGGTCGACGTGAAGTGCGACGATGCGGGCGACGGCTTTGTCGTAGGGCACATGGCGAATCTCGCGCATCGTCGCGCGGGCGATCACGGGGCCGACTGCGATCGCCAGCTGGCGATATGCCCGCAGCGCGGTCACGTGCACGCTGGTGAACTGCCGGTATCCGTTGGGCTGGCGGGCTGCGGGCGGGATCACCTCGAGGCGTTCGAGGTCTCGGATCTGCTGCACGGAGTAGCCCGAGACAGCGGCGAGACGGCTCGTCGTGTACTGCTGAGAGCCGACTGCATCGTCGTTGGTCATGGCAAGAACCCTCCATAAGCACTTTAAGTTCATACTTGAAGCATGTCTATGGAACAGATCCTCTCAGAAGTCCGCACCTACGATGGTCTCCTCGAGCTCGCGCCCACTCGGGGGAGCCAGCATCCTGAGATCTCCTGGGGCGACTACTTCTTCTACTACGCCCCGGATGGGCAGGTGCCGCGCAATCGTCAGCCGTACGCGACGATCGTGACGAAGGACTACCCGGGCGACGCCGAGTCTCGCCTCGATGCGGCTGATCGCTGGCGACTGAACATCCATGTCGGTGCACAGGCCTTTGCCGAACTCCTCGGGTCTCCGCCCGAAGAGATCGACGAATCGGAGGTGGACTACAGCGTCACCGACACGTTCCTACCTCACCCGCTCTACGGCGCATCTGGGTGGGTCTGCATCGTGAACCCCGGGAACGAGACCCTCGAACGAGCTTTAGCAGCGGTGTACTCCGCGCATCTTGCTGACCGGCGTCGGGTTGAGCGAAGACAGGGCAGGGGCGAAGACTTGCCGTCCGAGTGAGCCGTTCGCGAGCCTGAGCCCGCTCCGTGACTACAACGTCATGACCCGCAACAACTAGTTGTATGAGGGTTGAACGTTAGTGACGCTGGTCCGGAGTCGTGATGCTGGCGGCCGTCCACCGGCTCCGCTGTGCGGTCGATGGTAGTTGTAGTGGATGTTCCAGACAGCGATCGCAGTGGAGCGGGCATCTTCGCTGCTGAACTCTCGGGCGTAGAGCAGTTCCTCGGCCAGGATTCGCTGGTAGCGCTCGACCTTTCCGTTGTGTCGTGGGGTGTACGGTTTGGTCTTCTGATGTCGCGTGTGCGAGCCAACGATCCGTTCGAAATCACCAGAGCGGTAGCAGGCCCCGTTGTCGGTGACGACGCGGTGGATGTGGGTGATGCCGTGGGCTGCGAACCAGACCTTGGCTCGGGCGAGGAACGCCGCTGCGGTGGCTCCCTTCTCGTCGGTCAGGGGCTCGGTGTACGAAAGCCGGGAGAATCCGTCGACAGCCGAATGCAGGTAGGTGTAGCCGCGCTTCGCGCCGGCTGACTTCGCTCGACCGGCGGTCTTGGCCTGATCGCTGTCGCGGCCATGGATGCGCCAGCCGCCGCCGTCGGGGATTCGGCCGACCTTCTTCACGTCCAGGTGCACCATGTGGCCGGGCCAGCGTGCATTGATCTTCCCGGGCTTGCGGTTGTTCTCTCCGCCGGGGTCGATGAATCTCCGTCTGCCGAGACCGAGTCGGGTCAGGTGCCGGGTGACGGTGCGGCGGTTGATCGAGAAGCCGAGCTCGACGAGTTCGTAGGTGATTCGATGGGCCGACCACTTATGTTCACGCCGCCAGGTCTCGATGTGCTCGATGACCCAGGCTGGCGTCGCGACGGGGCTTCGGCGTGGCGTCGACGATCGATCGAGCAGCCCGGCAACACCGTGGCTTCGCCACCGGTTGACCCACTTTGAGGCGCATGCCCGAGAGATGCCCATTTCGGCCGACACGTGGGCGATCGGCCGGGTCTTGCATCGCTCAACGAGCCGACGGCGGCCTTCGATACTCAATGGTGCGTTGGCGTGAGTCACGACGCTCTCCCTGTTGTCTTGGCGGGCTGGGGGTCGTTGCGCTGGGCGGGGATTGCGGCCGCAGTGGCGATCACGGCGAGGAGCGCTACTGACATGAAGACGAAGGCGGCTCTGTCGGTGCCGGCGATAGCGGCGGCGGCGGTCGCGGCTGCGAGGCCGATCGCGCCGCCGAACTGCTTCGCAGTGTTCATCAGTCCAGAGGCTGCGCCAGCATGTTCGGGACGAACACCTGTGGTGACGAGCGTGGCGAGCGGTGTGTTCATCAGACCGCCGCCGATCCCGATAGTGACGGTGGGGACCAGGACGGCGACAGCGAAGGACCCGCCGTCGAAGATTGTCAGCCAGAGCAGTCCGGGAACGGCGATGACGACACCTGCCACGATCAGCACCCGGGGCGAGCGTCGTTTCATCAGGCGCGGCGTGAACCAGAGGTTCACGACCAGCATGCTGGCGGTGAGCGGGAGGAACGCCAGACCGGCCTGGATCGGCGAATAGCCAAACTGGGTCTGCATCCGGTAAGTCAGGAAGTACCACAGGCCGACTTGGAAGCATGCCCCGGTCAGCGCGGTCGCGATATTGCCGAGGACGATCAGCCGGTCTCGTGCGAGATCGCTCGGCACGAGCTTGTGAGACGTGCGGCGCTGCTGCAGGACGAGCAGGACGAACAACGCGACCGCGAGCGAACCCACTACGGCTAGAAGGCCACCCGAGGCCCCCTCACCTGTGACGGACAGCGCGTATATGGCGCACGTGAACGCGGCTGTTGCCAGCCCTGCGCCGATGAAGTCGATGCGCCCCGCGCCGCACTGGTCAGTGGTCCGTCGGTGGAGAACGAGTGCCGCGATGACGACACCGACTCCGATGGGAAGGTTGATCAACAAGGTGGCTCGCCAGGAGATCAGGTCGGTGAGCAACCCGCTGGCGATGTTGCCAAACCCGCCCCCAGCCAGGCTCACCGCAGTCCAGACAGCGATGGCTCGTGTTCGTTCCGGGCCTTCGGCGTGGGTGGTCGTCAGCAAGGTGAACGTCGCCGGAGACGCTGCAGCGGCAGAGACGCCCTGTGCGGCACGGGCGGCGATGAGCACCCAGCCTTCCGTCGCGAGACCTCCGATGAGGCTCGCCAGGGTGAATGCCGCCACGCTCCAGGCGAGCAGCCTCGCGGTGCCCACGACATCGGCCAACCTCGCGCCGACCAAGAGCAATCCAGCGAAGCCAAGACTGTAGGCCAACGCCACCCACGACGCGGCAACCCCGGTGAGTCCGAGGTCGGCCTGGATCGAAGGCAGCGCGACATTCACCACCGAGACATCCAGCACCACGATCAGCTGAGCCAGACAGGACGTCCACAGCCCGAGCCGTTGCAACCAGGTAGACATGCCCCTCCTTGATACGCTCGTATCGCGTGGTACGAACGTATCATCGATGGAGATGGAGATGGAAGGAGTCTTGGATGGCGGAGTCCACGCGCAGAACCGAGATCATGGAGGCCGTCGAGCGCCTCCTGGCCCGCGGCGGGCTCAACGCCGTCACCATGAGAGCCGTCGCCGCCGAAGCAGACGTGTCCCTCCGACTCGTCCAGTACTACGGCAGCACTAAGGATGAGCTCCTCGGTGTCGTGCTCGACCGCCTTGCCGACAAGAGCGTGGAAAGATGGCAGGCCCGTGCTCGACGGCAGGGATACGAGTCGCCGCTCGAGGTCATCAAAGCCTTCTTCGACGAGGCGCTACCAACCGATCGGGCGAGCCAAGATTTCCACCGCGTCGGCGTCTCTATGGAGGGTTTGGCGATCACCGACCCCGACATGGCAGGGCAGGCCTATCAGAGACATCTGAGCGGGCTTGGAGACCACCTTTCCGGCGTCCTGAAGTCCAGTGGCCTTAGCGCTACAGCCGCACGGTTCTTGGCCCTGGAAGTGATGGCATTGGCCCACGGAGTCGGGACACTGGTCATGACAGGACAACTTTCCGAGGCAGACGCCCAGGCGCTGATCAAGAACTACCTCGAACGACTCGGACCACAACTATCCCCATGACCGCGCGGACGTGCCTGTGCGACTGTCAAGAACGTCCTGCCCCGCAACAACTAGTGCCCAGGTGTCATTGATCGACTACCTCGAGGCCAAGATGACGGGGCTCGCGCGGGAACGCGCTGAGTTCTGTGGCTGGCAGGCAACGCAGAGCCAGAATGGGCGGACGAGCCGACTCGCTCTCGTGGGCATTTGCTGAAGTGGGCGATCGCCGATCTGCGGGTTCCGCTGACGCTCAGGTTCCAGACGTCTGACTTGCTCGTTTGCATCCATAGACGTGGACGACTTATGAGGCACTCGTGAGTGATTCGTCACGCGATGACCGCACAGCTACTGACTCCTTTCCTATTTTTGCAGCAAGTAACTTATAACATAAACATGCTGATCCCACCCGGTCCATGTCCTTAGATGACAATGCTTGAGACTTGCACGCCGCGGTTGCGTCTGTGCAGGTCAGAAGGCATTTGCCTGGTACCTAAGGCCAAAGCCTCCACGCTCTACCAAGGTCACCGATGGCTGCCTCGGAGGTTGGTCCAGCTACACGGTCTTCGGAGGCGAGGTGGGCTCATCGTTGATGGTGTCGTTCGCGTTCGGGGCTAGGACCCGCCACGCGACCGCAGCTCCGAAGAGGGCGAAGGCTGCGCAGGTGGCCATGCCGATGCTTTGGGCGTGCGTAAACGCCAGTTGCGCGGCCCTGATGAGCTCCTCGTCTCCGCTGGACAATTGGCCGAGCGTGCGGCTGAGCGACGAACCGGCGTCGGTGTTCAGGGCAGAGGGCGCGAAATTGCGGTACCCGACGGTGACGATGCTGCCGACGATGGCGACGCCGAGCGCGATTCCGAGCTGCTGGTGCGTGTCGTTGAGCGCCGATCCCATGCCTGCCCTGTCGGGAGGAACCGCTCCGAGAACAGTGGTCTGGACGGCGGGCGAGGCCAGCCCGGAGCCGGTTCCGGCGAGCAGGAGGCCCGCAGCGATGACCGAATAGGAGCTGGCTGGAGTGAGAGTGGCCAGAACGAGAAAGCCGGAGGCAGTGACGACGAATCCGAGCACCATGGACCAGCGGTAGCCGATCCACCCGGGCAGCCGCGCTCCGACGTAAGAAGCGGCGATGACGCCGACAGCGAGCGGGATGATCGCCAGGCCGGCTTCGAAAGGCGAGTACTCCACGACGTGCTGGAGGTGTTGTGTGAGGATGAACAGCACGCTTCCCGTCCCGATGGCAAGGACGGCTACCGCCAGGCTTGCACCTGCGAACTCGCGATTCCGATACAGGCTCATGTCCACCATCGGCGACGCGGATCGGCGTTGCCTGACCCAGAAGCCGATCCCGCCGACGATCGCCAGGAACGGGCAGGCAAGCGTGATCGGCGAGGCGAGACCGTGATCGGGTACGAGAATGATGCCTGAGACACACGCGCCCATCGTGAGGGTGATCGCCACAGATCCGATCGGGTCGATCGATCGCTGTTGGGGATCGCGGGACTCGGGGACAATCCAGAGCATCAGAACAACTGCAACGACAGACAGCACCGCGCCGATGATGAAGATGCCCGGCCATCCGAAGCGCTCGACGAGGTAGCCTCCGAGCAGCGGCCCGGCTGCCATCGCCGCCGAGCCGACCGCGGACCAGACGGCAAACGCCTTAACCCGTTCCTCAGGGGCGAAAGTGTGTATAAGGATGGCAAGCGTTCCCGGCATCACCAGTGCCGCTCCGATCCCCATGATGCAACGGGCCACGACCAGCCACCCTGCTGATGGCGCAAACGCCGCGGCAGCCGAGGCGGCGGCGAGAACTGCGAGACCGATCGACACTGTGCGCTTGCGCCCATAGCGGTCCGCGAGCAGTCCGGATGGGACGAGGAGGCCTGCGAAGACCACCACGTATCCGTTGATGATCGCCTGCAGTTGGGCAGGGCCTGCACCGAGGGCGTCTTCGATCGACGGGACAGCAAGGTTGAGTATCGAGTTATCGAGCACGATCGAGGTCAGCGCGAAGCAGACGGCGGCGAGGATCACCCACCGTCGCCGCGAGCTCGCGACGGGCTTTGAGGCATCTGGTCCAACAGTCATGGAAACATTCTACACTGTTGGATAAACTCACCGGTGTTAGACTAAGAACATGACGTCCAAACGTGACGGTGACCTGCCCGGAGCGGTATGGTTCCGCAATGCCCCGCAGCGGCGCAGGGCACCGGCGCTGAACCGTGATCGGATCGTCACGGCCGCCGTCGACCTCCTCGACCGCGACGGGATCGATGGGCTGAGTCTGCGGAAGCTTGCAGGTGGACTCGAAGTGCATGCGACGAGTCTGTACTGGCACGTAAACACGAAGGACGACGTTGTCGATCTTGCCCTCGATGAGGTCTTCGCGGAGATCAACCTTCCAGTCGGCGAGCAAGCCGAAGGCAGACGAGAGTTCATCGCGACCTACATGCAGCAACTGCGAGCCATGTTGCTGCGCCACCCGTGGGCAGCCGCACTAGCGGGCACCCGCCCGCTGGCAGGCCCCAACGCACTTGCCCGCTCCGAAGCCGTCTATGCCGCCCTTGATATGGCAGGGTTCACCGGAGCCGAGCTGTCGGCGGCAGCGTCTGCCGTGACCAATCTCGTCGTCGCCAGCGCATCCACGCAAGCCGCATGGGCTAACCAGGCCGAGGCAGAAAGCCGCGATGCCCTCCAAGAGCGCATCGCGGCCCATGACCAGGACTACCCGACGCTGTCGAAGCACCTCGCGGGCTTCCTCGGCGATTGGGACACGCAGTTCGAACTGACCACGCAGTACCTCCTCGACGGGCTCGGACTTCAACAGCAGTAGTGCGACCGTCATCGTCTCCCAGATGCTGCCCGGACACCGCCGTCACGAGAAGGCGTGGAACTCCGAACGGGGGAGCGGGGCACCCGGCCATTGCCATGGGGCATGGCTGCGCTCCGTCATGTAAAGTGTCGGGTATGTCGAGTCCGAAAGCAGACAGGTCAGGGGCTGTCGGTCACACCGCCAGCCCCGTGAACCACTAAGTGCCACGCCCACCCTCTGCGCGGGTGTATTTCTGTGATCTCCGGGCCGCTGGCCGTGGTGACGAGAAGAACCATCTCTTGATCTCTCACCTCGGAGTACTCGATGCCTCTCGCTCTCTACACGCTCGCCCTGGCCGTCTTCGTCATGGGCACCTCAGAATTCATGCTCGCGGGACTGCTTCCCGCAATCGCTGCAGACCTCGACGTCAGTATCGGCACTACTGGACTGCTGACGTCGGCATTCGCGGTCGGAATGGTCGTCGGTGCACCGCTGATGGCTGCATTCGCCCGTCGCTGGCCGCCGCGTTTCACGCTGCTCACCTGCCTGCTCGTGTTCGCCGGATGCCACGTCATCGGAGCGATCACGCCTGTGTTCTCGCTCCTGTTCGCCTCCCGCGTGCTCAGCGCTTTGGCCAACGCCGGTTTTCTCGCGATGGCGCTGAGCACCGCGACGGCCCTCGTGCCGGCGACCAAAGTGGGCCGTGCCTTGTCGGTCCTGCTCTCCGGCACGACCATCGCCACCGTCGCAGGCGTCCCCGCAGGGGCGTTGCTCGGCTCGTCGCTGGGCTGGCGTGCGACGTTCTGGGCCATCGCCGTTCTCTGCGTTCCTGCCGCACTCGGAGTCCTCCGAGGCATCCCGAACGATCTTCGCCAGGTAGCGGCAACCGGTGGGGAACCGAAGCTTCTCGACGAGCTCCGGCAGTTGAGCTCGCCGCGGCTCGTCCTCGCCATGGTGCTCGGTGCCCTGGTCAACGGCGGCACCTTCGCGGCATTCACCTACCTGGCCCCCGTGGTGACGGGTACCTCCGGGCTGGCCGAGGAATGGGTCTCGGTCGCACTGGTGATGTTCGGTATAGGTTCGTTCCTCGGCGTCACGATCGCGGGTCGTCTGTCGGATCAACGGCCCGGCCTCGTGCTCGCTATCGGCGGTCCGCTCCTCCTGGCAGGCTGGATCGCACTGGCGCTGGTCGCGGCCCACCCGGTCGCTCTGATCGTCCTCGTCCTGGCCCAGGGAGTGCTGGCGTTCGGCGTCGGCAGCACGCTGATCGCGCGGGTGCTGTACGCCGCCTCGGATGCGCCGACGATGGGCGGCTCGTACGCGACCGCCGCCCTGAATATCGGGGCCGCGGCTGGCCCGGTCCTCGGAGCGGTGGCTCTCGCGTCGGGGCCGGGTCTGGTGGCTCCGCTGTGGGTCGCGTCCGGGCTGACAGCGGTCTCCCTCGTCATCCTCGTTGTGTCTCGACGGGTCCTGATCGGTGGCTCGCCCAAGGACGAAGCCCTGTCGCCGTCGATGAGGTAGTGCTGGCACCGCACGCGATCCGAACGGAATGCATCGGATCGCGTGCGGCAAGGCGCGCAGTCATTGGGTACGCGCTGCGATTCCTTCATGGCCACCTTTGGCGACACACGCTCCTCTAATCTAACCTCGAGCAGTCCCTGCTTTTTGAGAAGATGGAATATATGACGGACGGACATCTCAACACCGAGGCCTCGGTGGAGCCACAAGTCAACGACTACGACGCCTTCGCGGCCGCCTACTCGGCAGACAACGACGACAGCCTCGCGAACGCGTACTACGAGCGGCCCGCGATGCTGGCACTGGCCGGTGACGTCGCGAGCCGTAGCATCCTCGACGCCGGGTGCGGATCGGGCTCGCTCAGTGCTGCCCTCCACGACCGCGGGGCGACCGTCACGGGCCTCGACGCCAGCGCCGGGATGGTCGACCTCGCGAAGCGGCGTCTCAGCCCGGCCGTTGAGTTCCATGTGGCAGACCTGAACGATCTGCTGCCGTTCGACGACGGCAGGTTCGACGACGTGGTCGCCTCTCTTGTGCTGCACTACATCGAGGACTGGACTCCGGCGCTGACCGAGATGCGGCGGGTCCTCAGACCCGGCGGCCGCCTGTTCGCCTCCATCGACCACCCGATCGTCGCCTACACCATCCAGGAGCCCCGACCGGACTACTTCGCGACCACCAGCTACGAATTCGAATGGGAATTCGGCGGGAAGCGGGTTCCGATGCGGTTCTGGCGCAAGTCACTGCAGCAGATGCTCGACGCCTTCGCATCGGCCGGGTTCCGTCTCACGAGCATCACCGAGCCGCAACCCCTGCCAGAGGCCCGCGACCTGCACCCCGAGGGCTTCGCCCACTTCTCCACCGCGCCCGGCTTCCTCTTCTTCGCACTCGAAACGGCTCCGAAGTACCTGAATGACTGAGAGGGCCACGAACGATGCGCAGGAGGTCCTACGCCGGCTGATCGCCGCTGCAGGGCTGCCTCCTCCTGTCTCCGTTCGACCGGTCGATGACGGCGGCAACGGGTTGGACAATCGGCTCACGACCGCTGAGTTGGCCGACGGTCGTCTCGTTGTACTGCGGCAAAGCCGCATGGCCTCAGGATCACCCCGGCGGCGGATCGAGTTCCTCCGGGCCAACGGCATCACGACCCCGCAACAGCATGCATCCGACGACGAAGGTGCCGCCCTGTGGGAGTACATCCCCGGCAGAACCCTGGCCGAGGCAGTCGCGGCCGGCACCGCCGACGCGACAGTATGGAGGCGAACCGGCGCTGCCCTGGCCGAGGTGCATTCCGTCAGATTTCCCCGATCGCTTGAGGGCGCGATCGAAACCGACTCGCTCCCCCTGCGGGCCGTTGATCCCGTCGAGCGTCTGCACGAGGGACTCGCTACGAGCGGCGCGTGGGTCGAGCAGCATCGACCGCACCTGCGAGCCGCTCTCGGGCAGGTGAGCCGCTTCATCACCGACCGCGCGAACGAGATCCGCGCCGAGCGGCCGAGCGTTCTCCACGGCGACATCAACCTGCTCAACATCATCGTGACAGACGACTCAGCGCAATTGATCGACTGGGACTTCCCCCGTGTCGGCCAGCCCTTGGCCGAACTCTCTGCACTGGACGAGCACGCCTACCTCCACGGCCTCGACGGGCTGCCTTCTGCCTTCTTCGAAGGCTACGGTCAACCTGTCCCTGGTGATCTGCTCCTGGCGTACCGGATCGTCGGGTGCCTCGGGTGGTTGGCCAGCGACGACTGGACCGAATGGGACGCCGACTCCGGGCTGCCCGACGCCGCTCGCTCACGTCTGAATAGATGGCACCAGCGTCTGCTCGACTGGTGCGACCGGATACCCGACCTGATGACGGCACTGCGCTGAAGCCAAGAGCTGGCAGAAAGCTGAGCGGTCAATCGTCCAATCCAGCGCATCCAGGTCAACGTTGAAAGCGGCGACAGCAGCGCACTCCGCCGGGGCTCGGTTCTCACCCGGGCGATTGCCACGCATTCAGTCACGGGGATGAACAGACGGCCAGATCGTACGTCGCCTCCTGCATAGGGTCCTCGTGAGGAACTTCCGTCTGTGGTGCACAAACGAACGCTGTTATCGCACTCGTACTGCACTGCAATCCGTTCGACTACACGTGACTATCGAATGCTAGAAGCGAAACACCTTCACCCTGCGATGTTGATCAGTGGTAGCACCAGGGCGGTGATGGCGAGCCCGATGACTTGTGGTCCGCTGAGGCGCTCTTTGAGCACCAATAGCGCCAGCAGTACCGGAAGGGCTGGATAGAGGGCGATAGCGATCATCACCGGAGCAAGTGCGGCCTCGCGCGTGGCGTAGAGATAAGAGATCATCGCCAACGCCGCCAGGCCACCTATCATGGTCGCCTTGCTTAGACTGGTTGTGGCCCCGAAGGGCCAGAAACGACCCGAGCCGGTCCGCAGCATCAGAAGAAGCGGGACGATACTGACCAGTTGGCTGATCAGCATCGGAGAGGCTGGCTCAGTCGAGGTGATGCGACTCAAAGCAAACAGTTGGGTGGCGTACCCGAGTCCGGCGATCAGCCCGTAGACCACCGCCGTGACGTTGGCGCTGGACCTGTCCTGAGCTGCCGCAGGTGCTGAGACGGGCGTTGAGGGTGGGTTGCCCGCGGTTGGGGCGGTTCTGGGTGTGTTGATGGGGCGGCTGAGCAGCCAGGTCGCAGGCACCAGCAGGAGCGCGGCCACGATCAGCCGCCCGTCGACGTGGTCTCCTAAGACCAGGACCGAGAGCAGGAACGGCACAGCCACTGAGACGATGCTGGTCACTGGTACCACCACTGAAATGCGGCAAGCATGCATCCCCTCGTAGAGGGCACCGACCCCCATCCCGGCACCGGCCCCGGAGACACCAGCCCACACCACATCGGTGCCGTCGGGCCAGCTCTCCCAGGTCAATAGCGCCCAGATCAGGAACAGAACCGCTCCACCAGTCTGGGAGCAGACTGCAACGTTCATCGCCGGTACACGCCGGGAGAGCACCCCGTTCAGGAAGTGCGACGCACCGAACAAGACTGCGGCAACGATACCCAGCAACTCACCGATACTCCATCACCCCTACAGGGCTCTCAGATGGCGGCGGCCGGTGGTGCTGAGAATGATGGGGGTAGCTGCGATGGCGAAGCACGCAAAGAAGAACGCGGCAATTCCCAGAGCGGTTTCGGTTCCAGGTCCGTACGTGGCTTCGTGCGACGGACCGGTGGGGGTCTGGCCTCCGAAATGGATGGCCAGAACGCCGAGGACCGCGATGCCTGTGCCGCCACCGAGGGCGAAGGCGCTTTCCTGGATCGCTCCGGCATCGGCGGTGCGCTCTGCTGGAGCGGTGCTCATCACGGCGTTGGCCCCGATGGCCATGACGATCCCGGAGCCGAACCCGAGCGTGATCATACCCGCCAGGTGGCCTGTTCCAGACGGGCTGGCCAGCACGAGAGACCCGACAGCAGTCAGGGCCAGCCCGCCGACGATGACGTGCTTCTGAGTCAACCGCCGCTGCAGCAGAGGCCCGAGCAGTCCCCCGACTGCCATCGCGGCGGCCAGCGGGATGAGTGCGATCCCGGCGTCGACGGCCGAGAGCCCGTCGACGACCTGGTAGCGCAGGGTCAGCAGATACAGCGTCCCATTGAACACGCCCAGGGTCACCGCGATCACCACAGCCGAGACGGCCAGCAGACGATCGGCGAACAGGCGCACATCGAGGAACGGGCGCGGTAGATGTATTTGCCGGACCGCGAACAGCACACCGGCCACAGCGCCGACGCCGATTCCCGTCAGCGCCAGCCACGTGGGAATGCCGGGTTGCGCGAGACCCTTCAATCCGGCGATGGGCACTCCGACGGCCACGGCCGACAGAACCGCGCTGAGGCCATCGAGTCTTGGCGGGTCGGGGTTCGTCGACTCCGGCAGGATCATCCAGGCGGCGATGAGGATGAGGCAGACCAGCAGGATCGGCACGTTGATCCAGAACACCCACTGCCACTGCGCGAAGTCCACGAGTCCTCCGCCGAGCAGAGGCCCCAGCGCAGAGCCGGTGCTGAAGCCCGCGGTCCAGACGCCGTAGGCCAGCGCCCGAAGCTGAAGCCCGGGAAAGGTCACGCGGATGATGGCGACGGTGCCGGCGATCAGCAGTGCCGAGCCGATGCCCTGCCCGACCCGCGCGGCGATCAGCACCGCCCCGGTCGGCGCGAGCCCTGCGAGAATAGCGCTGACGATCGCCACACCCAGGCCGAGCAGGTAGAGGCGTTTGCGACCGTAGCGGTCGGCGACCACTGCGGCCGGAACCAGCACCACCCCCGCGGCCAGTGCGTAGATATCGGCGACCCACAGCGACTGCACGGACCCCAGGGACAGCGCCTCATTCAGCGTCGGCAGGGCCACGGTCACCTTGGTCATGTCCGTGCCACCGACCAGCATCACAGTACCGAAGACTGCCAAGATCCCGACCAGGGTGCGGTTCAGCGTGGGTGGTCTCGCAGAATCATCCTCAGTGCCATCCGAAGGTCGGGATCAGGGGGTGTCTTCAGTCTGGGGAGTACCGATCACCGACGTCTAGGTTCCGTTTTTCACCGGAATCGTGCACCATGAGTGCATGATAGATACGCGGCTCAACCTGCTGATCGCCGTGTGCGAGTACGGCACCGTCACCGCAGCCGCCGAAGCGCTCTACCGCAGCCCCTCGGGTGTCTCCAAGCAGCTCAAGGAACTCGCGACCGAGCTGGACGTCGATCTGCTCGAACGTCACGGCCGCCGTGTCCGGCTGACCCCGGCCGGGCAGCGCCTGGTCACCCACGCCCGCGCACTCAATGCGCAGTGGGAGACCGCGCTGAGCGACACCACCGCCGCTGCCCGGCAGCTCTGCGGCCCGGTGGTCCTCGGCGGGTTTCCCACTGCGATCTCCTCGCTGCTGACCCCCGCTGTTGTGCGGTTGAGAGCACGCCACCGCCTGCTGCAGCCGGTCATCAAGGAGATCTTCTCCCGCGAGACCCTGACCGCGCTGGAATCCGGCACCATCGATCTCGGGCTGTTCGTGGCCGGCGAGTCCACCAGCCACGTCACCGACAGCCACATCGAGGTGATCAGCCTGCTCGACGACCCAATCGACCTGCTCGTGCCCGAAGACCACCGGTTCGCCCACAGCGACCAGATCAGCCTGGACGATGCCGCAGACGAGGAATGGATCTCCGGCCACGCGCATCAGGACGCCTACATCGAACTGCTGGCCGCGACCCGCGCCATCGGCTACGCCCCGCGTGTGGCCCACTACGCCCAGGAACTCACCGCCACCACCGCTATGGTCGCCGCCGGTCTCGGCATCTCCGCCGTTCCCCGGATCGCCATGTCCGTCTCACACCCAAGGGTGACCCAGGTCCCGCTGACCGGAGATCAGGTGCCACGTCGTCGGATTCTGCTGGCCCTGCGTCGCGGCTCTCACGACAACCCCCGCATCGCCACGGCCATCACTGCCCTGCGCGACGCCGCCACCAGATCTCAGATGCCAGGGTCCGATGCCAGCTGACACCTGGGCTCAGCGACCATGTCAACGTTCTCTGCGGCCGGCGAAGGGCTATCGCACTGAGGTTTCAACAGGGACGTCGAATCGATACATCAGTGGTTCGCCATTCGTCAGGCCGACGAAAGTAGGACGACCTATGGGTGTGTACCCGGCTTTCCATGCTTCGTCAGTGGCCTCGTCGTCAAGCTTGATACTTCGTTCTCCACGTTGGTATACGGACTGAACGCGCTTGGCTTCGACCTGATCAGTGGCAGCAATCTCAATTCTCAACATCGGCATACGACGACCGTAGGCCCGTTCCCCCTCAACATTCCCGTGGGCTGAACCTGACCATTTCCTGTAAAGCGAACGTTCAGCCTTCCGGACGTGACAGTCTGATCACCGACAACGAAACGTGAAGTGTGAATTACTTCGGCGGCCTCGAGAACGGCGTTTGTCTGTTCGGCTGTGACTCTGCGGAAAGCCATGCGGACGCCTTTCTCATTGTCGCCGGGATCTGCGAGGCACGCTCGCTCGTGACGTTGCTGCTACCCTTGTGATTGTGAGTTGGCAGCAGCGATTTCTTGACCCCCGGCCGGGAGACGGTCGCGGGGTCCTTCACGCGCGCCGATAGTCGCCGGATCTCCGCAGGCACGGCTGGGGGAAGCACGACATCCCTCACTGCCTACCTGATCTCGGAGACTCACCATGTCCACCACATACCTCACACCTGCCCAGATTCAGCGCGCGCTTGCTCTGCGCGACCTGACCGACCCCGCACAGGGCGAGCACGCGATCCAGCAACTCCTGACCTCGGTCGTTTCGGCCCTGCAGGACCGATGGGGCTGCACGGTCCGACACGTCCGCAATCCACCCGTGGTCGCAGTCAGAGACAATTACGACCGCCTCGGCTACGACCTCGCCGACGTCACCCGTGATCGTCGGTATACCCGCTATGTGAGCCCGACGGCGATGCTGCGCAGCCACACGAGCGCAGAGATCCCCGGTGCTCTGGAGTCATACGCCCACGATGCTGACATCGACGAGCTGGTGGTCGTGCCCGGCCTGGTCTACCGTCGCGATGTCGTCGACCGCAGCCATGTCGGCGAACCGCATCAGGTCGACCTCTGGCGCATCCGCGATGCTCCCAACACCAGCGATGACGAGATGCTCGACATGATTGCCCGTCTCGTCGAAGCGGTGCTGCCCGGGGCCGAGTGGCAGGTCACCGATGCGGTGCATCCGTACACCGTCGGCGGACGTCAGATCGACGTAAGGCTAGAGGGTGAATGGCTCGAACTCGCCGAGTGCGGTCGCATCCATCCCGGAGTTCTCCGCGCCTCAGGCCTCGACCCCGAACGCTGGTCCGGTCTGGCTCTGGGAATGGGACTGGAGCGGGCGCTGATGCTGCGCAAGTCCATCCCCGACATCCGGTACCTGCGGGCGACTGATCCGCGTATCGCTGCGCAGATGCAGCATCTCGATCCCTGGCAGCACGTCTCCCCGTTGCCGCATGCGCGGCGGGACATCTCTGTGGTCGTCGCTGATGAGGAAGACGAGGAAACCTTGGGTGATGTCATCCGGTCATCACTGGGCGACGACGCCGAGGTCATCGAGTCCGTCGAGCTGCTGAGCCGGACGCCTCACGCGGACCTTCCCGAGGCGGCCCGGAACCGGCTCGGCACGCAACCGGGCCAGTCCAACATGCTGATGCGGATCATGCTGCGACCGATCGATCAGACCTTGACCTCGGACGAAGCAAATGAGCTCCGCAACGACATCTACCGCGCCGTCCACCGCGGGCCCGTGATGGAGCTCATCTGACCGGCTCTGCAATCATCTCTGGTGACCACGTACGACCTTGACGAAGCGGTGAGTCACCCTGCTGCCGAGAAGCTGGACGCGCACCACTATTGAGCATGACGGGTCAGGATCGGCCGTCTGTCAGCGTGTGCTCACCGCTTCGACAGGGTGAAGGCCACGATGTCGATCGCGCTTGAGGCCTGCAGGCCCGGATAATGCTGGTCGAGAGCAGCGTTGAGGTCGTTGAGCGTGTCGAAGCCACCCCGCTTGGCGTCGTCGTCGGTGAGCTCGCTGCGGGGCACGGATCGGACGTCGGTGACAGTCGCGGCGATGCTGACGACGTCGCCGCTGTCTTTCTCGAACACGAGGTCAGCCTGCCCTGGACGGAACGGGTCGTCGATGCGAATGGTCTGGCGCTTCGCGCCCGAGCGGATCGCGGATTCGTATCCTTCCCACATGTAGATCCGCTGCGGGCGCTCCGCGTCCCGCCAGTCGTAGGCGAAGGGCAGGAGCTCCTCCGCGGTGCGAGCCGTCAGACCGTTCGCTTCGCGCACCACGAAGCGGATGGACGGAGAGGTGTCGAAGATGATCTGCCGGCACTTCCCGCACGGAGCGATGACGTCGCCGGTCGGACCGTACGCTGCTGCGACCGCGACGATCGGATCATCGGGGGCTGTTGATGCGTGGTTGGACAGGGCGGCGATCTCGCCACACGGGCCACCGAGGAAGTGGTACGTGTTCAGGCCGAGGACGACGTGCCCGGACTCGGTGAGCAAGCCACCTGCCACCGTCGAGCGTGGTCGATCGTCTCGTGGGCAAGCTGTCGCAGGTCGTCGGAAAGCACACCTTCACGCTAACGGACATTCACGAGGTATCGCCAACCGCTGCAGCGAGCAACGCTTCTTTCCAAGATCGACGCCTGTTCGCCGGAGACTGGATCTCGGGCGAGAGGACAGTTGTACAGCGACCGCCCTCGAACGGGTCGACGACCCCGTGCACGCCGTGCTCCGCGCAGGCGATGCGGATGCCCGCATCAGCAGTGAACGGCTCGGGCTCGCAGTTACGGTGCGTTCGGTGCAGGTTCGTCCGCTCGGACTACGACAGCGGCGTCGACACTGAGTTCGGATGACGGGAAGTCACTGAGTCAACCAGTGCGCGCAACGGCACACCGAGCATCGACGGGCTCCAGAGTTGTGCTCGATCAGAGCAAAGGATCAACAGGAGTTAGCTGACCGAATGAATTGGTTGGTCCTTGTCGTCCAGGCTCCTGCCCTCGGCGGTGATGCGGTATGTGACCTGCGGCGGGACCGCCGGTGTGACCTCGCGTTCGACGAGACCGGCGTTGACCAAGGATTTCAGCTCACTGGAGAGCACCTTCTGAGAGATTCCGGCGACTCGGCGCTGCAGCTCGGCATAGCGATGCTCCTGGTCCAGCAGTTTCCACAGGATCAGCATCGTCCACTTGCCGCCGATGAGGTTGATCGTGCGGCGCACCGTCGCACCGCAGTAGCTGTCGGTGGAGTCGTGGGGCGTTTCTGCTGTGGTGTCCATGTCTTACCTGCCGGTGCGTTCCTGACTTGAAAGTGCCGTCTTCCGAAGGTGCTCGTGGCAGGCCATCATCGAAGGAGACCCGTCGTCTTCCAGCAGAAGGAATCTCGATCATGCCCATTGACAACGTCGCCATCGTGCCCGAGCTCATGTTGGGTGAACGCACACCGCAGTACAAGGCCATCGCTGAAGGCATCACCGATGCCATCACGACCAGCACGGGTGCTCCTTCGGAGTCGGTGCACGTGTTGATCACCGAGGTCTCTGATGCTAAGTACGCCGTCGGTGGAACCATCCTCCGCGAGGCGATGGGAGGGCGGTCGCCGGGGAGCTGACATGCGTGCGACCGTGTTCGGTGGGCACTCGGGCATACCGGCGAGGAATCTCAACGTCGCTGCGCCTGAGCCCTGCCGCCTTCGCCTCGATACACCGATGGGCTTGGGAACGGTCACGTGTTCTCCTCTTTGCGCAGTCTCATGCTCATGTATGCGAGCAGGGATGGTCGCCGGACCTCGCTGCTCGGTGTGTTCCACTGAGAGTCCTTGGGTCGGGCCGGTAGTTTCGGCTGGTCGGTCCGGTCGCTGGCTTTGGTAGTGCCTGGACTGCGGTGAACAGGTTCGTCCACGCACTTTTCCATGGCCGGCGCTGCGGCAGGTTGGGGTGACAAGACCAGTGAACACGGACGTCGTGCCTCAGGCGACCCGCCGGCGGTAGGTGGCCATGGCGAACACGTAGGCGACCACCAGGATTCCGACGCACCAGCCCAGGGCGACCCAGAGGTCCGCGCCGAGCGGTTGGCCGGCGAACAGGTCGCGGATGGTGTTCACGATGGAAGTCACAGGCTGGTACTCGGCGAACCATCGAACCGGTCCGGGCATGGACTCGGTGGGCACAAAGGCTGAGCTGATGAACGGCAGGAAGATGAGCGGGTACGAGAATGCACTCGCTCCGTCCACGGTCTTGGCAGTGAGGCCCGGGATGACGGCGATCCACGTCAGCGCGAGGGTGAACAGGATCAGGATGGCAGCGGCTGCGAGCCAGTCCAGCACGCCAGCGCTGGGGCGAAAGCCCATGAGGAAAGCGACACCGACGACGACTATGAGAGAGACGACGTTGGCGACGACCGAGGTGAGCACGTGCGCCCACAACACGGATGAACGAGCGATCGGCATGGACTGGAAGCGCTCGACGATTCCGCCAGCCATGTC
This sequence comes from Brevibacterium atlanticum, assembly GCF_011617245.1. Taxonomy (NCBI): domain Bacteria; kingdom Bacillati; phylum Actinomycetota; class Actinomycetes; order Micrococcales; family Brevibacteriaceae; genus Brevibacterium; species Brevibacterium atlanticum. Next base: position 2,198,865 of record NZ_CP050152.1, on the reverse strand, counting down.
GGTAAAGAGTCGGACCGCGGTGTAGGCGATGCCTGAGGCGATCGTGATGAGCAGAATCCCGGGCAGCAGGTAGTTGACATACGAATCGGTCCCCGGGGGCTGGCCGGTGTCGATCGCCCCGCCGAGGACGAAGACGAACAACAGCATCATGGCGATCGGCATGATCGCGGTAGTGATGATGGTGTCCGGGCTGCGCACGACGTGACGCAGGGACCTCCCGGTGAGGACTGTGGTGTCGGCGAAGACGTGCGTGGCCATCTGGTGCTCCTTACTTGTCCGTGTCGGCACTGCCGCGCGCGGTGTTGTCCGCGTCGTGGTCTCCGACGAGGGTGAGGAAGACGTCCTCGAGCGTGGGCTGCTTCTCGACGTACTCGACCTCGGCCGGCGGGAGAAGCTGTTTGAGTTCAGTGAGACTGCCGTTGACGATGATCCGGCCCTGGTGCAGGATTGCGATCCGGTCGGCGAGTTGTTCGGCTTCGTCGAGATACTGCGTCGTCAGCAGTACCGTCGTACCGCCAGCGGCGAGGTGCTTGACGGTCTGCCATACCTCGATCCGGGCTTGGGGATCCAATCCGGTGGTGGGCTCGTCGAGGAAGATGATCGGCGGGTTGTCGATCAGGCTCATTGCGATGTCGAGTCTGCGGCGCATGCCCCCGGAGTAGGTGGCTGCCCTCCGGGCCCCTGCGTCGGTGAGGTTGAAGCGGGCGAGCAGGTCGTCGGCGACTGCACCGGGATTCTTCAAGTGACGCAGCTTCGCCACGAGCACGAGATTCTCCCGGCCGGTGAGCACCTCGTCGACGGCCGCGAACTGACCGGTGAGACTGATTGACTCGCGCACACGCTGCGGATCAGCGGCGACATCGATGCCCTCGACAGTCGCGGTGCCGCCGTCGGCCGTGAGCAGTGTCGACAGGATCCGCACCAGCGTCGTCTTCCCGGCTCCGTTGGAACCGAGCAGGGCAAAGATGCTGCCCGGCGTCACCTCGAAGTCGACGCCACGTAGCACCTGGACATCCTTGAACGACTTCTCGATGCCCTGCACAAGGATCGCCGGCGGCGCGGCCGTCTTCGCCGTTGCGGTGGTCATCACGGCTTCTCCTCGGTCTCGGCGCGCTGGATCGCGTCCTCGAGTCGGCGCTGCTCCTTGCCGATCCAGCCGGCGAGCCCGTAGTTGTTCTTGAAGGTGTCGACGAACTCCACCGGATCATCGCCGACGACCTCCCGCACTGGTGTGCCGTCTGCTGCGCCCTGCTCGAACAGCTCGGCCAGATCGTCGACCATCTGCAGCAGGTGGTCGCCATCGGCGGGGCCGGTCATCATCAGGTACCGTTCGACGCCCTCGACGGCAGTGCGGTGGCTCGGCGGCAGCTGCTGCACTCGTGCCTTGTACGCGCGCCAGCGCTTCTTGTCCTCGAACGATCCGGTGATCGTCTCGATCCAATGTGCGGCCACGATTACTCTCCTTGCTTTTGCTGATTGATCTGATTGTGGAGGTGGTCGATCCTCTCGGCGAGGAAGTCCCAGTTCGTCCAGAACTCGCTGAGGTACTCCTGGCCGTCGGCGTTGAGCGAGTAGACCTTGCGTGGCGGACCTTTGGCCGAACGGACCTTCTCCACGTCCACCAGGCCGTGCCGTTCGATACGCACCAGCAGGGCGTAGATGGTGCCCTCGGCGATGTCGGTGAATCCCTGCTCGCGCAGCCATGCCGTGATTTCGTATCCGTACGCGGATCGGCCCGCGAGAATGGCGAGCACGACACCTTCCAACGTGCCCTTGAGCATCTCGGTTGCCAGCTTGCCCACAGGGCCCTCCTGCTACTCTGTGACGATGACTACCGGTATATAGTAAGCATGACTACCGGTAGGTTGCAACAGTGAGTAGTGCGAGCTTCGATCCGAACGGCTCCGGAGCGCGTTCGATTCTCTTGATCGGGATGATGCGTCCGCAAGGCTCAATGAGGGAGCGGTGAGCTTTCAGGGCGACGGCCCCGTCCTGGAGCCTGTTCTCGAGGTCGGCCTGCAGGAAGTTGGAGACGGCGATCGCGCGGATCTTGCCCGCCTGATGGGCTACCTCGAGCGCCTTCCAGGCGGCGAGGTTGCCATCGGGTAGTCGCCGTCGCGGAAGTCTCCCCAGGGCTGCAGCGCGTGGATTTGCGCACGCCCTCGCCGACACCGCGCTCGTTGCCGTGGGCCTGGCCGGCGTCGATGGTGCGGATGCCGATCTCGATCGCGGCCTTGACCGCGTCAGCAACCTTGTCGTCGTCGATGAATCAGGTGCTGATCCCGAGTTTCAGGATCTCGACATCATTGCTGAGCGCGTAGGTCTCATTGCGGATGTTTATGCGTTCTCTCTGTCCTCGGTCGGGCGGCCGTACTGTTCGTCGGCGGAGCGCGCAGTTTGGAACACCACACCAACGTTGGTGCTCTAATTCGTTCTGCCGCAGCGATGGGCGTCGATGCGGTCCTCGTGACCCCTCGTTGCGCTGACCCGTTGTACCGGCGAGCGATCCGAGTGTCGATGGGTACGGTCTTCCAGATCCCATGGACAAGAATCGATCCTTGGCCAGGGAGCATCGACACCCTCCAGGATGCAGGGTTCGTCGTTGCAGGCATGACTCTGGGCGAGGGCGCGATCACCTTGGACGAGCTGGTCGCAGAAGAACACGACAAACTCGCCCTGGTCTTCGGGTCCGAGGGTCATGGATTGACTCGGGCGACTGAGCAGCGGCTCGACAGAAGAGTCACGATCCCGATGATGGGTGGAGTGGATTCGTTGAACGTCGCCGCGTCCTCGGCACTCGCGCTCTATGCGACGAGGTTGCACTAGAGTTCAGGGGCATTGGAGCGCTTACCAGAAGACCTCGCCGACGGGCCCATAAGTAGAAGTCTGCAGTGTCGACGATGTTGTCGCAGTGGTCAAGCGCGCTGTCGAGGTTCTCGAGCGGATCGACGCTGCCATCGCGACCGCTGCTAGTCCGACGTTCACCGGGTGCTCGACGACGCCTCGGACCATGGCATGGGTCGAGGCAGAGCCGGCGACTCGACCTCATACCTGGCGAAGACGGTCGCGCTGTTGTTCGTGTCGACGGCGGGCCAGTCGGTCGGCGTCATAGGCCCGGACGACGCGCCTCGCATCAGGCGATGAGCGCCTTTGCTGCGGCGGCGAGGGTGTCGATGGTGGGCCGGTAGTAGGCCCAGCGTCCGCGCTGCTCGCGTTCGACGAGGCCGGCATCGACGAGCAGCTTCATGTGGTGGGAGACCGTCGGCTGTGACAGGCCCACCGGTTCTGTGAGGTCGCAGACGCACATCTCGCCCTCGGTGCTGCCGGTGATGAGGGACATGAGCTTGACCCGGGTGGGGTCGCCGAGGGCCTTGAACACCTTGGCGAGATCCTGGGCGACAGTGTCGTCGATCGTCTCACCGAGGACGCAGCAGGGCGCGACGTCGGCCGCGGATTCGATGGCTGGGGGAGTGCTCATGCCTCCATTCTGCCTGACGCTTTGACATCTGTCGATACGTGAGGCAAGCTCAATCCATCGAAGAACGTCAATACATGGGGGTTGAAATGAATCATGTCGTCGTTATTGGGGCCGGTCCGCAGGGCCTGGCCGCTGCTGCTCATCTGCTCGAGCGAGGCCTCGAGCCTCTGGTCCTGGAGTCGGGCGACAGCCCGGCAGCGACCGTGGTCGAGTGGGGCCACGTCCGCCTGTTCTCACCGTGGCCCGAGCTCATCGACCCAGCGTCGCGCCGGCTGCTCGAGCCGACCGGCTGGAGCGCACCCGAAACCGGATACCCGAGCGGCTCTCAGTGGGTCGAGGAGTACCTGGCCCCGCTCGCCGAGGCGCTGGGTGACAGTGTTCGTTATGGCTCCCGCGTCGTGGGGGTCGGCCGCAAGGGGCGCGATCTCTCGGTCGATGCGGGCCGCGCGGAGCAGCCCTTCGTTGTCCACGTTCGCCGCGCCGACGGCACTGAAGAACGGCTTGAGGCCAAGGCTGTGGTCGACGCCTCGGGCACCTGGCGGGCACCGAGCCCGGCGGGCGCGGAGGGACTGCCTGCTCTCGGCGAACAGGCCGCCGTCGAAGCCGGATTGCTTGATCACCGCACGCCGAGCCGCGAGGAGGCCGCCGAACTGGCAGGCAAGCACATCGTGGTGGTCGGCAGCGGCCACTCGGCAGCGACCGCGATCGGCGACCTCGCGACAGTGGTCCGCCGCGAGCCGGGCACCCGGGTGACCTGGGCGCTGCGCCGCGGCGCGGTCGGCAACGCGTTCGGCGGCGGGGCCGCCGACGAGCTGCCCGAGCGTGGGGCCCTGGGCCAGCGCGCGAAGAAGGCCGTCGAGGACGGCCTCGTCGACCTCGTCACCGGGTTCCGCACCGAACGGGTCCTCGTCGAGGACGGCCGCGCGGTCCTGGTCGCCGAGGACGGCCGACGGCTCGATCCCGCTGACCGGGTGGTCGTCGCGACCGGCTTCCGCCCGGACCTGTCGTTCCTGACCGAGGTCCGCCTCGACCTCGACGTGCGCCTGCAAGCTCCGACGAAGGTCGCCACTGAGGTTGATCCGAATCTTCATTCCTGCGGCTCAGTGCGCGCCACGGGGGCGACCGATCTCGCCCACCCGGAACCGGGCTTCTACATCGTCGGTGCGAAGTCCTACGGCCGCGCTCCAACGTTTCTAGCGATGACCGGCTACGAGCAGGTCCGTAGTGTCGTCGCCGAGCTCTCAGGTGATCACGAGGCGGCTGACCGTGTCGAGCTGGAGCTGCCCGACACCGGAGTGTGCGGGGGATCGGGCCTGTTCGACGCCCCGGAGCAGGCGACGTCGGGCGGGTGCTGCACATCCGCGCCGCAGCTGGTCCAGATCGGCACGAGGACCGACGGATGAGCCGAGGTCGCCTGTTGATTGTGGGCGGCGGGCAGTCGGGCCTCGCCGCGGCCCGTGCTGGGCGTGACCGCGGCTGGGAGCCGGTGGTGCTCGAGGCCGGTGACGAGCCGGTTGGGTCGTGGCCGCGCTACTACGACAGCCTGCGGCTGTTCTCCCCGCGCCGGTACAGCGCCTTCCCGGGTCACCCGTTCCCCGGCGACCCCGACGGGTACCCGGGCCGCGACGAGGTCGCCGACTACCTCCGCGGCTACGCAGAGTGGCTGGGCGTCGAGATGCGGACCAATGCTCGCGTCACCGAGGTCGCTGCCGACGGCCCGGGCTTTGCCGTGGATCTGGCCGATGGGAGCAGCCTGGTCGGGGAAGCACTCATCGCTGCCTCGGGGTCGTTCGCCAGCCCCTACGTGCCGACGATTCCCGGCAGGGAGACATTCCAGGGCAGGGTCCTGCACGTGGCCGACTACCGGTCGCCCGAAGAGTTCGCCGGTCAGCGGGTCGTGGTCGTCGGCGCAGGCAACTCCGCCGTCCAGGTAGCACACGAGCTCGCCGAGCACGCCCGGACATCGCTGGCGGTGCGAGACAAGGTGCGGTTCGCGCCGCAGGTCATCGCCGGTCGCGACCTGCATTGGTGGCTGAAGCTTACCCGCGCCGACCTCCTGCCGCCGTCGGTTCTCGACAGGATTATCACAGGCACACCGGTCATCGACGCCGGAAAGTACCGGGCTGCGCTCGAGGCAGCTTACCCAGACGAACAGCCGATGTTCGCTAAGTACGTCCCGGGTGGCGTCGTGTGGCCTGACGGATCGCGGGAGCGCGTCGACTCTGTTGTCTTCGCGACTGGCTATCGACCGCACCTGTCGTACCTGTGCGGCCTCGGCGTCCTCGACGAGGCCAGCGCGCCCAGGCACGATCGCGGCATTTCGACCGTGCTGCCAGGTCTTGCGTTCCTGGGCTTGGAGTTCCAGCGTTCGTTCTCGTCGAACACCCTGCGCGGTGTCCACCGCGACGCGGGTTACGTCGTCGATGCGCTGGCCAGGCAGCAGCGGGGCGTCGTCGTTGGCTGAGCGCGTCTCTCGGCCGTCGCTGGGAGCGGTGCTCACGGCGCTGTGCGTAACCGAGGTCGTCTCTTGGGGGCTGCTCTACTACGCATTCCCGGTGCTCGCTCCGCGAATCAGCGCGGACACCGGGTGGTCGCCGGTGGCCGTCACCTCGGCGTTCTCTGTGGCCCTGGCCATGTCTGCGCTGGCCGGGGTGCCGGTCGGGCGCTTCATCGATCGGCACGGACCTCGTCTTGTTATGACCGCCGGCTCGGGCCTCGGCGTTCTGACGCTGGTGGTGATCGCTGCGTCGCCGAACCTGCCGGTGTTCATCGTCGGCTGGGCATTCGCGGGAGTCGCCATGGCCGGAGTGCTCTATCCGCCGGCGTTTGCCGCGATCACCGGTTGGTTCGCTGCCCGCCGCCTCGGCGCGCTGACCACACTCACTCTGGTCGCCGGCTTGGCGAGCACGGTCTTCGCTCCGTTGACCGCAGCAACGTATGACCAGTTGGGATGGCGACAGACGTATCTCTGGGCGGCAGTTCTACTGGCAGTCCTTACGGTCCCGACCCACTGGGTCGTGCTGCGACGCCCCTGGCCCCAACCGGTGCATGTCATCTCGAAGGAACCCGAAGCCGAGAAAGACTACACCTCTCACGTCGTCCGGGACACGCGGTTCCGGCTGCTGACCGCCGGACTGACCTTGGTCGCACTGGCGATGTACGCCGCACTGCTGGCTCTGGTGCCGCTCATGCTCGAGCGCGGTCTGAGTCCCCAAACCGCTGCATGGGTGCTCGGCCTCGGCGGTCTCGGCCAGGTCGCCGGACGACTCGTCTATACCGCTCTTGCCCGATACGCCTCACTTGTCGTGCGCACTGCGACCGTGTTCGGCCTCGTCACCGTCAGCACCGCGGTGCTCGCTATGGTCCCCGGGCCGGTCGGTCTGCTGGTCGCGGCGTCTATGACCGCCGGGGTCGGGCGCGGCATCGCGACGCTGCTCCAGGCGACCGCGGTCACCGATCGGTGGGGCGCACGCGGATACGGCCGCCTCTCCGGCGTCCTCGGCCTCCCGGTCCTGCTGGCCACCGCATTGGCTCCCGGGGCCGGTGCGGTCCTCGCCGAGGTCACCGGCAGCTACGCAACCGGTTTCGCGGTCCTGGCAGCGGTGGCCGCGGTGGGAACCGTGCTCATGGTCGCCAGCTCGTCCACGAGGACCTCGTGTTCGGCGGGCCTCGCGCCCTCGCGAGCGACCTGACCCAACTCAGGCCACGGGCCCGGCAGCGAGTTCGCCGACAAGATGGCGCACCTTCTCGGCGAGCTGGCCGCGAATCAGGCGAATTCGTTCCTCGCCCTCGATCCCTCGCGCCGAGGGCTCGTCGATCGTCCATGTCTCGATGGTCCCGGCCATCCCCGGCACGGGCTCGACGACAGCCTCGTCGCCGATCACGACGACGCGGTCCGCAGTCTGCAACAAAGTGGGATCGATCGGCTTCGGGTGCTCGCCGTCCATGCTCGCCCCGACCTCGGCGACAGAGGCAGCGGACAAGGCATTGAGCGCTGTCCCGGGGGAGGTGCCGGCCGAGTGCACCCGGACGGAGTCGCCGGCGACCTGGCGCATGAGTGCGGCGGCCATCTGCGACTTGCCTGCGTTCTTGACGCAGACGAACAGGACGGACGGCTTCTTCTCGATCACGATATCTACCTTTGTTCAATAGTTGGTAAGAACGACGTTGAGCTCGTGGACACTTGCAACGATGTCATCGCGGCCGAGCAGTCCCGGCATGCCGGCGGCTGGCCAACGTCGAGGGTCCAGTGGACGGCGTTCATGTCCACCACTCATCAACAGGGGCGCGCCAGTCGGATCAGCACGACGCGGCTGCGGACTCTGGCCCAGTGGCTGCAAATTCACGCCAACGTTGCTCAACTCGGTGCACGGGGATGGACTCGGCGAAAGCGGCCCGGCATGTCGAACAACAGATCTTCCGGCCGTCGGGCAGCAAGCGTGTGGGTGAGCCCAGGCCGTTTTGTCGGACACGCTCGTCGGCGCAGACTGTCGCATGTTCTCTGCACAGTGCGGCACCGCAGCGCCGGCAGAATGCGACGGCGGGGACAGAACCGGCCCCGGTCGTTGTGTGTTCCCAGCAGTTCATCTGTCTACTCCTTGATCTGGTTGTCATCGAGGTGGAATCTTTGGGCATCTTCGATGGACGTCAAAATGGTTGAAGTCATCGATGCGTCCTGCAGCAACTTCATGACCGGTCCATCCAAGCGCTGATCTCGGCGATGGTGGGCTTGGCTGTCCGGGTTGCGCCGATGATGGTGGCGGAGGCGAGTCCGGTCCAGTCGCCGTATCCGAGCAAGTGCAGTCCGGGGTGGTCGATGCTCCGAGTGCCGTCGGTGACGGGATGGCCATGGTCGCGAGTCAGCCCCAGCCCGCTGAGATGTCCGAGGTGTGGACGGAAACCGGTGCACCAGATGATCGCATCGCACTCGTGTTCTCGGCCGTCGTGCCAAGAGACCCCCTTCGAGGTGAGGCGGTCGAACATGGGCGAGCGGTCCAAGACACCGCGATCGCGAGCCTCGCGCACGGGAGGCACCATGACGATGTCTCCGAGTCCCGTCACACCGTCGTGATCACGACCAGAGCGACGGGCTGCCTCGCGGGCAGTAGCGACGTCGAAGAGTACTCTGCCGTCCACCTCGTCGGGCATGAACAGCGGCGGACGACGCGTCACCCACAAGGTCTCGGCGACTGTGGAGACCTCGGCGAGGATCTGCGCGGCCGAGTTCCCTCCTCCGACGACCACGACCCGTCGGCCGGCGAACATGTCAGGGGAGTCGTAGTCGACGGTGTGCAGCTGCCTGCCGGTGAACGTGTCCTGACCCGGGAAGTACGGCAGATAGGGACTCTGCCACGTGCCAGTGGCACTGATCACCACAGAGGCATTGAGAGAGCCTGCGTCCGTGTCCACGATCCAACGATCATTCTCCCGGCGGACGCTGGTGACGCTGACCGACCGATGCATAGGCAACTCGTAGCGTTCCTCGTATCGTTGGAGGTAGTCCACGACGTGGTCGGCGGTGGGGGAACGTCTCGCCGACCTGGGCGGGCATCGACCAACCGGGCAGGGGGCTGTACTGGGCCGGGGAGAACATTCGCAGCGACTGCCAGCCGTGTTGCCAGGCTCCTCCCGGCTGTTCCTGGTCGTCGAGGATGACGAAGTCCAAGCCGGCGCGGCGGAGGAAATATCCCGCGGCGAGACCGGCCTGGCCTCCTCCGATGACGACGACGTCACTCACGCCCGCGCCGGGTCCTGGCCGAGCAGCTCTGCGGTGAGCGTCTCGATCCGAGACCTGATCTCGTCGCGAATCGGGCGCACCGCCTCGATGCCCTGACCAGCGGGATCGTCGAGCTCCCAGTCCTCGTAGCGCTTGCCGGGGAAGTACGGGCAGGCGTCACCGCAGCCCATCGTGATGACGACGTCGGAGTCCTGCACGGCCTCGGCTGTGAGCACCTTGGGCTGCTCGGCAGTGATGTCGATCCCCACCTCGAGCATGGCCTCGACAGCGACCGGATTGATCTGCTCGACGGGCATCGACCCGGCCGAGCGGACCTCGATGCGGTCCCCGGCGAGGTGGCGCAGCCAGCCGGCAGCCATCTGGGAACGGCCGGCGTTGTGGACGCAGACGAACAGGACGGAGGGCGTGCGATCGTTCATATCTGTGCTTCTCTCGTTCATTCGGTGGTGAAGGTGGGGAGGAGTCGGCTGACGCGTGTAGCGATGTCGTCGCGGATAGCGGCGAGTCCCTCCGGCGATGCCAGGGCCGGGTCGCCGACAGCCCAGTCTTCGTACCGGACTCCGGGGACGACGGGGCAGGCGTCGCCGCAGCCCATGGTCACCACGACATCGGCGGCGCGAATGGCGTCGTCGGTGAGCGGCTTGGGGAACGCCTCGTCGGCGGCCTCGCGGTCGATCTCGGCGACGAGGTCGCGCACGTGCGGGTGGATGCCCGCCGCCGGGGTCGAGCCGGCGGATCGGGCGACGACCCTGCCCTCGGACAGGCTGCGGGTCAGCGCCGCGGCCAGCTGGGAGCGACCTGCGTTGGCGACGCAGACAAACAGCACCTGAGGCGGTGCGGTTGCTCGGTTGCGGGTGAGGTCAGCCAGTCGCTGCCGAGCGAAGCGTTCGCTCAGGGGCACCAGGTAGCGTGTGATCTTCGCCGACCGGGCCAGCGCCGTGTACGATTCCCGGACGATGCTGGTGACGGTATCCCGCGGCAGCTGCGACGTCGCGTTGGCGAGGTCGGCGGCCAGACGCTCGATGTGCTCGTCCATGCTCTCCAGCTCTGCGGCGGCCGTCGTTTCCGGTTCCATGCTGGGGGCGACGGCCGCCGGTGCGAATCCTTCGAGCAAGGCGGCGACAGCGTCACTTTTCCCTGGCGCGATGCTGTACCAGACCCAAGTCCCACGGCGCTCGGAATCGAGCAGCCCCACTGTCCGGAGGACCTTGAGGTGGTGGGAGACGGTCGGCTGTGAGACGTCGGCGAGGTCGGCGAGATCGCATACGCACGACTCGCCGCGAGGATCGGCTGCGATCGCCGAGAGCATCCGCAGACGCAATGGGTCGGCGAGGGCTTTGAGGGTGCCCGCGAGTGTCGCGGCAACCTCCTGGCCGAGGGCCGTCGAGATCGGCGTCACTTGGGGCAGGCAGTCTTCATCGGGGGCGGCTGGCGTCAGGGCGATGTCGGTCATGACGTTCGTACCTCCTGGTTATAGGGATCGGTGCGGAACCACGCCTTGGCGGCCCAGAGGGAGACGTAGACGAGGCCGACGAGGACGGGCACCTCGATGAGCGGTCCGACGACGCCGGCCAGTGCCTGGCCGGAAGTCGCGCCGAAGGTGCCGATCGCGACGGCGATGGCGAGCTCGAAGTTGTTGCCCGCCGCAGTGAATGCCAGTGTCGTCGACCGTGCATAACCGAGGCCGATGCCTTTGCCCAGCAGCAGGCCGGCGAACCACATGACGGCGAAGTACACCAGTAGCGGCAGAGCGATCCGGACGACGTCCAGCGGCCGGCTCGTGATCTGCTCACCCTGGAGGGCGAACAGCAGTACCACAGTGAACAGCAGCCCGTACAAGGCCCATGGTCCGACCTTAGGAACAAATTTCTCCTCGTACCAGTCCCGGCCCTTGCGCTTCTCACCGATCCAGCGCGAGGCGAATCCCGCGACCAGGGGCACTCCGAGGAAGACGAGGACGTTGAGGGCAATCTGGCCCATCGACACCTCGAGCCCTTGTGTGTCCAGGCCGAGCCAGCTCGGCAGGACGCTGAGGTAGAACCAGCCGAGGACGGAGAACATGACGACCTGGAAGACCGAGTTGATCGCCACTAGCACCGCGGTCGCCTCGCGGTCGCCGCAGGCCAGGTCGTTCCAGATCACGACCATGGCGATGCAGCGGGCCAGACCGACGATGATGAGCCCGGTGCGGTACTCGGGAATGTCGGGCAGGAGCAGCCAGGCCAGGGCGAACATGATCGCCGGCCCGGCGAGCCAATTGAGTACCAGAGAGGAGATGAGGAGCTTCTTGTCGCCGGTGACGGCGGCGACTTTGTCGTAGCGGACCTTGGCCAGGACCGGGTACATCATCACGAGAAGGCCGAGCGCGATCGGCATGGAGATCCCGCCGATCTCCATGTGCGACAGCAACTCCGAGATTCCAGGAATGAATCGTCCCAGAAGGAGGCCTGCGACCATCGCCAGCCCGATCCACAGCGGCAGCCACCTGTCCAGGGTCGAGAGCCGTCGCGTCACAGGGGGTGCAGTGAGAGATGCTTGATTAGACATGCCTCTATATTGAAGGATATCGATTCAATCAGCAAGTCAGTCGTGCTCACCCTCCGAAACCGCGGCTCGCCCATCGCGGTGATCTGCAGCTCCTCGCCATTTTCAGCGTCCGGGCGTCAAGTCAGCTGAAGACCAGTCAAGCAGGTGGGGTCGTCGATGCGGGTCGAAATGTCCTGCTTCGCGATGCGGTCTCCGGTGCTGACCGTGAGCGTCGCGTCAATGCCGCGGGGCAGCCAGAGTCCGACGAATCCGTTGTCGTAAGTCGTGAGTGTTTCATCGAGGATGGTCTTCCCGGACGTCGCCTCGACCACGGTGACGTCGACGTCAGTATTGGCGAGCTCGCCGCGGCAAGTAGTGAGGCTGTGAAAGTAACATTCGTGAGTCTGGCCGCGATATGGGGCGATAGAGACGTAGAATTCGTCTTCTGGCATCGGCAGAGTGGTTTGATTGTTCTGATCGTCGGTCAGGACGAGTTGGTCGGATTCAATCGAAGCGATGAGTTCAGACGAGCGATCTGCCACCTTCGTTGTGTCGAGGCGCTTGATGATTTCCTGTGCATTCAGTCCGTCTAGATTATGCTCGACCACCAGTGAGTGATCGGATCCTGCGTCAGCGGACGGTTCCGCATCAGCACAGCCGCTGAGCAGGAGGACGGTGCTGGTCGCCAGCGCGGTCATGGTCGCGCAGAGTCTCAGGCGGCTCCTGGAGGGCTGAATCGGAGTAACAATGGCAAGGGGCATGCCCAACTCTTTTCTCAGGTGAAAGTGTTCATGTCGTCAGGTAAGTCCTAAAGCAGCCCGATTTCGCCGGTGCCAAGGGCAAGACGAAGCGCAGCGCACGCCTGCCAGGAGACATCGAGAGCCTTGTCTTGACCCGGGGGCGCAACCGGTCCGAGGCATCCTGTATTGACGAAATCGGATGGTGTCAGGAGCGGACGAGGCGATTGATGGCATCGGTGGCTTCCTGGATCTTGGCGATGGCCGCGTCCTCATCGCCTTGCTTGGCGGCGTCGAGCACGCAGTGCTTGAGGTGGTCATCGAGCAGGCCGGTCGCTACCCCCTGCAGGGCCCGGGTGAGCGCCGAGACCTGGGTGAGGATGTCGATGCAGTACTTCTCGTCGTCGATCATCTTGGTGATGCCGCGGGCCTGGCCTTCGATGCGCTTCATGCGGTTGCGGTAACGGTCCTTGTCGCTGATGTAACCGTGCTGATGCGCCCCGGTGTCGGTGCCGGTCTCATCGGTTGCAGTGTCGGTGTTCATGGGTGTGTCCTTCACTTCTGGCGCTCCAGGACGGAGCGAGTGCTGGCATCTGGGGTGAGGTCGATGCGACGTAGCAGCTGGGCATTGAGCGCGACGACGACAGTGGAGATCGACATCAGGATCGCGCCGACCGACATCGGCAGGACGAACCCGACAGGTGCGAGCACGCCCGCCGCGAGCGGTACAGAGAGCAGGTTGTATCCGGCAGCCCACCACAGGTTCTGCTTCATTTTACGGTATGCGGCACGGGAGAGCTGGATGACCGACAGGACGCTGCGCGGGTCGGAGCTGGCGAGGATGACGCCGGCAGAGGCGATGGCGACGTCTGTGCCTGCCCCGATGGCGATACCGACGTCGGACTGCGCCAGCGCAGGGGCGTCGTTGACGCCGTCGCCGACCATCGCGACCCTCTTGCCCTCGTCCTGGAGCGCAGCGACCTTGGCGGACTTGTCCTCGGGGCGGACGCCGGCGAAGACACGATCGATGCCGAGTTCCCGGCCAACCTCGTTCGCCACGGCCTCGGCATCGCCGGTGATCATGACGACCTCGACGCCGAGCTCATGGAGGGCGTCGACGGCGTCGCGGGACTCGGGCCGGACCTCGTCGGCGAGCTTGAGGCCGCCGATCACTTGCCCGTCGCGGAGGACGTGTAGGATGATCGCACCCTCGTCCCGCCACGCGTCGGCTGTGTCGACCTCGTCCTGCCCGGTCTCCTCGAGCAGACGTGGACCGCCGACGCGAATCTCCTGGTCGGCCACGGTCGCGGTGACGCCGACTGCCGGGGAGGAGGAGAACCCACTGGCCGGTTCGAGGGCGAGACTCTTCTCCTTGGCGGCGGTGACGATGGCCCGGGCGAGCGGGTGCTCGCTGTCGGCCTCGGCCGCGGCGGCCAGGGCGAGCACCTCGTCGGAGTCCAGGCCTGCGGTCGGTTCGACGCCGGTGACGGTGGGCTCGCCCTTGGTCAGGGTGCCGGTCTTGTCGAAGAGCACCGCATCGACCTGGCGCATGGACTCCAGTGCGAGGCGGTCCTTGACCAGGACGCCGCCGCGGGCCGCGCGCTCGGTGGCGATGGAGACCACCAGCGGTATCGCCAGGCCCAGCGCGTGGGGGCAGGCGATGACGAGGACGGTGATGGTGCGAATGACCGCATCGTCGGGGAGCCCGACGAGAGTCCAAACGACTGCGGTGATCAGGGCCGCCCCGAGGGCGAACCAGAACAGCAGGGCGGCGGCGCGGTCGGCGATGCGCTGTGCGCGAGAGGAGGAGCCCTGCGCCTCGGCGACGAGCCGGTTGATGCCCGCCAGCGCCGTGTCGTCGCCGGTAGCGGTGATCTCCACGCGCAGGCCGGAGTCGGTGGCCACGGTGCCGGCGGTGACTGCATCGCCCTCGCCGCGGGCGACGGGGCGTGATTCGCCGGTGATCATGGACTCGTCCATGTCGGCGCGGCCGTCGACGATGGTTCCGTCGGCGGGGACGCTGCCGCCGGGGCGGACGATGACGACGTCGCCGACGCGCAGGTCGGCGGGGTCGACCTTGACGACGTCGTCGCCCTCGACGCGCTCGGCCTCGTCGGGCAGCAGTGCGGCCAGGGAGTCCAGCGCCGAGGTGGTCTGGGCCAGGGAGCGCATCTCGATCCAGTGGCCCAGCAGCATGATGACGATCAACAGTGCCAGCTCCCACCAGAACTCGAGCTCGTGGTGGACGAGGCCGAGCGTGGCGGCCCAGGAGGCGAGGAAGGCGACGGTGATGCCGAGCGCGATGAGCAGCATCATCCCCGGCTGGCGGCTCTTCAACTCGCTGACGGCACCGGTGAGGAACGGGGTGCCGCCCCAGGCGTACATGACGGTGCCAAGGACTGCGGCGACCCAGCCTGCCCAGCCGGGCACGGAGTACCCGAGGAGCATGGCGAACATGGGGGAGAACGCGACCACCGGGATGGCGATGGCGAGGTTGATCCAGAACAGCCTGCGGAACTGGCCGACGTGGTCGCCGTGGCCCGCATGACCACCATGACCACTGCCGTGATCGCCGTGCCCGGTACGGTCGCCGTGTTCCATGGTGTGGCCGTGTTGCTCGATGTGCGAGTCGTTAACGTGGCCGGAATCGGTGGTCGCGCCGCCGTCGTGGTCGTGGTGATGCGTGGTCGGGTCCGTCATTGCTCTTCGCTTCCCCTCGTTCTTCCCCGGTCTTCCCTTCGATCGGGTCGTGTCTCGCCGCGGACCTTGAATAGGCCCGCGGCGACCGGCTCAGGAGGCCGGCTTGATCTCGCTCTCGACGACCCACTTGTGGTTGGTCATCGTCATGCCGTCGGACTCGTAGTCGACCATGTAGACGGTCTCGTCGGTGGAGGAGGCGATGGTCGCCTTCGCGCCCTTCATACCCTCCATGTGTTCGGCCTCGAGAGTGACCTCGGTGCCGTCGGCCAGTCGCTGGTCTCCGGCGTCCTTGATCTCTTCCTGCACGACCCACTTGTGATCCTTGACCGGATCCCCGCCGGTGGTGGGCGTGAAGTTCACCGCGTAGGTGTAGGTGTCGTAGGCCCCGGCGATGGTGGCCGGTGCGCCGTCCATGCCCTCCATGTGATCAGCGGTGAGCGTGACCTCGGTGCCGACCGGGTGCTTCGGGGACGCAGCCTTCTCGATGCCTTCGGGTGCGGGGCCGCCGTCCATCGGATGCTCCATCCCGCCGCCGTCAGAACTGCTGCCACTGCTTCCGTGGCCCTCGTGCTGGCTGGTCGACGAGGGCGTCGCCTGGTCCTGGTCTCCTCCGGTGCTGCAGCCGGTGAGCACGAGTGCTCCGCCGAGCACTCCTGCGGCGACGGTGGTCATGAGGCGCTTACGCATAAAGTCTCCTATTCATTCTGGCTCGACCAACATTATACCCCTATAGGGTATAGGTCAAATGTCGATCGGCTGGCGTGGAATCGCTCAGTTACGATCCAGTCGACCCGAGGCGGCAGCAGTGATGCTGCAGCCCCGGGTCGTCGAAGGATCAGGCCATGTTGGCGGCGTACTTGGCTGGATCGGAGTCGAAGGTCGGTCCGCAGCCTGGGCAGCAGAGCCAGTAGCGCTGTCCGTCGTAGTCACGGAAGAGGCCCTTTTCTTCGGCGTCCTGCTTGCTGACCGGATTGCCGACCATGACGGGGCAGGTGGTCATGTCGTCGCTGCCATCGACGAGAAGGTTTTCGCGATGGCTGGAATCGGCGGCGGGGTTCTCTGCGCCGGTCGTGCCGCAGCAGCTGGAACCGTCGCTGACAGGTTCCTCGGCGGCGGATACCTCGGCTTCGGGGGAGGTGCTGCAGCAGCTGGTGGATACCTGGTCTTCGTTGCTCATTCTCGGTAGATGCCTTTCGTGTGTTCGGATGTTGGTCGGTTCTGCGGCGTCACTGCTTGGCGACGCTGCGGAACCCGCGCAGGCGGAGGCTGTTGCCGACGACGAAGACGCTGGAGAACGCCATCGCCGCGCCTGCGAGCATGGGGTTGAGCATGCCCAGCGCCGCGACCGGGATCGCCGCGACGTTGTAGGCAAACGCCCAGAACAAATTCGACTTGATCGTGCCTAAGGTCCTGCGGGAGAGCCGGATCGCGTCGACCGCGGCCCTCAGATCCCCGCGCACGAGGGTGATGTCGGAGGCCTCGATGGCGACGTCGGTGCCGGTGCCCATCGCCAGGCCCAGGTCGGCCTGGGCCAGCGCCGGGGCGTCGTTGACTCCGTCGCCGACCATCGCGACGACCTGGCCCTCGTCCTGGAGTCCGGTGACGACGTCGACCTTGTCCTTGGGCAGGACCTCGGCGATGACCTGGTCGATTCCGACCTCGGCGGCGATCCGCTCAGCCACGGCCTTGTTGTCGCCAGTGAGCAGGACCGGGGTGAGGCCCAGGTCCTTCAGGCCCCGGATCGCCTCGGCACTGGTGGGCTTGACGGCGTCGGCGACAACGAGGATCCCGCGGGCCTGTCCGTCCCAGCCGACGGCGACGACGGTCTTGCCCTCGTCCTCGGCAGCGGCCTTGGCGGCGGCGACGTCGTGGGAAAGGCGCTGGGACCAGTCGGCCAGCAGGGACTCCCGGCCGACGAGCACGCCGCGGCCGTCGACGACTCCCTGGACGCCCTTGCCCTCGATGTTCGCGAAGTCCTCCGGCGTGGGCAGCGGCCCGACCTCCTGGACTGCTCCCTTGGCGATGGCCTGGGCGATCGGGTGCTCGGAGGCATCCTCCAACGCGCCTGCCAGGCGCAGCAGCTCGGCGCGATCGGTGCCCGGCTCGACGATGACATCGACCAGCGTCATCTTGCCGGTGGTAACGGTGCCGGTCTTGTCGAGGACGACGGTGTCCACCTTGCGGGTGGATTCGAGGACCTCGGGGCCCTTGATGAGCACGCCCATCTGCGCGCCGCGACCGGTGCCGACCAGCAGTGCGGTCGGAGTGGCCAGGCCGAGGGCGCAGGGGCAGGCGATGACGAGGACCGCGACCGCTGCGGTGAAGGCGGCGGAGACGGGGAATCCGGCACCGAGCCATGCGCCGAGGGCGATGACCGAGATGGCGATGACGATCGGGACGAACACGCCGGAGATCCGGTCGGCCAGGCGCTGGACCGCGGCCTTGCCGGTCTGGGCGTCCTCGACGAGTTTGGCCATCTGCGCCAGCTGGGTGTCCGATCCGACGCGGGTGGCGCGGATGACCAGGCGGCCGCCGGCGTTGACGGTCGCGCCCGTGACCGGGTCGCCAGCGACGACCTCGACCGGCACGGACTCTCCGGTGAGCATAGAGGCGTCCACGGCCGACGTCCCGGATACGACCGTGCCGTCGGTGGCGATCTTCTCACCGGGGCGGACGACGAACTCGTCGCCGACGGCCAGCTCGGAGGTCGGGATCTTCACCTCGGCCCCATCGCGCAGCACCGAGACTTCCTTCGCGCCGAGCTCGAGCAGGGCGCGCAGTGCGGCACCGGCCTGGCGCTTGGAGCGCTTCTCGAAGTAGCGGCCGGCGAGGATGAACATCGTCACCCCGGCGGCGGCCTCGAGGTAGATGTTGCCCGCGCCGTCGGATGGAGCGATGGTGAATTCGAAGGGATGTGTCATCCCCGGGGTGCCGGCGGTGCCGAGGAACAGGGCGTAGAGCGACCACAGGAACGCCGCGGTCGTGCCCATGGAGATGAGGGTGTCCATCGTCGCCGTGCCGTGCTTGAGGTTGGTCCAGGCCGCCTTGTGGAACGGCCAGGCCGCCCACACGATCACCGGTGCGGCCAGGGCCAGAGAGGCCCACTGCCAGTAGGTGAACTGGAGCGCGGGAACCATGGCCATGGCGATCACCGGGACGGTGAGCACGATCGCGCCGATGAGGCGGTGCTTGAGCGATGTCAGTTCGGAGTCGGGAGCTTCGCCGTCGTCGCCGGTCGGGCCCGACGACGTCGCGTCCTTGGGCTTGGGCATGGCGGCGGTGTACCCGGTCTTCTCCACCTCGGCGACCAGCAGGGCGGGGTCGTAGCCGGCGGGCACGGTGACCTTGGCCTTCTCGGTGGCGTAGTTGACCGTGGCGGAGACGCCGTCGAGCTTGTTGAGCTTCTTCTCGATCCGGTTCGCGCAGGAGGCGCAGGTCATCCCGCCGATCTCGAGTTCGATGCCGGCGTCCGCGACCGGGGGCGCTTCGGTGTTCGCTGCAGCTTGGGTGCTCACTGCAAGTCCTTTCCTGTTGCTTCTTTCGTCGACGGACTGGCCCTTTAGGGGGTCAGTGGCCGCCCGAATGCGATTCATCGTCTGCCTGGGTGCCGTCGCCGTGCCCGGCGTCGACCACGAACTGTGCGGTGCGGACCTGCCCGTCGACCTGGAAGTCCAGGTACAGCAGGTACCGGCCGGCGGTGGGGACCTCGGCGGCGAAGCCGACGTCTGGTCCTCCGGTCGACCCCGCTTGGGGCTCTTCGCCGGCGGGGTGAACGTGCAGGTAGGCCAGATCGCCCTCTCGCAGCGCGACCAGGTGGCCATACGCGCCGAGGTAGGGGTCGAGCGCGGTGACCGGCTTGCCGTTGCGCTCCACGGTGGCCGTCAGGTCGCCCGTGCTTCCGGCGGCGAGGTCACCATCGAGGGTGACGGTGTACCCGTCGACCTCGACGGTGCGCGAGACAGTCGCTTCGACCGGGGCGTAGTCGCCGGCGACCTCGACAGCGCGGGTGAGCGTGACCCCCTCGGCGTCCTGCCCGGCTGTGAAGTCGGCGTAGACGCGGTAGGTTCCCGCCTCGTCCCAGCTCCACGATGACACCGACCAGGTGCCGGTGGCCTCGTCCAAGTCCGGGTGCACGTGGCGGAACTGCGTCCCGTCGGTGCGCACCACGATCAGGTGCAGATCCTTCTCATGGGTCGTCGTGTACTCCGTCACCGGCTGCCCGTCCTCATCGAGGATCCGGAAGCTCAGCGTGCCGGCATCATCGGTGCCCGAGGGGGCCGTGACGGGGGAGAGGCCGTAGCCGGCAGCGCTGGCCGAGACGCCGTTCATCGCGTGCTCCTTGTTTTGCTCCTCCGTTCCGCTGTGACCCTCGCCGTGGGCGTTCGACTCGCTGCTCTTGGCCCACGCGGTCACGACGCTGTCGGGGACGGCGACGCCGGCGAGCCCGAAGGCTGCGCCGAACGCCACCACCAGCCCAGCGCCGTAGGCCGCGAGCCTGACTGGTGCCTTCATCAGACCCGGACCGCCGTGTAGCCGGCTTCCTCGACAGCGGCCAGAACCTTCGCGTCGTCGACCTCGTCGGAGGCGGAGACGACGAGCTTGCCGGTCTGTGCGCTGACCTGGATGTCGGTGACGCCGAAGATCTCGCTGACCTCCTCGCGGACCGACATCTCGCAGTGCCCGCAGGTCATGCCCGTCACCTGGTATTCGTTCGCAGCCATCGGATAGCCTCCTCAATCTAGTTACCCCCGGTGGGTACCTGCGTGAGTGCAACCGTATACCCCATGAGGGTATTCCTGCAAGGCGGGCCGGACTCGCCGGTGAATGGTCCCGCCGCGTCGAGCGGATACGCCTCCGGGGTATGCTTTGGGTGTGGAGACCGCGACCTATGAAACCTGCCGCAGCCGGCACTGGCTGCAGCTGGTCGTTCTTACGGCGCTGCTGATCACGGGTCTTCTCGGCATGCACGCGCTGGTCGGCGGCCCGGCAGCGGCGACGGCTTCAACGGCGTCGCCGGTTCACGTGTCCTCGCAGTCGCCCGGCATGACGGGCATGACGTCTACCGCCTCCATGTCGAGCGCGTCCGGAGTACAGGGCCCGGTGCACGGCTCCGGCGGCTGCGCAGACGCCATGAACAACGGCGACTCGACTTGCGTCTCCGCGCCTACGGCCGAGAGCATTCCGGCCCTCCCCGTTCCGTCCGTCGCGGCTGTGCCCACACCCGTCTCTGCGCCCATGCCGACGCCGCCGTCCGAGACGCCTCGCCGGTTCGCGCTGACGCATCTGGAGCTGTCGATCTACCGAACGTGAGCATTGAGGAGCGCCGATGCGGCGCTCCTCAGCCGGCAATCTCGGCGGGTTCACGACCCTGCCGTGCCTGCCACGACACCGTGTCCAAAAACGCTGGCCCTTCTTCCGAGGCCAAGCAGCCCTGCGCCTCCGACCACCCATGATCGTCGAGCGCGCAGGCGCGATCTCGTGGCCCCGTTCACCATCGACACAGAAGGACATCACCCATGCACTCCACCCTGAACCGCAGGCAATTCCTGTCCGTCAGCGCACTGACGCTGACCGCCGCCGGCCTCGCCGGATGCAGCACCACTACCACCAAGACAACCTCGTTCGTGAGGCCCACCAGCGCTGCGGTCACCGCCGCGGAGGCGAAGCGACGCAGCACCGGTACCGTCGTGCAGCGCGCGCTGACCGCCGAACCGGTCACCCTCGACCTCGGCGGGAAGACCGCGAAGACCTGGGCCTACCGGGGAGCCTCGGCGGCCCAGCCGCTGCGCGGCAACGTCGGCGACACCCTGAAAGTCGCCTTCACCAACGATCTCCCTGACCCGACCAGCGTCCACTGGCACGGACTGGCGCTGCGCAACGACATGGACGGAGTGCCGAGCCTCACCCAGGATGCCGTGAAGCCCGGCGGGTCGTTTGATTACGAGTTCACACTGCCCGCATCAGGCACGTTCTGGTTCCATCCCCACGTCGGCACGCAACAAGACCGTGGCCTGTATGCGCCGCTGATCATCGATGACCCGAACGAGAAGGGCGACTACGAGAAGGAATGGGTCATCGTCCTTGATGACTGGCTCGACGGCGTCACCGCGACGCCGGACGAGGTGATGAAGCAGCTCGGCCAGGGAATGATGGACCACGATAGTGGGGGACACGGTGACATGGAGATGGGCCCGATGCGAATGGGCAACACCCTCATGGGCGCGACCTCGCCTCTGCTCGGCGGCGACGCAGGCGACGTCTACTACCCCCTCTACCTGATCAACGGCAAGCCCGCCAATGACCCGCAAACCTTTGCCGCCAAGCCCGGAGAGCGGATCAGGCTGAGGATCATCAATGCTGGCGGCGACACCGCTTTCCGCTTTGGCGTCACCGAGCACGAGATGACGATCACGCACTCCGACGGATTCCCCGTCAAACCCCTCAAGGCAGAGAGCCTCGTTCTTGGAATGGGGGAGCGCTACGACGCGATCATCACCGCCGGCGACGGCGCATTCGCAGTCATCGCCGAAGCCCTAGGGAAGCAGAACCAGGCCCATGCTGTTCTGCGCACTGGGTTGGGAAGCGCGCCCGCGAAGGACGTGAAGCTGCCCCAGCAGAAGACCCCCGCCACCGCGGACAGCCTCAAAGCAACCAGTTCAGTCGCTCTGCCGAAGCGCGCCGTCGACCGCACTCTCTCACTCGAGCTGACCGGTGGCATGGAGAAATACGACTGGGCGATCAATGGCAAGCGGATGAACATGGACAAGCCGATGCGCGACGCCCTCGGCATCGTCGAAGGGGAGCGGGTCGCCCTCGAGTTCAAGAACTCGACTGAGATGTGGCATCCGATGCATCTGCACGGACACACCTACCAGCATCCAGGGGGAGGGCCGCGCAAGGACACCTCGATCGTTGTTCCCGGCACAACGTTGCGGGTCGAGTTCGATGCCGACAATCCCGGACGGTGGCTCTCGCACTGCCACAATGTCTACCACGGGGAAGCCGGGATGATGACGACGATCGCCTACCAGGTCAACTGAAGCATCGGGGCCGCGAACCTCTTCGGGTGCGCGGCCTGCGACTCAGTTGCGCGGACAAGACGTATGCGTCGTTCGGGAGAAACGATCCAATGCCCCCGACGCGGCGCATCGGAGCAGGCAGTGCAGCACGCGCCGCGCCGTCGGTGAGTGTCGGACAGTGTCGATGGTGGTTCTGAGCGTGGTCATCGTGTCTCCTTCGGCGTGGTTCGGCGGCCTCGTCGCGGGGCGGTTCTGCCGTCTTCTCGGTGTACCTATGGCGGGTGTCGGCGTTCGTGTCCGGCGGACTCATCCGTCCGCCGGACACGAAGGGTCGAGGATGCGTCACGACTCCTGAGCGGGTTCCTTCTCGGCGTCGTCGTGGGCCTGCCCGGTGGGGCGGATATGGCGCAGGCCGACGGCGGCGATGATCGCGGCGACGGCAGCGATGACGGCGGAGGTGATCCCGGCGGCGTTCAGTCCGCTGGCGAAGGCCTGTTGGGCCGCGGTCGTCAGTGCCTCTCCGATGTCACCCGGCAGCTGCCCGGCGGCGTCGATGGCCCCGTCGATTCCGGTCTCAGCCGCGGCCGCGGCCTCCGGTGGCAGCCCATCGGGCAGGGAGCCGGCGATCTGACTGCGGTAGGCAGCGATCCCGATGCTGCCGATAACCGCGACACCGAGGGAGATCCCGAGGTCATTGACGGTCGTCGCGAGCCCGGAGGCACCGCCGGCCTTCTCCGGTGGGACCGAGCTCACGACCAGGTCCGTGGTCAGCGCCATGGACGGCGCGACCCCGGGGTAGGTGACGACGAAGCTCGCGATCACCAGCGCGAGGCCGGTGCCGGCATCGAGCTGGGTGAACAGGATGTAGCCGACGACCTGGGTGAGTAGTCCGACGGCGATCACGTTACCCGGCCGGAACCTTCGGGCGAGCATCGGCGAGAGGGTCGAGACGACGATGAGCACTGCCGCGGCGGGCAGGATTGACAGCCCGGCCTGCATGGGCGAGAGCCCCTGGACCTGCTGCAGGTACTGGGTGAACAGCGAGTACACCCCACCCAGCGCCGCGGCCGATAGGAGGAACACCGCAAGTGCTCCGCTGACGGTGCGGTTGGCGAACAGCCGCACGTCAAGCAGGGGCTGGGTCGCGCGCAACTGCCGGATCACGAACCACAACCCGACCAGTGCTCCGGCGATCAGCAGGCCGATCGACGGACCGGCCGGCTCCTGGGTGGCGAAGCGCTTGACGCCGTAGATGATGGCCAGCAGCGAAGCGACCAGGAGCAGTGCGCTGAGCAGATCGATCTTCGCGGTCGGATCCTTGTGCTCCGGCAGCAGCAACGGCGCGCCGATGGCCACCAACGCCATCACGGGCACCGCGACCAGGAACGTCGCCTGCCAGCCGAAGACTTCCAGCAGCAGTCCGGACAGCAGCGGGCCGAGAGCGACGCCGGCGGAGATCCCGCCGGCCCACACGCCGATCGCGACGCCTCGCGCCTTCGGGTCGGCGAAGAGCACGAAGATCAGTCCCAGCGTGGACGGGAGCATCATGGCTCCTCCCACTCCGAGGACGGCGCGCCAGGCGATCATCAGCTCGGGACTGGTCGTCAACGCCGCAGCGATGGACACGATCCCGAACAGGACCGCGCCGTTCACCATGAGCAGCCGCTTGCCGATCCGGTCGCCGAGGACGCCCATCGCGACCAAGAATCCAGCCATGACGAACCCGTAGATGTCGAGGATCCACAGCAGCTGTGCGCTCGTCGGATTCAGGTCGGCGGCCATGTTCGGGGCCGCCAGGAACAGAATCGTCAGCATCATGAACAGCAGGGTCGACGGAATCACGAGGACCGCGAGCCCCCACCATTGCTTCGCCCCGGTCCGGGGTGCAGGTGCATTCGTCTCAGACATGGCGCACCTCCTTGTCTTGCCTCGTCGTTCTCATGGCTGCATTGATCCTTTCGTTCTCGACAGGGTTGTCACGGGCCGGGAGGCCCTCAGCCGAAGTCAAGCATCGGTGTACGACTTCTAACCGCTATACTAGCTCGTATATTCCCGTACGAGTTAGAGGTGGGCATGCCGAACGGCAAGGGCACGGCCGGCACCGGTGAGCAGAGGCCGGTGCGGCAAGGAAAGACGGTCAACAAGCGAGCCGACGCCCAGCGCAACCGGGCGAAGATCCTCGCTGCGACTCCGGACGCGCTCCGGAAGGACCCCGATGCCTCCGTCGCCGACATCGCCGCCGAGGCGGGCGTCGGTCGGATGACCCTCTATGGGCATTTCAAGACGCGTGCCGAGCTCATCGACGCAACGCTGGCCGACAGCCTCGAGGGGGCTGAAGCAGTCCTGGCCGACGTGCCTCTCGACGGCGATCCGGGTGAGGCATTCGAGGCCCTGATCACCTCGAGCTGGATGCTCCTGGAGCGCATCCGCGCCGTGCTCGTGGTGGCTCAGCGCGAGCTGCAGCCGGCCCGCATCCGCGAGATGCACGAGAAGGCCGAAGCTCGGATGCGGGGGCTTCTCGAGCGCGGTCAGCGCGAGGGCGTCTTCCGTGCGGACCTGCCTGTCGACTGGCTCCTCGCGGTCACCCACCTGACCATGAACGCCGCAGCCGAAGAAGTCACGGCCGGCCGGCTCGACAGAGATGACGCGGCCCGCGTCATCGTCGTCACACTGCGCTCCGCTTTCGCCGCCAACGATCGCGTCTGACTCGCCGGATCGATAGCCAGGGCACCTCGTCACCCTCTCGAGCTGAACGCGGGGCGTCCGGCGGCGTCTCGTGCAGCACTCATCGATGCGGACTTACGTTCGAGTATGCAATAATCTGCGTATGGACGCAGATAAGCAGATGTGCAGGATCGGCCCCGACAACCAATACGTGGAACTTGCCGTTGAGGTGTTCGGGCTCCTCGCCGACCCGACCCGGGTCCGGATCGTCCTTGCGCTGCGCCGCAGCGACGAGCTGTCGGTGAACCATCTCGCCGAGAGCGTGGGCAAGTCGCCAGCCGCGGTGTCGCAGCACCTGGCGAAGCTGCGGATGGCCCGGATCGTGTCGACCCGGCGGGAGGGGCAGCGGGTGTTCTATCGGCTCGAGAACGAACACGCCTCCCAGCTGGTATCAGATGCGATCTTCCAGGCCGAGCACTCCGTCGCCAACGGGCAGATCCCGGCCCATCACCACGACGAACGAGCAGAAGCATGACCGAACACAACCACGCCCATCCGCACGCTGACCACGAGCAGGAGAGCGGATCGTCCGCGCACGATCACGCGGACCATGATCACAGCCGGAACCACGGCCATTCCCACGGAGACGGCCACTCCCATGACCACGGCGAGCACGGTCACTCCCACCCGACGGGGTTCAAGGGATTCCTATACGGGATCTTCGTGCCGCACTCCCACGACGCCGCCGACTCGATCGACGACGCGATGGAAGCCCACTCCGAGGGAATCCGCGCGCTGAAGATCAGCCTGGTGCTCATGCTTGCCACGACCGTGCTGCAGGCCGTCGTCGTCTCGTTCTCCGGATCGGTAGCGCTTCTGGCCGATACGATCCACAACCTCTCCGACGCCTTGACCGCGGTGCCGCTGTGGATCGCGTTCGTGCTGTCTCGTCGGGTCGCGACGCGGAAGTACACCTATGGTTTCAACCGGGCCGAGGACCTCGCCGGGCTGTTCATCGTCCTGATGATCGCCCTGTCCGCGGTCATCGCCGCGTGGGAGGCGATCGACCGCATGCTCAACCCTCGCCCGATGGAGAACATCGGCTGGGTGATCGCCGCCGGCATCATCGGCTTCCTCGGTAACGAGGCGGTCGCGGTCTACCGCATCCGCGTGGGCAGGAAGATCGGCTCGGCCGCCCTGGTCGCCGACGGCATCCACGCCCGCACCGACGGGTTCACCTCACTTGCCGTCGTCGCCGGTGGCATCGGCGTCCTCTTGGGCTTCCCGCTGGCCGACCCGATCGTGGGCCTGCTCATCTCGGCCATGATCGCGGTGCTGCTGGTGGGCACCGTGCGCTCGGTCGGCCGACGGTTGATGGACGGCGTCGAGCCGGAACTCGTCGAACGCGCCGAGCGCGCTCTGGAGCATCTGGCCGAGGTCGAGTCGGTGGAACGGGTACGAATGCGCTGGGTCGGGCACCGCCTCCACGGCGACGCGCTCGTCCGCACCTCGGCGACGAGCCTTGCCGATGCCGACCGCCTGTCCGCGGAGGCAGAGAGCTCGGTGAAGCGGCACATGCCGAACGTGGACGAGATGGCCGTGCGGGTGACGGCGTCGGCGGTTAGGTAATGTCACTCCCGCCACGCCGCCGCGCTCACATGCGCCGACTGTGTGGGACCTCCAACAATGTGTTGTGCGTGGACACACCCGATCGGGCCGGGAAGGCATGTATGACGAAGGGGAGTAGCACCGCCGGGACGTCGGTCTCCGACGCATTGCGGGAGTGCCAATCCAGCTGGCTCTTCGGGCAGTCGGGGGCCGTCCGTGTCCTCCCGACTGCGAACAGCGAACGGTCGCCGCAGCCTCCGGAGTGATCGTGGGCTGCCATGAACTGCCACTCTTCCTGGTAGCCGACAGTTGCTGACCGTCCGAAAGTCGGCGGTCTGGTTGCGCAGGAGTGTCACCTACCTTAGAATCTAAGCATGAGTGAAGATACGAAGAAGTGCACGTTGAGCCCGGACAGCCAGTACGCCGATTTCGCCGCCGAGGTGTTTACACTGCTCTCCGACGCGACTCGGGTGCGGATTGTCCTGGCGCTGCGCGAGTCGGAGAAGTCGGTGAGCGAGCTGGCCGAAGAGGTGGGCAAGTCGCCGACGGTGGTCTCCCAGCACCTGGCGAAGCTGCGGTGGGGCAAGATCGTCGCCGCCCGCCAAGAGGCCAATCGCGCGTTCTACAGCCTCATCGACGAGCATGCCCGCGAGCTCGTCGCGCACGCGGTGTTCCAGGCCCAGCACGTCGTCAACTCCGCCCCGGCCCATCACATGGCGACCGACGGGACCATCACCGCCGACACTGATTCGCAAGAGGCCGGGCGTTGATCGGCAAGACCGAACTCGAGGCGGTCGACGCGCCAGCCGCAGGACCGTCGGGTGCGAGCCTGTGGCGGCGCATCGACCGGGCCGACCTGGCCCGGACGCTGTTCGTGGCCGCCTGCGCGGTCGCGGTCGCCCTCGGGTTGACCTGGCCATGGCCGGCGGTCCCGATCGTGGCGGTGGTCGGGATCGTGGTGGGCTGCTGGCCGATCGCCCGGGAGGCGTTCGAGGACATCCGGCACCGGCGGATGAGCATGGAGGCCTCCATGCTCATCGCCATTGTCGCGGCGGCCGCGATCGGGGAGTGGACCACCTCTCTGGTGATCACCGCGTTCGTCCTCGCCGCGGAGATCCTCGAGGACCTCTCCATGGACCGCGGACGAGATGCCCTAACCGATCTGATGTCGTTCCTGCCCGAGACCGTGCAGGTCCGCCGGAGCGACGGCACCGCCGAGGTGTCCCTGGCCGAGGTGACCGAGGGGGACACCGTCGTGGTCGTGCCGGGCGGCCGGATCCCGGTCGACGGCACCGTGATCGCGGGCCAGTCGACGGCGGACCAGTCGCGGATCACCGGCGAGCCGCTGCCGGTCGACGTCACGGTCGGCGACGAGGTCTTCGCCGGGTCGATCAACCAGGTCGGCGCGGTCGAGGTCCGGGCCGAGCGGGTCGGCACCGACTCCTCCTTCGGCCGGATCATCGAAGCAGTCAAGGAGGCCCAGTCGAGCGAGCCGCCGGTGCAGCGGCTGGCGGACCGGCTGGCGGCCTGGCTGGTCTACCTCGCCCTGATCGGCGCGGCGATCACCTTCCTGGTCACCCGTGACCTGACCTCAACCATTTCGGTCGTCGTCGTCGCTGGTGCCTGCGGCATCGCCGCCGGCACGCCGCTGGCCGTGCTGGCCGCGATCGCGCGGATCGCCCGGTCCGGGGCCTTCGTCAAGTCCGGCGCGCACCTCGAGGCGCTCTCGACGGTCGACACCGTGGTCTTTGACAAGACTGGGACGCTGACCACCGGCGCACCCGCCGTCGTCGACGTCCGGACCGCTGACGGCACCGACCAGGCCGGCCTGCTGGTGCTCGCCGCCGCGGCAGAGTCCTACTCCGAGCACCCCCTCGGGCAGGCCGTCGTCGACCACGCCCGCGCCCAGGGCCTCCCAATCGGCCCGTGCGACGATTTCGTCTACCTGCCCGGCCGCGGGGTCACCGCCAAGGTCGCCGGCAAGGCTGTCGCGGCCGGCAACCGCGCCCTGGTCCCCGACGCCCCGGAGGCGGTCGAAGGCCAGGGCACCGCCACCGCCGTCCACGTCGGCATCGACGGCAGCTATGCGGGCACGGTACTGCTGGCCGACACCCTCCGCGAGAGCGCGCAGGCCGCCGTGGCCGAGCTGCGCCGCCGCGGCCTGCGGACGATGATGATCACCGGCGACCAGGAGGCGACCGCCCAGGCCGTCGCCGCTGAGCTGGGTATCGACGACGTGCGGGCCGGGCTGCTGCCGGACGAGAAGCTCGCCGCGATCGACGCCGAGCGAGCCGCCGGCCGCAGGCTCGCGATGGTCGGCGACGGCGTCAACGACGCCCCGGCACTGGCCCGCGCCCAGGTTGGCGTCGCCATGGGCTCGGGCACCGACATCGCCCGGGAGTCCTCCGACGTCGTGCTCATCAGCTCCGACCTCGACGACCTGGTCCGCACCGTGCACGTCGCCCGCCGTGCCCGCCGGATCGTGATGTTCAACTTCGTCGGCACCATCGCCGTCGACCTCGCCGGCATGACCCTGGCCGCCGTCGGGCTGCTCTCCCCGGTGGCGGCGGCGTTCATCCACGTCGGCAGTGAGACCGCGTTCATCCTCAACTCCGCCAGGCTGATTCCGGGACGGGCGCGACGTCGATAAGACCGCGCGGTCAGGGGCTTTCTCCACCGCCCCATGCGGCCTGCAGCGGTGCGTCTCGCAGACATCTTCTGAACGAGACGGAACTTGGTCCCGGCTCTTGGCTGGAGATCGAAGTTTGAAACCGTGTCCCCCGAGATGCGTCGTCTGGGAACGACATGACGAAACACTTGATGATGCCGAAGGGTAGTCGAGCAGAGTCTTTCCTGCTCCTGAACCTTCTCGATTCCGCTGGCTCCGACCCCAAGCCTGGGTCTCATGCACTTGTGGCGACCGCAGCATTTCCCCTTGTCGCTGGAGGTAACATCACAGCCTCATGCATTACCAGGTCCTTCACCGTGCACCGTGTCACCACCCTTAAGTGTGAACGTGACGCTGACATCGTAAACGAGGAGAATCTGGCTCTCGACGGCTGCCCATTGACGGCGAAATTGGGCTCGGACGGGCCGAAGGTCATCCCCAGAACTGCGAAAGACCGACAATCGTCGGTCGGCGACGTTTAGCGTTTCGTGCACGAGCCCGACGACAGCGCC
This sequence comes from Brevibacterium atlanticum, assembly GCF_011617245.1. Classification (NCBI taxonomy): domain Bacteria; kingdom Bacillati; phylum Actinomycetota; class Actinomycetes; order Micrococcales; family Brevibacteriaceae; genus Brevibacterium; species Brevibacterium atlanticum. The sequence continues at coordinate 2,169,216 of NZ_CP050152.1, read as the reverse complement.
ATCCCCTGATCTATGCGTCGCCGACGATGTCCTTGGCGGCCAGGAGCGCCGGGCCGAGGCCCCACACCCGCCACGTACGGTCGTCGAGCCTGACAAGGATGAGAAAAGTGACTGTCGTCGCGTAGGCGGCGAACGCCTGCGCGGTGGCGGCGACTTCGGGGATGAAGCGCATGAACGCGATACGGTCTGGTTCGTCGACGGCGCGGATCACTCTTGACGCGAGCGACTTGTCGGCGAGCATGTCGATGGCCCACTGGTAGTCGCCCCACGCTCGGGGCACGAAGGTGAGCCCGCGCGCCACGTCGGGTTCTTCATCGAGCACGGTCCACCACTGGAGCGCGACCTGCGCGGGGTCGGTCAGGTCTCCGGCCTCACCGAACGCGGCCACGGCCTCGTCCTGGTCGGCGCTGACTAGCGCCGTGATCGGCGAGGTGGGCTCGTCGGGACTCTCGTCGCGGGAGCGGATTTGATCGGCGGCCAGGTTGGCGAAGATCGGCACCGTTCCGGTCAGTGATGCGAGGAAGTCCGTGGCCGTCTGCGCTGGGTTCCTCAGGTCGGCGCTGCCCCGGCGCAGGGCCTCGACGACCCCGACGGGGTCCTCGGCGAGCAGGCCGGTCAGGAACGTGTCCGGGTGGAGGGCATCGACCTGCAAGCCGCTCGTCGAATCCGGCGGGAAGTCCTTGAGGTTGAACGTCACGAGCGTGTCGGCTTCCGCACGCACGGCGGCGGCGAGCACGTGGCGGTCCTTAGGGTCACAGGTCATGTCCGCGATCAGATGCTCGAAGTCGTCGACGAGTGCGGCTTCGCCGAAGGCATCACGCATCGTGCGCACGCGGTGGGCGGCCTTCTCCCCGCTGATGCCGAGCTTCGGGAGGTTGCGTTGAACCTCATCGAGGATCTGGTCCGACCAGAGCAGTTCGAAGATCCCCGCTTCGGATAGCCACAGCAACGTTGTCGCCAGTCTGATCGGCACCAGTGCGCACGCATCGAGGACGGCGACTCGGATGTTCCCCGCTGGTGCGTCGCTCACCGGGTCTCGATCACCCGGTCGGCGGGTGTGTCCTCGGTAATGTCGCCGGCGAGCTTGGCCATCGCCGAGCGCCTCCGCGTCTGGGTAACCGCCTGGTAACGAGCCAGCTCTGCCACCGGGATCCGCCGGTGCACGGCGCTGGTCTCCGCTCGCATCTCGCCACGGTCGACCAACCGCACCACGGTCATTCGACTGACGCCGAGCAGTGCGGCCGCCTGGCTCGTGGAGATCGTCGCCTCGGCCGGGAACACGACCGCGTCGTCGCTGGACTCGAGCACGTCGACCAGCCGGGCGAACGCCGCGCGGGCGCTGTCCGTGACCTCCGGCGCGGCGCGTAGCGCCTCGTCCACCGCATCGCGCAGCTGCGATGCCTTGTCATGCGTGATTGCTCCAGCCATGTCCTTATTCTACGCCATCAAACGCTCAAAACGCACAGGGATAATGGCGTGCGATCTCGGTTGGGACGGTCGAGCCCGCAGTCGGCGAGACGGTCCATCAGCGCGTGCAGCGACATGGGCGACTTGTCGTAGCGCAGTGTTCCGCAGGGTCGCAGCGGTGGAACACGCGGCGCAGGTCATCGCTGCTCCTCCCGGCCTGGGCAGAGAAGATCTCCGAAGTGCGCTTCGTGGTTGGTTCGGGAGCGAGCAGCCTGCGACGATAGTGGTATGCAAAGTGAACAAATCGCCAGAATTCGCACGTCACATGGGTCCCTCCGATAGCCAGCCCTCCTCCGCCGGCAGAGCGCGTATTTTGGAACACCCGACGAACGTCGGGGCGATCTTCCGCTCGGCTGCGGCCTTCGGCGTCGACGCCGTGCTCGTGACACCGCGGTGTGCCGACCCGCTCTACCGGCGATCGATCCGCGTGTCCATGGGCACGGTGTTCCAAGTGCCGTGGACCCGCATCGACGCGTGGCCCGGCGGCATCAGCACCCTGCAGGAAGCCGGTTTCCACGTCGCGGCCCTCGCGCTCGAGGAGGATTCGGCGGCCCTGCGCGACTTCGCCGCATCGGCCCCGGAACGGACCGCAGTCGTCTTCGGCACCGAGGGCGACGGCCTGCACCGATCGACGATCGCCGCATGCGATTCGACCGTGATGATCCCGATGAGCGGGGGAGTCGACTCCCTCAACGTCGCAGCCGCCTCGGCGGTGACCTGCTTCGCCCTGCAGGAGGGGTGAGGGGGTCATGACCTCGAGGCCGACGATCGATTCGGCCGTGATCGTGGTCCAGCGACAGATTGGGTGCCTCGAGCTCTTCGTCGCGCTGCAGCGGCTGGTTCTCACGCACCGAAATCGACAGGCAACTGGTCAGAGGGGCGACGGAGACCCGTATGTATGCCGCTGAAGTGCTGCTCACCGTCACAGGGAGGGTTTCCTTGTCGAGGCAGAAGGCGGGCTATGTCAGTCCCGCCCTCTGGTGTTGTGTCATGGACAGAATTGAGCTCTTCAGTTCGAACGACGAAACGACATCGATTGAAGTACGTCTCACTGGCGAGACAGTTTGGCTGACCCAACAGCAGATCGCTGAGCTCTTCGAGACCTCCCGCGAGAATATCGCGATGCATCTGAGAAACGTATTCTCGGAAGGGGAGTTGGACGAGAAAGCAACATGTAAGGATTTCTTACAGGTTCGCCAAGAAGGCTTCCGCAATCGACAGTAACGCTCTTGCCGCACTGACACTCCTGGTTGCCATGAGTGATCCTTCAGAGAAGGACCTGATGACCTCCTTGATCATTCGGATGCTCACGACCGTCTCGGAGTGAGTTGGAGTGAAGCTTGCTGACTGGTTCGTCGGCCCCAGGTGTATAGAGTTGAGCTGAGCCGACTGGGCTCGAAGAGTTCCGAATAAGGAGATCAGTGGACCGCAGCACGTTAGCCCATGTCCTGGAAGCCGGACGGATCACCGGTGAGGTAGCCACCCCACGGGAGAACAACCTCTCCCACATCCACCGGTTCCTCGCCCAAGAACGGCAGTTCGACTTCGGCGTCGAGCTGACCCGCGATTGGGACTATGAATCCGTATTCGCACTCATGGTCGACCGGGCCGGTCTGCGCCCCGATCCCGAGTTCGTCGAAGGCGTCGACACGATCTCCACCGATCAGTGCATTGCGGCCCTGGAGAAGCTCGCCGAGGCCGTCGGCGACGTCAGCCGTGCCGGGGGTCGGATCCTCTTCGCCACCGGCCACCCCGCGGGTCTGCTGCCCGTGCACATGGCCATCGCTGCGGCCGCGAAGGCTGCCGGCGCAGTCATCGACAGCGGCGACCATCTCATTCCCGTGCCCGAGATCGGAGGCGACGTCCGGCAGATCAACAATGTCTGGACCTGGCACCTGCACGGCGGCAGCCCGCACACGCACCTGGCCGAACCCATGCATGCCCTTCTCGACGATATCGCCGCCCGCGGAGGCAGCACTCCGGATCTCGTCGTCGCCGACCACGGGTGGGCCGGAGCGGCCTCGAGCCGGGGACTGCGCACCATCGGCTACGCCGACTGCAACGATCCGGCGCTCTTCGTTGCCGAGGAACAGGGACAGATCGAGGCCACCATTCCCTTGGACGATGACGTCGTCCCCAACCTCTACGCCTCGCTCATCGACTTCGTCATCGAGCGGGCCGGGCTGGCCCAATCGATCGAGACAACGTGATCGGATCAAGGGATGACGATCATCGAACGCGCACAAGAACTGGCCCGGCTCGAGGCCAGTGGATGGTTCCGCCTCTCCGATGCGCTGAATGCTCTCGACGTCCCGGCGGACTTCGGCGGCCGCGCCCTGTCATATCTGAGATCGCAGAGCCATGCGTGGTGGCGAAGTGCTGAGGAGAGAGGACAGGAGCTGGCAGCCTGGATGGCGGGGCACCGCTTCGCGGAACAGGCGGAACTCGGACTTCTCATCGTACCGAGCCCGTCGGTTCTCGACGTGCGCGGTCGACTGCCGCAGTCACTGCGCTCGGCGCAGCGCAACGACCTGCTCGACGATGTCGTCGACGACCGCCTCGGCGCTGGTGTCGACAGCGTCGCCGTGGGAACGTCCGCCTCGGTGTTCCTCACGTGTGTCGGCATATACGGGATCTCACTGGGCAGCTTCGATGACATCATCGCCCGTGATCCTGCCGAATGCACTGTCACCGATACCGACATCCGCACGACCATGACCCGGCAATTATGGGGAGCGCGTGTCCTTCAAGCAGGAACAGCGGCCCTGCCGGATACCGAGCTCAACGATTCGTGGACGTTCACTCTCTTCGTCGGCGACGGTCTCAGCGCTGGAATGGTCGGCTCGGGAACGATCCTCAAATCCCATGTGCGATTCCGGCTGGGGAAGTCGAATCGGGGAATCGGGTCGGCACGTGTCGCCCCGGCTCTTCACCTCGGCGACATCGACTGACTCAGTCGATGTCGTTTGCGAGCCCCTCGACCACCTCGGCGCCGGGAAGAGACGCGAGAGCGGAACCGGAGAGCAGCAGCTTCGAACCGCGGATGCCGGAGCCGATGATGAGCTCCTTGGCTTCGGCGACGCGGGAGTCGATGAGCACCCGGTAGTTCTCGGGCAGGCCGATCGGACCGATTCCGCCGTACTCCATTCCGGATTCGGTGACCGCGCGTTCGAGGGGCAGGAAGGACGCCTTGCGGACGTCGAGGAGCTTCTTCACTCGTTTGTTGACGTCGGCTCGGGTGTTCGCGAGCACCATGCACGCCGCGATCCGCTCCTCACCGGACCGCGAACCGGCGACGAGCACGCAGTTCGCCGAGGTGGCCGGCGGCAGATCGGCCGCGTCGAGCAGGGCAGCGGTGTCCGCGATCTGCGGGTCGATCGCGAAGACCTCGACTTCGCCGGTGACCGTCGGCAGAGCCTGCGCGGTGGCCTCGGCGAGGAGCTCGGGAGCCTCTGCGGCCGGCTGGAGGGTGAACTGAGTGGAGATGCGTTCCTTTGTGGTCATGGCCACAGTCTAGGAGATAGGTGTCGAATCGCTTTGCCTGCGCCCATCGGTTACACTGGACTGTCGCTTCGTGTCCGGTTCCTACGGTTCGGAGCGTGTCCAGCAGACGAATTCGGGCACTGGCGGATGGGCCGACCCATACCAGGCGCCTGAAAGAATTCAGCAGAGGTAAGAATATGAAGAAGGACATCCACCCGGAATACGCGCCGATCGTGTTCAACGATCTGGCCTCCGGCACCAAGTTCCTCACCCGCTCCACGGCTAAGAGCGACAAGACCATCGAGTGGGAAGACGGCAACACCTACCCCGTGATCGACGTCGAGATCTCGTCCGCTTCGCACCCGTTCTACACGGGCAAGCAGCGCATCCTCGACTCCGCCGGCCGCGTGGAGAAGTTCAAGGACCGCTACAAGGGCTTCGGCAAGCGCTGATCCCACAGGCGTTCCACACAGTTTCATACGAACTGCCCCGCACACCACAAGGTGTGCGGGGCAGTTCGCTGTCTGCGTACCGTGAGCGTTCCTCGAACAGGGGTGTCTGCGTCCCCGCAGGGACGCAGACGAACACAGCGGAGCTCAGTCCACGTTCACCCTGACCTCGGGAGAAGGCTGGGTCCGGGCGGCCGGGTGCAGCAGTGAGGCGACACCGGTGGCATTGTCGAGGCAGTTCGCGATTCCGTGGGCGACCTTCTCCTTCGCGGTGATGACCGCGTCGCGGATGTCGAGGCCGGTGGCGATGCCGGCGGCGATCGACGACGCGAACGAACATCCCGCTCCGTTGACGAGCTTGTCGTTGACCTTGCGCGAGCGCAGCGTCGTCACAGTCTCACCGTCGAAGAGGACGTCGACGGCGTCCTCGCCGGCCAGTCGGGCGCCGCCCTTGACGACGACGTTCTGTGCGCCCTGGGAACGGATGATCGTCGCCGCCTCGATCATGCCCTCGACGGAGTCGATGGGGGCGAGATCGGCCAGTGTCGCGGCCTCTTCGAGATTCGGAGTGATGACGGTGGCCAGGGGCACGAGGTTCTCGACGAAGAGATCCTTGAGGTCGACCATGGTGCCGACCCCCTTGCACACGAGCACGGGGTCGAAGACATAGGGCAGCTCGTTGGACTTGAGTTCCTCGGCCAGGACCAGCGCCGATTCGACGGATCCGAGCATGCCGGATTTGATGGTGTCGAACCTGTGCACGGCCAGCGTCGACTCGAGCTGGCGATTGACGACCTCGGGGTCGATGAATTCGACGACATGGGTGAAGCTGTCGTTCGGGTCGAACGTGACGATGCAGGTGACGACGGCGGTGCCGAAGGCACCGTACTCCTCGAACATCTTCAGATCGGCTTCCAACCCCGCGCCTCCGGAGACATCGGAGCCGGCGACGGTGAGCACTTTGGCGGTCATGGTGGTCCTTTCGGGTAAAGCTGACGCGAAGAATTCTACGCGGTTCAGGCCCCCGCGTATCCGTGCTGCCGCCAGGCTTCGTAGAGGGCGATCGACGCCGAGTTCGCGAGGTTGAGCGAACGTCGTGCCGGCAGCATGGGGATGCGCACCGTCATGTCCACGTGCTCATCGTTGACGACCTCATCGGGCAGTCCTGTCGACTCCCGTCCGAACAGGAGGACGTCCCCGTCTCGGTAGTCCACCTCGGCGAAGGAATCGGTCGTATGTGTGCTGAACGCGATCACCCGACGATCACCGAGGTGGTCCCACAGTTCGGTGATCGAGGGATGGACGGTGACGTGGGCGAGGTCGTGATAGTCGAGACCGGCCCGGCGCAGCTTCGCATCGGTGAGGTCGAAGCCGAGCGGTTCGACGAGGTGGAGGTGGGCGCCGGTGACCGCGGCGAGCCGGATGGCATTGCCGGTGTTGCCGGGGATCTCGGGAGTGTGGAAGACGATGTCGATGTTCATATCCCCCTCATCTTCTCACCTCATGGTGCACCGGTCAGACAGTGCGGTCGCACTTTCGCCGCGACGAGTCGGCTGGTGCGGTCGACTTCTTCATCGCTCTGTTCTGCGGACGAGGAGATATCCCTGGCGGGTCGCCTCGGGGTAGCGTCCGGATCGGTCGGGTTCGCGTTCGAGACGGGTGGCGGGGGTGAACCCGTGGGGCTCGAGAGCGGTGAGCACCTCGTCGATCGACCGTCGGTGGAAGTCGAGGTCGACGTCGAAGCCGGCGAGATCGGAGAAGTGATCGACTCGGTCGCCGAGCTGGAACGCCAACTGGAACCAGCCGCCCGGGCGGAGGACGCGAGCCGCCTCGGCGAAAGCGGTCGAGAGCTCCTCATCGGGGATGTGGATGATCGAGTACCAGGCGACGAGGCCGGAGAACGTGTCATCGGCATAGGGCAGGGCGGTCATCGTCCCGACAGCGAAGTCAAGGCTCGGATAGAGGCCGCGGGCGAGTTCGATCATGGCAGGGGAGAGGTCGAGGCCACTCGGTGTGAGTCCGAGGGCCGCGAGGAACGAGGTGATGCGTCCGGGTCCGCAGCCGATGTCGAGGACGTCGGAGGAGCCGGTGGCGAGCACGAGCTCGGAGTAGGCCCCGAGCACTGCACGGTCATGCGGCTTGGCGGTGAGCTCGTCGGCGATCCAGTCGGTGTACATCGTCGCGATCGCATCATAGGACTCCCGCGTCGGGGCCTCGCGGGCTGATCTGCCAGGGGAGTCAGGGTCTGCGGTGGCGTTCGTGCCGTCAGTCATGACGTCACCCTACCCGGGCGCACTGACGTCAGCGCCTCGCGGGGAGCGGGCGGCGCTGGCCTTGGGCAGTGATACGGCTTCTGCCAGCAGAAACGAAACAGAATCGAATTTCTGAAACAGTGAATGACCTGAGTTCATCATCGGTGGAATCCTCGTGTCAGCGGCGAGTTCTAGAGTGAAGGTCCGGTCGGCGGTCATGAGGGCTGCGGAACCGGAGCGCCGAATGGTCAAGGAAAGGGGAGTCATGCGCAATGATGAATTGGCCGATCCGGGCGCCGCCGGCGGTGGCTATGGCTGTGACCTGGGGCTCTGCATCGCCTGGATGTTCGAAGCCGAATGGGACACGCCCGGGCGAGCAATGCGGTTGCCTGAATCTTGCCAATTTAGAACACCAGTTCGATAATGGATGTCATGTCAGCCGCACCAGTCGTTCAGCAGCTCAGCCGGGAGATGGGGATCTCCACGGCCACGGCGCTGTTGGACAGGATCCCACCTCACCCGGTGGATCCCGTGCTCTCTCCGTTGTTTCGCCGCGGCGGCCTGCCTCGGGGCGAACTCGTCACCGTCACCGGAGAACTGTCTCTCAGCTGTGCACTGGCGACGATCGCCGCAGCGACTCGGGAGCAGAAATGGTGTGCGGGCATCGGTCTCGGTGAGCCCGCGGTGTCCTCGATCGCCGACCTCGGCGTCGACCTCGACCACTTCGTCAATCTCGCCACTCCTGGGGAGGACTGGCTGCGCGTGGCCTCGATCCTCATCGAATCCTTCGACATCATCCTCGTCGACCCCGGCTTCGCTCCGAGTGCAAAGGAGCGTGCCCGGCTGCTGGCGAAGATCCGCGAACGGCGCATGAGCCTCATCAGCCTCCGGCCTCTGTCCGGCAGCACCGAGCAGATCGAGATCACGGACGCCCATTGGTCGGGTGCCGAGCGTGGCCGCGGGCGTCTGCGGGCCTGCCTCGTCCGCGCCCGGTCGCAGACGGGAACCCACCGCTTCCTGCTGCCCGGCCCGACCGGAACCCCCGCCGAGGTCCCGGCAGGGACGCTGGAGGTCCTGACCGGCGGAAGCCAGTCCGGAGCGCCGGACGTCTCTGCGGAAGACACCCCTGCGGACCCGCAGGATCCACAGGACTCGCAGGACCCGCGGTGGGCGACGATCACGCATCTGCGGCAGGTGATCGGTCATGTCGGATGAACCGCGGCGCACTCTCGTGCTCACCGTGCCCGACTGGCCGGCCGTGGCCGCCGCGGCCGAACACGAGATCGGCCCCGGCCATCCGGTCGCGGTCCTCCACGGCGGCAAGGTCATCGCCGCCAATTCGCCCGCCCGCACCGCCGGTGTCGCCCTCGGCAACAACAAACGAGCCGTGGGATACCGGTGCCCCGAAGCCCATGTCGTGACCTGGGACGAAGACGTGGACAACCGTCGCTTCAGCGCTGGAGTCGGAGCCCTCGAAGACCTCGTTGCGCGCTTCACCCTGCTCAGCCCGGGAACCCTGGCGATCCCGCTCGACTCCCTCCGGCACGGCTACCCCGATGAGCCCAGCGCCGTCGAGGCCCTCGTCTCCGCCCTCGTGGCCGAGACCGGATGGGAGTTCTTCCCCGGCATCGCCGACACTGTCTTCGCCGCGGTCCTCGCCTCCGGTCAGGCCCGCCGGGTCGAACCCGGACAGACTGTGGACTTCCTCGCCGCTCAGCCGATCACGACGTTGGAATACGCCGGCACCGAGGCGACCGCGCTCATCGAGGTCTTCCTGCAGCTGGGTCTGCGCACCCTCGGCGACCTCGCCCGGCTCGAAGCCAAGGACGTGAACTCACGTTTCGGTGCCTTCGGCCGGCATGTCCACGACCTGGCCTGCGGTCGGGCGGGGGCACCGCCGGCCGACCACATCCGCGCAGAGCGGCTTGAGGTCGAACTCGGCCTCGAAGCTCCCACGACCCGCAGCGACACCCTCGGATTCCTCGCCCGACAGCTCGGGAGGGAACTGCTGGCCAAGGTGCGCAGACAGGGACTCGTCTGCACCCAGATCACGATCGAACTCGACGCCGCGGGCGGGCAGTCCTCCTCCCGGACCTGGCGGATCGAGGACATGCAGGAGAACGCGATCGCCGACCGGCTGCGGTGGCAGGCCGAGGGCTGGCTGGCCGGAGCGAGTGCCGGACAGGGATCCCCGCGCGGTGCCGCAGATCCGGCACCCGACGCCGAGGACTTCTCCGAGGACGGCATCATCGCGCTGCGACTCATCGCAGCGGAGCTGACGACTCCGATCGGTGCCACGCGGAGTCTGTTCGACGAGAACACCGGGCAGATCACCCACACCCTCGAACGCCTGCAGGGACTCTTCGGCCCCGACGCAGTCCTGGTCCCCGGCATCCAAGGCGGATGGGACCCGGCCGAGACGAACCTGTGGACCCCGTGGCAGCAGACCGCCGCACCCGCCCGCAGCCCCCAGGCTCCCTGGCCCGGCGCCCTGCACGCACCGAGGCCGACCACCGTCGAACATTCGGCTATCGACGTGCTCGCCGCCGACGGCTCTCCGGTGGAGGCCCGACCCTCAGGATTGGACACCGCACCGGCGACGATCAGATTCCCCACGGGACAGACCGAAGCCATCACCGACTATTCCGGATCCTGGCCCATCGAATCGGGATGGTGGGACCCCGGGCGGACCGTCTACCGAACCCGCCTGCAGGTCGTGACCGAGCAGGGCAGAGCCCTCCTGCTGAGCAAGGAACACGGCCAGTGGTACCTCACCGGCCGCTACCGCTGACCCGAGTGCACCAGACACGCACCGTTGACGTGATACGCACCGTTGAGAGGAGGAGACGCCGATGGGATTCTCGAATCCGCGCACACCCTGGTCGAAGCTGGCCCGTCGGCTCGAAGGAAAGGGGGTCCCAGGCCAGCCAGGGGCAGACCGTCCCGTCGACAAGCATGCCGACGGTTCCGATGCCCCGGCGTTCTCCCGCCCGGACCGCTACCAGGTCTCGGTCGGCCCACGCGGTCCCGACGGACGCGACCGCTACCACGGCACATCCGTCGACGGCGCGGGCGCGAAGCGGGGACCGCTGCTGCGGCGAGCGAGCGTGGACTGGGCGGAGCTGCACGTGCACTCCCAGTTCAGCTTCCTCGACGGTGCCTCCGATCCCGAGGAGCTCGTGGCCGCCGGTGCGGCCGCCGGGCTGACCTCTCTGGCGCTGACCGATCACAATGGCCTCTACGGTGCGGTCCGCTTCGCCCATGCCGCCGCCGAGGTGGGCCTGCCCACCGTGTTCGGATCCGAACTGTCCGTGGGGCTGAGCGAGAAGATCCCCGGCCAGACCGACCCCGATGCCACCCACCTGCTCGTCCTCGCCCGCAGCGTCGACGGCTATCACCGCCTCTCCCAAGCCATCACCGAGGCGAATCTGCGCGGAGAGAAGAACCGTCCGGTCTTCGACCTCGAAGAGCTGGCGGCCATGGACGGGGACTGGATGATCCTCACCGGCTGCCGCAAGGGACCGCTGCGGCGCGCCCTGACCGATCCCGACGGCGGTCTGGGTGCTCTGCGCAGTCTCGTCGCCCTGTTCGGGCGCGACCGGATCGCCGTCGAACTCAGCCGGGATGGAACCCCCGATGATGATGAGCGGCTGCGCCACCTCGGCGATCTGGCGGAGCGCACCCGTCTGCCGATCATGGCCAGCAACACCGTCCACTTCGCCACCCGCGCCCGCTGGAAGTCTGCGCAGGTGCGGGCCTCGGTGCGATCCCGGCTGTCGCTGGACGAACTGTCCGGATGGCTGCCGGCGACGGCGAATGCACGGATCCACACCGGTGAGGAGATGCTCGCACGGTTCCCCCGTCAGGCGCTGGAGAACGCGGTGCGGATCGGGCGGGAATGCTCCTTCGTCCTCGGCTCGGCCCGCCCCGATCTGCCGAAGGCGCCGATGCCCGATGACGGCGACGGGGAGGCCTATCTGCGCGGTCTCATCGCCGAACGCGGACGGCAGCGCTACGGACCCCGCACCGAGCACCCCAGAGCGTGGGAGCAGCTGGACCGGGAGATGGACATGATCGCCCAGCTGGGCTTCTGCGGCTACTTCCTCATCGTCTTCGACATCACCGAATTCTGCCGCAATATGGGAATCTTCTGCCAGGGCCGGGGCTCGGCGGCGAACTCCGCGGTCTGCTTCGTCCTCGGCATCACCGCCGTCGACGCGGTCAAGCACGGGCTGCTCTTCGACCGGTTCCTGTCCCCGGACCGCAAGGGGTACCCGGACATCGACATCGACATCGAATCAGGTCGCCGCGAAGAGGTCATCCAGTACGTCTACGACCACTTCGGCCGCGACCGGGCGGCTCAGGTGGCCAATGTCATCACCTACCGCGCGAAGTCGGCGATCCGCGATGCCGCGTTCAGCCTCGGCTACGCTCCCGGACAGCAGGACGCATTCTCGAAGTCGAGTAACCGGTGGGCCAGTCTGCCCGACGCCGAGGACTCCCCGGTGCCCGCCCCCGTCCTCACCGTCGCCGGTGACCTGCTCGGCTCGCCCCGGCATCTGGGCATCCACTCCGGCGGGATGATCCTGGCCGACCGACCCATCGGGGAGGTGGTGCCGATCGAGAAGGCGACGATGGGCCACCGCACCGTGGTGCAGTGGGACAAGGACGACTGCGAGGCCATGGAGCTGGTGAAGTTCGACCTGCTCGGCTTGGGCATGCTCACCGCCCTGCACGAGATGGTCGGACTCGTCTATCGCCACACCGGGGAACTCATCGATCGGGCGGAGATCGACGATGAGGACGAGGACGTGTACGACATGCTCTGCCGTGCCGATGCCGTCGGCGTCTTCCAGGTCGAATCCCGCGCCCAGCTCGCGACCCTGCCCAGGCTGCGTCCGCGGACCTTCTACGATCTCGCCGTGCAGGTCGCGCTCATCCGCCCCGGCCCCATCCAGGGCGGCTCCGTCCACCCCTACATCCGCAGGAGACAGGGCCTCGATACGGTCGAATACCTCCATCCGCTGTTGGAGAAGTCCCTGGCCAAGACCTGCGGGGTGCCGCTGTTCCAGGAGCAGCTGATGCAGATGGCCATCGACGTTGGCGGCTTCACGGGGGCCGATGCCGACCGTCTGCGGCAGGCCATGGGCTCACGCCGCTCGGAGAGGCGGATGGCCGAACTCGCGGAGAGATTCCGTACGGGCGCCCTTGCCCGCGGGGTCGACGAGGACACCGCCGAGGCGATCTTCGCGACCATCGCGGCCTTCGCGAACTACGGGTTCCCCGAATCGCACGCCATCAGCTTCGCGAACCTCGTCTACCAGTCCGCCTGGTTCAAACTCCACCACCATGCGGCCTTCACCGCCGGTCTGCTGCGCAGCCAGCCGATGGGCTTCTACTCCCCGCAGTCGCTCATCACCGATGCCCGCCGCCATGGTGTGCCGATTCTGCCGGTCGACATCCGCTGGTCGCAGGCGGAGACGGACCTCGAGAGGGTCGGTGCCGGGGAACAGGGGCACAGCACCGCCGCCACGGGAGCGGGCACGGTCGCTTCGGTCGGGGACGCCGACGGCGCGGCCGCCTCGGCGGGGGAGCTGGGGATACGTCTGGGACTCGAATCGGTCGCCCACGTCGGCACCTTCGCCGAGGTGATCGTCCGTGAGCGCGCGATCGCTCCCTTCACCTCGGTGGCGGATCTGGCCGAACGCACCGGCATCGGCAAGCAGGCTCTGGAATCCCTGGCCACGGCCGGGGCCCTGTCCGGATTCGACCTCGACCGCCGGCAGGCGCTGTGGCTGGCCGGGGGAGTCGCCGGCGCCCATCCGGGACTGCTGCCGGGCACCGCCTCGGTGGACTCGGCACCGAGCCTGCCGAGCATGGACGCCTTCGATACGACCCTGGCCGAACTCTTCTCCACCGGGATCACCGTCGACGGCTATCCCACGGAGATCCTGCGCGATCAGCTCATCGCCCGCGGATACTCCTCAACTGCGGATGCCGCGGCCGCCGCGGACGGAACCCGGATGAGCGTGGCTGCGATCGTCACCCACCGGCAGCGCCCGGCGACCGCCTCGGGGATCACCTTCATCAACTTGGAGGACGAGTTCGGGATGCTCAACGTCGTCGCCACGGCCGGGCTGATGAAACGCTTCCGGACGGTCGCGACCTCGCGGAACTTCCTCGTCGTCACCGGGCTCATCCAGCGCGGGGGAGAGGTCGTGAGCCTCTACGCGCACAAACTCATCCCGCTCGAGGTGCAGCTGCCGACGAAGGCACGGAACTTTCGCTGACCCGCAGGTCCCAGACGACGACCGCGCACAGGGGTATGACGAAACATGACGGACGATGACAGCCACATGACACATCCGCCCTCACCGCGAAGCGAAGTCGATGACAGTAGACACGTCACCACCACCGATCCGCACCGCCTCCGCCGAGGCACCCACGAAGGAGAGATCATGACCCAGGCATTCGAAACCCGCCAGATCCATGCCGGACAGGTTCCCGATCCGAACACCGGATCGCGCGCCCTGCCCATTCACCAGACCACCTCGTTCGTATTCAACGACGCCGCGCATGCGGCCAGCCGCTTCGCGCTGACCGACGTCGGCCCCGTCTACAGCCGACTGACGAACCCCACGAACGAGGTCGTGGAGAACCGCATCGCCGACCTGGAAGGCGGAGTCCACGCAGTCCTCACCGCCTCAGGCCAGTCCGCGGCCTTCCTGGCCATCACGAACATCGCCGGAGCCGGAGACCACATCGTGGCCAGCTCCAGCCTCTACGGCGGAACCGTCAACCTCTTCGACGTCACGCTGCGCAAGCTCGGCATCGACACCACCTTCGTCGACGTCGATGACCACGAAGCGTGGAAGAACGCGATCCAGGACAACACCAAACTCGTCTTCGGCGAGGTCGTGTCGAACCCGCGTTCGGACATCCTCGATATCGAAGCGATCGCCGCGATCGCCCACGAGGCCGGTGTCCCGCTGATCGTCGACAACACCCTGGCCAGCCCCTACCTCGTGCGTCCCATCGAGCACGGCGCCGACGTCGTCGTCCACTCGGCCACGAAGTACCTCGGCGGACACGGCAACTCCGTCGCCGGCGTCATCGTCGACAGCGGCAACTTCGACTACGGCGCACAGCCGGAGAAGTTCCCCGGCTTCAACGAACCCGATGTCACCTACAACGGCCTCGTCTTCGCCCGCGACCTCGGCGCCGACGGACCTTTCGGTGCGAACGTGTCCTACGGACTCAAGGCCCGCGTGCAGGGCCTGCGCGACATCGGACCTTCGCTCAGCCCGCACAGCGCCTTCCTGCTCGCCCAGGGCATCGAAACCCTGAGCCTGCGCATCGAACGCCACGTCGAGAACGCCACCAAGGTCGCTGTCTACCTCGAAGGCCACGACCAGGTCGACCGCGTCGCCTATGCGGGCCTCGAATCCAGCCCCTGGAACGGCCTGGCCAAGAAGTACCTGCCGGGCGGCGTGGGCTCGGTGCTCGCATTCGACATCGCCGGCGGCTACGACGCAGCCGTGGCGTTCGTCGACGCCCTGGAGCTGCACTCGCTGGTGGCGAACATCGGCGACGTCCGCTCGCTCGTCATCCACCCGGCCTCGACCACGCATGCGCAGCTCGACGAAGAGGCCCAGAAGGCTGCCGGCGTCAACCCGGCGCTGGTGCGCCTGTCCGTCGGCATCGAAGGCATCGACGACATCATCGCCGACCTCGACAAGGGCTTCGCAGCGGCTGCCGCGAAGGCGCAGACCGCGGCCTGAGATGACCACCCAGAGCACCTCCGTCGAGCGGATTCTGGGCTTCGGCACGGATTCCGGGCATACGTTCGGCACAGTTGAGATCGCCTATGAGACCTTCGGCACTCTCAACGCGGATCGCAGCAATGCGATCCTCATCGAACACGCCCTCACCGGCGACACCCACGTCACCGAATGGTGGTCGGGTGTCGTCGGTCCCGGCGAAGCCGTGGACACGAACGAGTACTACGTGGTGTGTGCGAACTCGCTCGGCGGATGCTCGGGCACGACCGGGCCGCAGTCGACCTTCGACGACGGACTGGCCTACGGCTCACGCTTCCCGGCGGTCTCGATCCGAGACATGGCGAGACTGGAGCACAACCTCGCCCAGATCCTCGGCATCGAGTCCTGGGCGGCGGTCATCGGCGGATCCATGGGTGGAGCACGAGCACTCGAATTCGCTCTGCTCGACCAGCGGAAGGTGCGCAAATGCGCCGTCATCGCAGCACCGGCCTTCTGCGAGGCCGACCAGATCGCGTGGGCGATGATGCAGGAGCGGGCGATCGAACTCGACCCCGACTACTATGCCGGGGACTATTCCGCGGTCGGTCGCTTCCCGTCCCAAGGACTGGGCCTGGCGCGCCAGATCGCCCATCTGACCTACCGCAACGACGCCGATCTCAACGAGCGCTTCTCACGTCGGATGCGTTCGGAGAACTACTACGAGGTCAGCTCCTACCTCGACCATCAGGCGAAGAAGCTCACCGCTCGCTTCGACCCGCACAGCTACCTCGTGCTCACTCGCGCTCTGCGCGATCACGATGTGCGCCGCGGGCGCTCGAGTGACCTGCGCACCGCGCTGGCCGACGCCTGTACGGACAACCTCGTGATCTCCGTGTCCTCGGATCGACTGTTCCCGCCCGAGCAGCTGGAGGTCCTCGCCGAAGCGCTGCCGGGAAAGGTCCGTCACGAAGTCATCGACTCTCCCGTCGGCCACGATGGATTCCTCACCGAGTCGACCAAGATCTCGACTGTGCTCGCAGGCTTCCTCGCCGCCTGAGTGCTCCCGAACACGAGGAATCCCCGCAGACCGTTCGCTGCGGGGATTCTTCGTATCCACGCCTCGGCGCTCGGATGGACGAGCGCCGACGCGGCCGGGGGAGGAGTGACTACACGCCGGCCTTGCTGCCGGACCTGCTGCCGGCCTTGGCCGCTGCTTTCGCTGCTGCCTTGGCGGCAGCCTTCTCGGCCTTGCGCAGGTGCTTCTCATCGACGGGGAAGTCTTCCTGAGCGCGGGCTCGGCGGAAGTAGTCCGCGGCCTCGGCCTGCCGCTTGCCTTCCACACCCGTGGCGATGGTGGCCCGACGGTGCTCGTCGCCGTAGCCGAAGGACTCCACGAGATCGAGGGCGTTCGCGGCCAGCTTCGCGCACAGACGGTTGAGCGTGTCGTTGATCTGACGGGCACGGAACATCGGCAGACGCCCGTACATGAGATGCCAGCCCAGATGACGCTCGATGAGCGTGAGACCGTAGGTGTCACGCAGGCGGCGGAACACCTTGGCCTGATCGGCGTCGGTCTGCTCCTTCATCTTCTCGTCGAGAGCCTTCCACTTCTCCAGCTCGACATAGGCGCGAGCCATCTCGATGAGTTCGTGCTGAGTGGAGTTGAACAGCTCACCGGCATCGGCCTGAGACATCTTCATCGCCGGACGCAGGTTCTGCGCCACTGAGGCGACCATGGACTCGACCCGGTTCTCCAGCAGAGTCCGCTGCAGACGACCGGAACGGATCCGCTTCTCGCTGAGGTTGCCGCTGAAGACATCGGAGATCGCCGTGCCGGCATTGGCCAGGCCGGTGCGGTAGAGGCTGTGCTCGGCCGCGCGGGTGCCGATGAAACGGGCGACGCCGCCGATGTCGAGGTTGGAGAATTCCTTCGCATAGTCGCCGAGCAGGCGCTTGGCCGCCAGCTGGAGGAGGACCGTGTTGTCGCCTTCGAAGGTGGCGTAGACGTCCATATCGGCACGCAGTCCGACCAGTCGGTTCTCGGCCATGAAGCCGGCGCCACCGCAGGCCTCGCGGCATTCCTGGATGACGTCGAGCGCCATCCAGGTCGTATCTGCCTTGAACGCCGCTGCACGGGTCTCGAGCACGGCCCGGTTCTCCTCGGAGTCATCGGCACCGGAGAAGACCTCTTCGAACGAGGCGAGCAGCTTGTCATGAGCGAAGTTCGAGGCATAGACGGCGGCGAGAGCGGGCATCAGCCGACGCTGGTGCTGCTGGTAGCTGAGCAGAGTGGTCTCTTCGATCGCATCGACGGAGTTGAACTGCTTGCGCTCGAGTCCGTAGCGCACGGCGATGTCGAGAGCGATCTTCGATGCCACGATCGCGGCGCCGTCGAGGGAGACACGCCCCTGGACCAGGGTGCCGAGCATGGTGAAGAAGCGGCGTCCCGGTGAGTCGATGGGGGAGGAGTAGGTGCCGTCGGCACTGACATCGCCATACCGGTTGAGCAGATTGGTCCGTGGGATGCGCACGTCGGTGAAGGCGAGGCGTCCGTTGTCGACGCCCTTGAGGCCGCCCTTGAAGCCGTCGTCCTCGATCGAGATCCCCGGCAACGGGTCCCCGGCCTCATCACGGACGGGAACGAAGAAGGCATGCACCCCGTGGTTGACCCCGGCGGTGATGAGCTGGGCGAACACGACAGCCGCACGAGCATCCCGGGCCGCATTGCCGATGTATTCCTTGGTCGCGGCACGGAAGGGAGTGGTGATGACGAACTCTTCCGCATCGACATCATAGGTCGCCGTCGTCGCCACCGAGGCGACATCCGATCCGTGTCCGATCTCCGTCATCGCGAACGAGCCCAGCAGTCTGCCGGTCTGCGCATCGATCAGCCATTTCTTGTGCTGTTCGGCATCGCCGAGGTGGAGGATCGCTCCGCCGAAGAGGCCGAACTGCACTCCGGCCTTGATCTGCAGGCTGGGAGCGGCGGTGACCGTCTCCTCGAAGCCCGCGACGTTGGTGGCGTGCTGGTTCTTCCCGCCCAGCTCGGGCGGCAGGCTGACGAGCGGCAGACCGGAGTCGGCCATGAGTTCGACACCGACGAGGGTCTTCGCACGAGTGGTCTCGAGGTCATCGGCGGGATCCTCGTGGGTCCGGGAATCCAGGGCCAGTTCGCGGCCCCGACGTCGGCCCTCGGCCCAGCGGCCGTCGAGCACATCGTTGATGGCCTGAGGTTTGAGAGACAGCTTCATTGTTCTACTCCTAGATTGGCGGGCAATGATGCCCACAGCCAGTTGCTGATGTCAGTGGCGAACTCCTCGGCACGGCTGGGGTTCGAGAGCCAGGCCTCGGTCGCGGCGCGGACGAAGCCGATGGCTCCGGCCGACCACAGGCGGTCCCGATCGTCGGCGAGGTCCAGGCGGTCGGCCAGGAGCTCAGCGATCGAGTTGAAGAAACCGCCGGTCTGTTGGGGTGCGAATCGGTTCACAGCGGTGTCGCAGAACCGGTAGACGTGCGGCGACGTGGCAGCCAGGGTGACGAATGCGCGGACCATCGATGTCAGTGATTCCCGTGCTCTGGCCGTTCCGCCGTCGACGCCTGCCGCCTGCCGCCCTGTGCCTGCAGTCCGCATCTTCGCCGCGGCCGAGGTGGCCTCGTCGAGTGAGCGGACGATGACACCCATGGCCCATTCACCCATGGCCGCCTGCAGTCCCGCACGGTCGGTGAAGTATCGGTAGAGCACGGACTTCGAGGTTCCCGACAGCTCCGAGATCTGGTCCATCGACAGGTCGTCCCCATGTTCGGCGACGACATGGCGGACCGTGCGCAGCAGTTCGCGACGACGCTCATCCCGGTGCTTCTGCCACCGAGTCGAGCGTCCGTCTGTGAGCGATTTCATAAGACCGACAGTATCAGGTACTGTCGGTAACAGTTAAATCCAACTCTCGGAGGTGCACATGTCCGCTCCCAGTCAACGAGCCGTCATCCTCGGCGGCAACCGCATTCCCTTTGCGCGCTCGAACAAGCAGTACTCGAAGGCGACGAATCTCGATATGCTCACCTCGGCCATCGACGGGCTCACCGCTCGCTTCGGGCTGGCCGGGGAGCGTATCGGCGAAGTCTCCGGAGGTGCGGTCCTCAAGCACTCGAAGGACTTCAACCTCACCCGCGAAGCCGTGCTCGGCTCCGCGCTGGCCCCGACGACTCCGGCCTTCGATCTCGGCCAGGCCTGTGCCACCGGACTCGAAGCCGTCGTGAGCCTGAACAACAAGATCAACGCCGGGCAGATCGAATCCGGCATCGCCTCGGGGGTCGACTCGACCTCCGATGCTCCCATCGTCATCGACGATTCGATGCGAGAGATCCTCCTCGAGCTCAACCGAGCGAAGACGATGGTCCAGCGGGCGAAGATCGCCGCGCAGATCCGTCCCGCTTACCTCGCCCCGCAGGCCCCGAGCACGGGTGAACCGCGCACCGGCCTGAGCATGGGCGAGCATCAGGCGATCACCACCGCCGAATGGGGCATCACCCGCCAGGCACAGGACGAACTCGCCGTGGCCTCGCACCGGAACCTCGCCGCAGCCTGGGACTCCGGGTTCTTCGACGATCTCACCACGTCCTACCTCGGCGTCAGCCGGGACACCAACCTGCGGGGCGACTCGAGCGTGGAGTCCCTGGCCAAGCTCTCACCGGTGTTCGGCAAGCGGCTGGCCGCCGAGGCGACCATGACCGCGGGCAACTCGACACCGCTGACCGATGGTGCCTCCTCGGTGCTGCTCGGCAGCGAGGACTGGGCGGCCGAACACGGGTTCACCCCGCTGGCCCGCCTCGTCGACGCCGAAGCCGCCGCCGTGGACTTCGTCGATGGCGCCGAGGGCCTGCTCATGGCTCCCGCCTACGCTGTGCCGCGTCTGCTCGCCCGCAACGGCCTGACCTTCGATGACTTCGATGTCTTCGAAATCCATGAGGCCTTCGCCTCGACCGTGCTCTCGCACCTGGCGGCGTGGGAGTCCGAGGAGTTCTGCCGCGAGAAGGCCGGCCTCGACTCGGCCCTGGGCAGCATCGACCGCGACAAGCTCAACCCGCTGGGCTCGAGCCTCGCCGCCGGTCACCCCTTCGCGGCCACCGGCGGTCGCATCATCGCCACCACCGCCAAATACCTCAAGACAACCGGCAAGAAGAGGTCACTGGTCTCGATCTGCGCAGCAGGCGGCCAGGGACTCACCGCGATCGTGGAGGCAGCATGAAAGACACCTATCTCTCCCTCGTCAACGGACCGCTGAAGCAGGTGGCGAAGACCCTCGGTCTGCCGCAGCCGGTCGAACTCAACCGCTTCGGCTCCACTCCGGCCAGCTACACGAACAAGCCGGTCCTCGTCCTCGGCAGCGGCCCCGGCGCTCAGAACCTCGCCGACCTGCTGCTGGAGAACGGGCTCGAGGTGCGCCGCAACGCCCAATCCGGTGAGAAGCTGCGGGCGATCATCGCCGTCCTCGACGACGCGAAGTCCCCGGCCGACCTCTCACCGATCGTCCTCGAAGCCGGTGCGGCGCTGCGCTCACTGGCCCCCTGCGGTCGCGTCATCACCATCTCCACCGCACCGGATGCGAAGAACCAGACGCCCGAACTCGCCGCCGCCGCGCAGGGCATCACGGGCTTCACCCGTTCGGTCGCCCACGAGATGCGCGCCGGCGCCACCGCCAACGGCATCCTGCTCGACGGCGTCGACCTCACCGCCCCCTCGGTGGCAGCTGCCCTGTGGTTCCTGCTCTCCGGCAAGTCGGCATATGTGTCCGGCCAGTTCCTCACCGTGTCCTCCGGCGCGGGGGAGCGGCTCGGATTCGACGCCTTCATGTCCACCGGTGAGAACGGACCCCTGGCCGGCCGACGGGCCGTGGTCACGGGTGCCGCCCGCGGAATCGGTGCGGCGATCGCCCGCAACCTCGCCCGCGACGGCGCCTACGTCATCGGCGTCGACATGCCCCAGGCGGGTCAGGCTCTGGCCCAGGTGACGAACGAGATCGGCGGCAAGTCCGTTCAGCTCGACATCACCGCCGCCGATGCCGCAGAGAAGATCGCCGAGGCGGTCGGGGGACCCGTTGACATCCTCGTCCACAATGCCGGCATCACACGCGATAAGATGCTCGCGAACATGGACGCCGGCCGGTGGGACTCGGTCATCGCGGTCAACATCGCCGCACAGACGATGATCAACGCCCACCTGGCGGAGAAAGGCCTCTTCGCCGAGGGCGCTCAGGTCGTGTCGCTGGCCTCGACCTCGGGCATCGCCGGCAACCGCGGACAGACGAACTACGCGACCTCGAAGGCCGGCGTCATCGGACTCACGGCCGCCTCGGCGGAGGAATTCGCCAGACGTCAGGGATCGATCAACGCCGTCGCACCCGGATTCATCGAAACCGACATGACCGCGAAGATGCCGACGCTGACCCGCCAGGTCGCGCGCCGACTCTCCAGCCTGCAGCAGGGCGGTCAGCCCGTCGACGTGGCCGAGGCCATCGGGTTCCTCGCCTCGAGCGGAGCCCGCGGCATCAACGGTGAGACCCTGCGTGTGTGCGGGCAGAACATGGTGGGTGCCTGATGGCCGAGTCGATGCTCCCGGTCTACGGCCGCGCCCTGCTCAAAACCCTGCCCATCGGTCCGCGGACGAGCCCCGAGCTGCCGGAGCGATCCATCGATCGCAGCGTTCCGCTCGAACCGGTCGCCTATGCGGGATTCGCCCATGTGGTCCGGCAGGCTCTCGGTGACACCGTCCATCCCGGATACCTGCACATCCTCGCGTTCCCATTGAGCATGCAGCTCCTCGCCGATCCCGAGGTGCCGCTGCCGATGCTGGGCATGGTCCACATCCACAACCGGGTCGACATACTGGCTCGGGTGCACCTCGGCGACGTGGTGGACTACCATCTCGAACTCGCCGGTCCCTTCGAGCACACGAAGGGCACGACGATCGAGGTCCGCGTCGACGCGAAGGTCGATGGCCGCCCGGTGATGAGCGAGGTCTCCACGTACCTTGCCAAGGGCCGGAAGCTGCCCGGCGCCGAGTCGAAGGCGCAGGTCCCGCATGCGGAGTTCGATGCTCCGCAGCCGACTGCCCTGTGGCGCCTCGACCCGATCATCGGTCAGCGGTATGCGCAGGTCTCAGGCGACTACAATCCGATCCACCTCAACGGCCTCGCGGCCAAAGGGTTCGGCTTCCCCCGACAGATCGCCCACGGCATGTACACCGCTTCCCGGGCACTGTCAGCGATGGATCCGCGCGTGGACGCCTACCGTTGGGATGTGTCGTTCGCGAAGCCGATTCTGCTGCCGGGCACGGTCGGATACGCCCTGACCGAGGGGCAGCGCCATGAGGCATCACGGTCGGCGGTCTTCGACCTCAAGTCGGGGAAGCCGCACGTGCTCTCGCAGGTCGCATACCTGGAGAAACAGCACTGAAAGTGCAGTGCGTCACAATTGCCGATTTCGATTTTGCGCGACGGGAACTCGCATGTAGAGTTATCTCTGTTGCCAGCGCGGGTGGCGGAATTGGTAGACGCGCTAGCTTGAGGTGCTAGTGCCCAACTTATCGGGCGTGGGGGTTCAAGTCCCCCTCCGCGCACAACGAGGATGGCCTCCGGATTACGTTCCGGGGGCCATCTTCCATATCCGCTCACAGTGCAGACTCGGCGGGTGGCGGGCCGATCGGCATACTCTTCTCTCGAATACTCACGTTCTTCGGTGAGTGATTCGGAGAAAGGTGTACATTCTCGGCAGCAGGCAGCACGGGTGAGTGATCAAGAGGGACGCTCTGCGCTGAGCAGCCTCGTTCCGAAATGGGGCTGTCCACCGCTGAGTGTGCCGTTTGCACGCGGCACCGGGTTCTTCCTGCAGGGACTGACGTTGCTCCTGTGAACGCGGCCCCGCGGAGGCTGTGCGGGTGGGATACGGTGGAAGCACACATCCGCACCACCGAAGGGAACCACCGTGGTTGATTTCAGCGCCGCCGAAGCCGAGGTCACCGACCTCTGCCAGCAGCTCATCCGCATCGACACGCAGAACTGGGGCGGCAACAAGGCCAACCCCGAGCTGCCGGCCGCCGAACTCATCGCCTCCTGGTTCGCCGAGGTGGACCTGCCTTCCGAGATCGTCGAATCCTCGCCGGGCCGAGCCAATATCGTCGCCCGGGTCAAGGGCAGCGATCCGAGCGCCCCGGCCCTCGTCGTGCACGGCCACACCGACGTCGTCCCCGCCGCGGCCGAGGACTGGAGCGTCGACCCCTTCGAAGGCGTCATCAAGGACGGCCTGCTCTGGGGTCGCGGCGCGGTGGACATGAAGGACATGGACGCGATGATCATCGCGTCGGTGCGGGCGATGCAGCGTCAGGGCCTGCAGCCTCGGCGTGACCTCATCATCGCCTTCTTCGCCGACGAGGAGGCCGGAGGCAACTACGGTGCCCGGCATATGGTCCGCAATCGCCCCGCACTCTTCTCCGGCGCCACCGAAGCGATCTCCGAGGTCGGCGGATACTCCGTCGACATCCGCGGCCAGCGGGTCTACCTCATCCAGACCGCGGAGAAGGGCCTGGCCTGGCTCAACCTCATCGCCCACGGCACCGCCGGTCACGGTTCGCAGCGCAACGACGACAACCCGGTCACCCGCTTGGCCTCAGCGATCTCGCGCATCGGCAGCCATCCGTGGCCGCAGGACATCCCGTCGGCGACCCGCCAGCTGCTCGAAGGCGTCTCCGAGCTGACCGGCATCGAGTTCCGCGCCGAAACGGTCCCGCAGCTGCTGGCCGAGCTCGGCTCCGTTGAGAAGTTCGTGGCCCCGACCCTGCAGAACACCTCGAATCCGTCGTTCCTCGGCGCCGGCTACAAGCACAACGTCATCCCCGGCACGGCGACCGGCTACGTCGACTGCCGCACCCTGCCGGGCCAGCACGAGGACGTCATGCTCACGATCAAGGAGCTCGCGGGGGAGGGAGTCGACATCAGCCCGGAGGACGAGGGCGAAGCCCTCGAGGCCCCCTACGACACTCCTCTGGTCGAGCAAATGAAGGCGAGCCTGCTCGCCGACGATCCTTCTGCGAAGGTGCTTCCGTATACGCTCTCCGGCGGAACGGACAACAAGTCCATGGCCGAGCTCGGCATCACCGGCTACGGCTTCGCACCCCTGCAGCTGACCGGCGATCTCGACTTCCCCGCAATGTTCCACGGCGTGGACGAGCGGGTGCCGATCTCCGCGCTCAAGTTCGGGACGAGGGTCCTCGGGGACTTCCTGCTGAAGGCGTGATCGTCACCGCGATCCCGACGATGGTGACGACGCCGGCGAAGAAGGCGACCTCACCGGGCGCGGGTCAGGCGCTCTGCGTCAGCGGCATGATCTTGCGGCGCAACCACACCGTACGCACTCCTCCGACGGAGATGCGGGTGCGGGCGAGCTCCCATCTGCCGTATTCCGCTTCGTCGTTGAGCTCCTGCAGGCTGACCGAACGCGGGACATCCCGGGAGAACGAGACCTTCCGGAACTCGTAGGTCATCCGTGGTCGCTGACGTTTCATAGGCCCACCCTAGACGATCTGGGCTAGTCTTGATGGCATGCCCGTCATCGTTCTTCTGCGGCACGGCATCTCCAGTGCCAACACGGCAGGAATCCTGGCCGGACGCGCCCCCGGCGTGTCGCTGACCGACGAGGGAGTCAGCGCGCTCGAAGCGAATCTCGCGCTGCTTCCGCACCGCCGATTCTCCCGACTCCTGCATTCGCCGCTCACCCGCTGCGTCGAGACAGCCGCGATCGCCCAGAAGACCGTCCACAGCGATGTCGTAGACGTCGACGATTCATTCGTCGAGCTCGACTACGGCGACTGGACGGGACGCGGACTCAAGGAGCTGGGACGAGAGCCGCTGTGGGAGACGGTGCTCACAACTCCCTCCGCAGCGCGGTTCCCGGGAGGGGAATCCATCGCCGAGGCTGCCGTGCGATCCGTCTCCCGCATCGCTGAGCTCGTCGCCGAGCTCAAGGCGGAAGAGGATCGCGAGCGCGCAGAGGCGGGGGAGTCGGAAGCGAACGTGCCGCCTCGGTGGGCGATGGTCGTCTCCCACGGCGACATCATCAAAGCGATCATCGCCGACGCCCTGGGTATGCCGCTCGATGACTTCCAACGACTGAGTGTGGCACCCGGATCGTTCACGATCATCGACTTCTCGGGCGACTGGCCGGTTCTCGCTGCCACTTCGGTCACCGCGGCCGGTCTCGCCCAATCGAACACTGTCGGCGGAGGCGGAATGCGCTGACGACTCAGACGGCGGCGAGGACTCCTGTGCCGAGCAGAATGTAGAGCACGATGCCCAGCGCCACGCGGTACCAGACGAAGATCGCGAACGACTTCGTCTGCACATACTTGAGGAACCAGTGGATGACGACGAGTCCGAGTCCGAAGGAGATGACGGTCGCGAGGATCGTCGGACCCCACCCGAGGACCATGTCCTCAGAGCGGCCGAGAGTCTCATAGACACCGTAGAGGCCCGATCCGACGACCGCCGGAATGGCAAGCAGGAAGGAATAGCGGGCCGCTGACGGACGGTCGAATCCCATGAACCGACCGGCCATGATCGTGCCGCCGGATCGTGACACGCCGGGGATGACCGCCAGCGCCTGAGCGAAGCCGTAGAGGATGCCCTGTCCCCAGGTCATGTCGTCAAGCGTCCGTTCGCGCTTGCCCGCCCAGTCGGCGAGGCCGATGACGAGGCCGAAGACGATGAGCATCGTTGCGGTGATCCACAGGCTGCGCAGAGCGCCTTCGATGTAGTCCTGGAACAGCAGTCCGATGATGACGATGGGAATCGACCCGACGATGATCAGCCAGCCCAGACGCACCTCGGGGTCTCTGCGATCGTGCTTGCCGACGAGGGCCCTGCACCATTTCGAGATGATCGAGACGATATCCCGCCAGAAGTAGACGATGACGGCCGCCTCGGTGCCGATCTGGATGATCGCCGTGAAGAAGGCACCGGGATCCTTTCCGGGCAGCATGAGCTCGCCGACGATGCGCACATGCGCCGAGGATGAGATCGGGAGGAACTCGGTGAGTGCCTGCACGATTCCGAGCACGGCAGCGACCAACCAGTCGTACATACGACTCCTTGTGAAAGTGGGTGGGAACGCAACCACGGTAGTCGGCAGATCGGGTAACCTCAAGAAGCATGAAGCACCAACGCATCGGCCAGACCGGACTCGACGTCAGCGATGTGGGTCTCGGCACCTTCGAATGGGGCCACCGGGTCGACGCCCAAGCCGCCCAGCACCTCGTCGATGAGTACAACGATGCAGGTGGGAACCTCATCGAACTGCCCAGTGCGCACCATTTCGCAGCTGAGGTGATCGCCCAGCTGAGACTTCCCGAAGAGATGCTGATGATGGCCCGTGCGGGCGTGTCCATGCGTGAGACGGACCACATCGAGGTCGGCCTCGGACGGGCACGGATCCTGTCCCAGGTCGACTCTCTGCTGCGCAGCATCGGTCGAGACCACCTCGATGTGCTCATCCTCGACGTCTTCGATGCGAACGTGGACAGGGCGGAGACCGCCTCGGCGATCGACACGCTGCTCACGCTCGGAAAGATCCGCTACGTCGGAGTCTCCCACCACACCGGCTGGCAGCTCGCGGAGATGCGCGGAGCCGGGATCCCGATCTCGTGCGCTGTGGCCGAGTACTCGCTGCTCAACCGGGAGGCCGAGGACGATCTCGTGCCCGCCGCCGACTACGCAGGGGTGGGGCTCATCGCCGGTGCCGGCCTGGGCCGCGGCGTGCTCACGGACAAATACCGGAATGCGACCCCGCAGGACTCACGGCTGGCAGGGGAACTCGCCGACTATGTCACGGAGTACCTCGACGATGGATCGAACCGGGTGCTCGCAGGGGTGCGTCGGGCCGCCTCGGCGCTCGGTGTGTCGACGACGGACATCGCGTTGGCCTTCAACCGCCATCGCGGCGTGGCCTGCACCCTGGTGTCACCACGCACCGCATCCCAGCTCGCCGAGATCACCGGCAGCGACGTCGACCTGGCCGACGAGATCGCCGAGGTGCTCGAGCAGATCTCCTGATTCCCGGGCGGATTGTCTGGCTGATCCCCGGACGGATCTGCTCACAAGGAATCGAGCTCAGTCGTCCTCGTCATCATCGAGTGGGAACTCGTCGTCATCGTCCTTCGCGTCCTCCACGTCGTCGAACAGTTCGAAGGGCGTCACCTCGTCGAATGCGGTGTAGATCGCATCTTCGTAGATCTCGAAGGCGTCGGCCAATGCCATATACGCCGCTTCGACTCTGGGGTCTTGGTCTCCGGTGCGGTGTGCGGATGCAGCGTAGTGCTCTCTCACTGCTTCGAGGAATGCGTCCAGGGCCTCACGAGGATCAGTGCTCATGACTCAAATGTATCCCAGGCCGGAGTCACATGTAAGGGTTTGGACTAGGCTGAAGACATGGCAGCTCTGTACGACCACCCCACACCGGATCGTTTCGTCGTCGGCACGATCGGACTCCCGGGGGAACGGACCTTCCTCCTCCAGGCGAAGTCGGGAACCTCACTGACGACCGTGGTCGTGGAGAAGGAACAGGTGGAGATCCTCGCCGACCGAGTCACCGAACTGCTCGACATGGTGATGATCAAGGACCCCGCCGCTCGTGTGCCGCAGACGGCCCTCGATGACCGCATCGACAATGCCGGGCTGAATGTGCCGATCGAACCGGAGTTCCGCGTGGGCACGATGAGCCTGGGCTGGGACACGGTCAAACACGAACTCGTCATCGAATGCTTCGAACTCACCGAGGCCGATGCTCGGGCGGGCACCTCCGCGGACCCGGATGACGACGAGGTCGAACGCGAGGTGCTGCGCGTGGTCCTCGACGCGGCGGCCGCGCGCGAGTTCTCTCGCCGCGGCGAACAGGTCGTCAGCGCAGGACGCGGCGACTGCCCGTTCTGCTCGCTCCCGCTCGAACCGGACGGACACCTCTGCCCGCGAGCCAACGGGATCCCACGCGCCTGAACCGTGATGGACCACAGCCTTCTCCTCGACGCACTCACAGCCGGTGACTGGACCGAGATGGGGTCGATCCCACGGGCCAGCAACGACACTCGGCTGCTCGTCGTCGAACACTCCGGCCGCGCCTTCAGGGCCGTGTACAAACCCATCTCCGGTGAACGTCCGCTGCACGACTTCCCGCCCCACAGTCTAGCCCTGAGAGAGGTCGCGGCCTACCGTCTCAGCTCGCAGCTGGACCTCGGCGTGGTTCCGCCGACCGTGCTGCGCGATGACCTGCCCGACGGCCGCGGTTCGCTGCAGGCGTATGTCGAAGCCTCCGACGATGAGGAGGCCGTGACCCTGAGCGCGGTGAGCGCCATCCCTGCCGATCACACCCCGATCTTCGCCCTGCGCACCGAGGACGGCCGTGACCTCGTGCTCTCACACAGCGTGGCCGAGGGGCTGCGGGCCGTCGCCTTCTTCGATCTGCTGGCCAACAACGCCGACCGGAAGGCCGGACATGTCATCACCGGCAGCTGCCTGCCGAGCATCGCTCCGACTGACATCGGCGTCTTCGGCATCGACAACGGCCTGACCTTCCATGCCGAGGAGAAGCTGCGCACCGTGCTCTGGGGCTTCTCCCGAGCCTCCTTCCACGCCGAAGAGATCGACGCCCTCGAAGCAGTCGCGGCAATGGACGAGCCGCTGCGCACCGCGCTGGCCGACTGCCTGTCCGAGGCAGAACTGGCGGCCTTGTCCGAGCGCGCCGCGACCCTTCTCACAGCGGAGTTCTTCCCCGAAGCTCCCGACGACCGCACCGTCATCCCCTGGCCGCCGATCTGAGCGCCGGGATCGGGTCACGAGATTCACGTCGGACCCGAAGTGCCGAACGTCGGTGACTCGGTTAGGCTGGGTGCCGTGAAGTCATGGCCCGAACCTCAACTGCCCCGTCTGACCAGCACCGGCAAGGTGCCGACCGTATTCGATACGAGCACCCGCAGCCCGCGCCGTCTGCGCGGGAAGGATCAGACGGCCCGCCTCTACGTCTGCGGCATCACTCCCTATGATGCGACGCATCTCGGCCATGCCGCCACCTATGTGGCATTCGACCTGCTCAACCGCGTCTGGCGTGATGCCGGTCTCGATGTCATCTACGTGCAGAACACGACCGATGTCGATGACCCTCTCCTCGAACGCGCCGATGCCACCGGAGTCGACTGGCGCGAACTCGCCTCCTCGCAGATCCAGCTCTTCCGCGACGATATGGAAGCCCTGCGGGTGATCCCGCCGCGCGACTACATCGGCGTCGTCGAATCCGTCGACGAGATCGCCGCGGCCGTGCGTGACCTCGTGGACAAGGGCGCGGCCTACACACTCGAGAACGGTGATGTCTACTACCGCGTCTCGACCCCGATCACCCCGCCCTTCGGCACCGTCAGCCACGACGATGCGAAGACCATGGCAGAGCTGTCGGCAGAACGCGGCGGTGACCCCGACACCCCGGGCAAGGACAACCCCATCGATCCGCTGCTGTGGAGGGCCGAACGCGAAGGCGAACCGTCCTGGGACGGTGGAACGCTGGGACGCGGCCGTCCCGGCTGGCACGTCGAATGCACCGTCATCGTCGACGAATACGTGGGTCTTCCCCTCGACGTGCAGGGCGGAGGAAACGACCTCATCTTCCCGCACCACGAGATGAGCGCAGCCCATGCCGCTGCCTGGCGGAACAAGCCGATGGCCCGAACCTACATGCACACCGGCATGGTCGGTCTCGACGGCGAGAAGATGAGCAAGTCCAAGGGCAACCTCGTGCTCGTCTCCGAGCTGCGTGAACGCGGAGTCGACCCCATGGTCATCCGAACCGTGATCCTGGCCAATCACTATCGCACCGACTGGAGCTTCTCCGAAGAACAGCTCGAGGTCGCCGAGGCCCGCCTGCAGGCATGGCGGCACGCTGCGAAATGCGAATCCGAATGCCGTGAGGGTCTGCGTGGGCACATCATCGGTCTGCTCCGAGAGGCGCTGACCGATGATCTCGACAGCCCCCGGGCCCTGGGCATCCTCGACGAGTGGGCCGACCACTACGCCGATTCCGAAGGCGCCGAATCCGATGCCGTCAGCGGCGATCGGGTCGCCGACGCCGTGGACGCGCTGCTCGGCATCCGTCTGCTCGACTGAAGGCTCCGGCGGAGTCCCGCCCTACTTCTCTCGACCGCGTTTGCGCAGATAGCGCTCGAACTCGGCCGCGATTGCATCCCCGCTGGCCTCGGGCAGGTCAGCGGAGTCATTGAGCTCTTCGAGACCCTTGACGAGCTCAGCCAGATTCGGGTTGAGGGAGACGAGCTCATCGGCGCCGAGTTCCCACGCCCGGCTCTCCTCCTCGAGCACATGGATGTCGACCTCCACACCGGTGTACCGCTCGACGGCCTTGGCCAGAGCCAGCTCGGCCTTCGGAGACGGGGAGTCCGCCAGATAGTCCGGCACCCCGACCCACAGGTTGATCGCCCGCACGCCTCGCCACTGACAGGCCACACCGAGGAGTCCGAGGATCCCGATCGGCCCTTCATAGCCGTTGGCATCGACGTCGAGGTCCGCGGCCAGACCGGGATCCTCGGTGTTGGCCACGACCGGCAGTGGCCGGGTGTGCGGAACCTCCGCATGCAGGCCGCCGAGGAGGACGACGGAATCCTCATCACCGACCTCAGCGAGGACGAGGGACAGGAACTCCCGCCACTTCAATCCCGGTTCGTGACCGTGGATGACAGTGACCGGCAGTTCGCCGAGGTGGCCGCGATGCACGGCGACACCGGGCCACGCGATCGTCGCCGTCCCGTCCTCGTCGCGGATGATCTCGGGTTCGGAGAAGCGGAACTCGTAGAAGCCGTCGGTGTCGAGGATCGCGGAGTCGCTGAGGTCCCAGACCTCGATGAGATCCTTGGCCAGCGAACTCGCCGCTTCCGAAGCGTCGGCATCCTGACCTTCGAAGGCGATGAAGACGAGTGCCCCGGACCCGGATGGAAGAAAGCTCATGGTCCAAGACTACGCTGGCACCATGACGAATTCTGCCGAAGCCTTCCCTGCCGCGGTCCTCTGGGACATGGACGGAACCCTGGTCGACACGGAGCCGTACTGGATCAGGGCCGAGACCGAACTGATGAACGCCCACGGCATTCCCTGGTCGGACGAGCAGGGGCTCGAGTTCGTCGGCAACGAGCTCATCACCTCGGCGAGGATGATGCAGGACGCCGGCCTCGAACTGCCTGCCGAGGAGATCGTGACGACGCTGATGGATGCGGTGATCGATCAGATCCGCACCTCGGTGCCGTTCCGGCCCGGTGCCCTCGAACTCCTCGCCGAGCTCGTGGCCGAGGGGATCCCCTGCGTGATGGTGACGATGTCGTACCGGCCGCTGGCCGAGGCGGTCATCGCGAGCTGTCCCGCCGGCAGCTTTGCCGGACTCATCGCCGGTGACGAGGTGTCTGCCGGCAAACCCGATCCCGAGCCCTATCTCAAGGGTGCGGCCCTGCTCGGGTTCGATGCCGCTGAGTGTGTGGCTCTCGAGGATTCGAAGCCGGGTCTGGCCAGCGCCGAGGCGGCCGGGACGATCGCCGTGGGTGTGCCCCATCTCGTCGACCTCGAGCCCAAGCCGGGTCGGATCCTGTGGGACGGCCTCGACGGCAGAGGCGTCGAAGACCTGCGCGCCCTGCGCAAGCCGTCGGCCTAGCCTGCGGAACCCGTCGGCCTGGCCGAGCGCTGCTGCAGACGCCTGTCGGTCTAGCCGCCGGTCGGTTCAGACCCCGACGATCTTCGTGATCTCCGGGGTCGGCGGGGCCGAGTTGCCCCAGGCCGGGCACAGTGGTTTGAAGGTGCACCAATTGCACAGCGGAGACTTCTTCGGTCGCCACCGATCGGCTTCGGCCGAGGCAGTGATGTCCTTCCAGATCGCGTCGATCTCGAACTCGGTCTGCTCGATCTCGGTCATCGTCGGATGCGATTTGAGTACGCTGCGCGAACCCAGATACATCAGCTGCAGCGTGTGGACGAGTTCTCCTGAGAGCCGATAGACGACGAGGGCGTAGAACCCCATCTGGAATTTCGCCTCCCGTCCGTACTGGGGCTTCGGCTGTTTGCCCGTCTTGTAGTCGACGAGGCGCTTCTGCCCGCCGGGAGCGACATCGACCCGGTCGATGAAGCCGCGCAGCTCGAGCCCGTTGTCCAGCGTGGTGCGGACGAACTTCTCCGTCTCGTCCGGTTCGAGGTGTTCGGGGTATTCGAGCACGAAATAGGAGTCGATGAGGCGACGCGCTGATGTGAAGAACGTCTCCTTCTCCGATTCGTGAGTGAAGATCTCGAGTACCTCGGGATCTTTCTCCACCAGTTCGTCCCAGGCCGGCATGAGCATCGACTGAGCGAGCTCAGCTGTGCGGTCGGCCGCGGGGGCCGTGAACAGCTTCTCGAGCACCGCATGGACCACGGTGCCTCGGAAAGCCGCCTGCGAGGGCGGCTCCGGCAGTCTGTCGATGCTGCGGAAGCGGAACTTCAGAGGGCATTGGATGAAGTCGTTGGCCCGGGAGGGCGAGAGACTGGTGAGCTCGGCCATATCACCACTGTAACGACCTGCACCGACACGACGTGGCGACCAGCGGCGACGGTGCCGTCGCTGTTAGGCTGAGTAACCGACACTCTGTGGACCTGCTGACCACGACTTCGACCGGAGGAATCCCTTCAATGGCCGCGAAAAACCACCAGCCCGGTGCGTCCTCGGGTCTGCGCCTGGGCACCGTCCTCGGCGCCCCGGTGATCCTGGCATGGTCGTGGTTCCTCGCCGCCATCGTCATCACGATCCTCTTCACTCCCTGGCTCAACCAGGTCCGCCCCGATCTGGGCGTCGGAGCCTGGTTCGTCGCCTTCGCCTACGCCGTCCTCCTCTTCGCCTCTGTGTTCCTCCACGAACTCGCCCACGGAGTGGCCGGACAGTTCTACGGGCAGAAGGTCGCCGCCATCGAGCTCAACATCTGGGGCGGCTTCACCCGGTTCGAACCGCAGGTCGACAATCCGCGCGACAAAGCCGCGACCACGAGCTTCGTCATCTCGATCGTCGGCCCCATCGTCAACATCGTCCTCGCCCTCTTGGGATGGTGGGCGCTGAGTGCGGCCAGCCCCACCTCGGTGCCGTGGCTGCTGCTCATCGCGGTCACCTTCGCCAATGTCGCACTCGGGGCGATCAACCTGCTGCCGGGCATCCCGCTCGACGGCGGCTGGGCGCTGCAGGCGATCATGTGGCGCATCACCGGCTCCCAGTACCTCGGCACGATCGTCGCCAGCTGGGTCGGACGCATCATCGCAGTCGGATTCATCGGCTGGTCCGTCGTCACCCCGCTGCTGGCAGGTGAGCGCCCGGACCCGCTGCAGGTGGCATGGATGTCGCTCATCGCGATCATGCTGTGGTTCTCCGCCGGAGATGCCGCCACCCACGCCAAACGGGCACGGAAGATGGAGACCTACGACCTCTCCCAGGTCATCCAGCCGGCGATCGCAGCGACCTGGGACGCCGGCCTCGCCGACACCCTCGACTATGCGAACACGCTCGGCAATGCGAAGGAACGCACCCTCATCGTCGTCCTCGACCAGAAGGGCCTGCCCTATGGACTCGTCGACAGGCATGCCGCCGCGGGCCGCCTCGCCGAGACGCTCGAGGCCGTTCCCGCCGGCGAGGTGGCCCGTCCGTTGGCCGGCTGGATCGGCGTGCCCAAGGACATCACCGCCCCGCATCTGCTCGAATCGCTGACACACCGTCCCAAGGCTCAGTTCAGCCTGGTCATGGACGGCAACACCCTCGTCGGGGTCATCGACCTCCAAGAGTTCTTCGACGAGCTGCTCGCCGCCTGAGCCGGTTGTGTGAGGCAATCCTCACCAGCGTAGAGTGGTGTCATCATGACTCAGGCACTCCATACCCGGCCTCCGCGCGTTCTCTCCGCGAGCGAGAAGGTCCAGCTCACCGATCCGAAGGGGCGTATGCACACCATCGTGCTCGCCGAGGGTGAGACGTTCCACACGAACAAGGGGCTCATCAGCCACGACGACATCATCGGTCGGACCGAGGGAATCATCGTCTCGAACACCGGGGGAGTGGACTTCCAGGTCTTCCGGCCCAGGTACGAGGACTTCGTGCTCTCGATGCCCCGCGGGGCCGCGGTGGTCTACCCCAAGGACTCCGGACTCATCGTCACTCTCGGCGACATCTTCCCCGGAGCCGTCGTCGTCGAGGCCGGAGTCGGCTCCGGTGCTCTGTCGATGGCGCTGCTGCGGGCCGTCGGCCCCACCGGCTCCGTCCACTCGTTCGAACTCCGCGAGGAGTTCGCCACGATCGCGAAGGGAAATATCGCCGACTTCTTCGACGGCGAACCGGAGAACTGGTCCGTGAGGGTCGGTGACCTCGCCGACACGCTGCCGCAGACCTTCGGCCCCGGCTCGGTCGACCGGGTCGTGCTCGACATGCTCACCCCCTGGAACACCCTCGACTCGGTCAGCGAGGCCCTGGCCCCGGGCGGCATCGTCATCGCCTATGTCGCCACCGTCCCGCAGCTCTCCCGCTTCGTCGAGGCCCTGCGCGCCTCGCAGAAATTCGCCGAACCCGAATCGATGGAGGCCATGGTCCGCGGCTGGCATGCCGACGGTTTGGCTGTGCGTCCCGACCACCGGATGATCGCGCACACCGGGTTCCTCATCATCGCCCGCCGGATGGCCGACGGCGTCGCCCCGCTGGAGAAGAAGAAACGTCCTGCAGCCGCGACCGCCGCGCCGGAGGACGTCAGTGCCTGGACCGATTCCGAGGTCACCGAGGCGGCGATCGGCGCCCGCACCGCCCACGGCAAGAAGCTGCGCCGGGTGATGCGCGATGCCGGCAGACGACTGCGCGACGCCGACCGACCCGGCGGCCCACCACCCGGGTCCGGGACGGCAGCCCCCGCCGGATCAGCAAACCCGACCAGCACCGCATCCACGACCAGCACAGAGTCGGAGGAGGAACGATGACCGAGACACCGACCGAGATGAAGCGCCTGCGCGAGGACACTGCCTCGCTGCGCCAGCAGCTCTACACCGCCGGCAAGCGCAATGAGGCCCTGTCGAAGACCCTCCGCACGGCCCGTGATGAGCTGGGTAGGATCAAGGAGGAGGCTCGGCGTCTGACCGAGCCGCCGAACAACTGGGGCACCCTCATCGCCCTCGATGAGTCCGGTGTCGCCGCTGACGTCATCGTCGGAGGGCGTCGGATGCGCGTGGCCGTGGCCCCCGAGGTCGAAGCCACCCAGCTGCGGGCCGGAGCCGATGTGCTCCTGTCCGAAGGGCTCGTCATCATCGGCACCGGCACCTTCGCCTCGGTCGGCTCGGTCGTCAACGTCCGTGAGTTCGTCGATGAGACGCGCATCCTCGTCGGTGCTCCCGGTGACGACGAGCAGGTCTTCGTCCTCGCCGCCGACCTCATCGACACGGGTCTGCGCGTCGGCGATGCCGTCGTCGTCGACACCCGCACCCACTACGCGCTGCAGGTCGTCGAGAAGCCGGAGGTCTCCTCGCTGCTGCTCGAAGAGGTCCCGGACATCACCTATTCGGACATCGGCGGCCTCGCCGACCAGATCGGTCTCATCAAGGACGCCGTCGAACTGCCTTTCGCACACCCGGAGCTCTACACCGAGCACGGGCTCAAACCGCCCAAGGGCATCCTGCTCTACGGCCCGCCCGGATGCGGCAAGACCCTCATCGCGAAGGCCGTGGCGAACTCGCTGGCCGACCGCACAGGTGAGGAACGCAC
Organism: Brevibacterium atlanticum; assembly: GCF_011617245.1. NCBI lineage: Bacteria > Bacillati > Actinomycetota > Actinomycetes > Micrococcales > Brevibacteriaceae > Brevibacterium > Brevibacterium atlanticum. Next base: position 2,132,979 of record NZ_CP050152.1, on the reverse strand, counting down.
CCGCAAGACCTACTTCCTCAACATCAAAGGTCCCGAGCTCTTGGACAAGTACGTCGGCGAGACCGAACGTCAGCTGCGTCTGATCTTCGCCCGAGCCCGGGAGAAGGCGTCGGCCGGGTTCCCCGTCGTCGTCTTCTTCGACGAGATGGAGTCCCTGTTCCGCACTCGCGGCACCGGCAAATCCTCGGATGTGGAGACGACGATCGTCCCGCAGCTGCTCACCGAGATCGACGGCGTCGAACAGCTCGACAACGTCATCGTCATCGGTGCCTCGAACCGTGAGGACCTCATCGATCCCGCGATCCTGCGGCCCGGCCGCCTCGATGTGAAGATCCGCATCGAACGGCCCGATGCCGATGCCGCCCGCGACATCTTCGAGAAGTATCTGACCGTGGATCTGCCGCTGCACACGAGCGTCCACGAGGGGCATTCGACTCCCGCCGAGGCGGTGTCCGCCCTCATCGACTTCTGCGTCGATCGGATGTACGCCCAGTCACCGGAGAACGAATTCGTCGAGGTCAGCTATGCCGACGGGTCGAAGGAAGTGCTCCACTTCTCCGACTTCGCCTCGGGGGCGATGATCCACAACATCGTCGACCGGGCGAAGAAGTCGGCGATCAAGTCGCTGCTGGAGACCGGTGAGCGAGGACTGCGCCGCGACCACTTCGAGGCCGCCATCGCCGAAGAGTTCAGCGAGCACGAGGACCTGCCGAACACGACGAATCCGGACGAATGGGCACGGATCTCCGGGCGGAAGGGCGAACGCGTCACCCATCTGCGGATGATGCACCTCGACACCACCCGGGGTGCCCCGGCGGTGCCCTATGAGATCGACGTGGCCGAGGTGCGGCCGAACTCCGACCTCGTGTGAGCCGAGGAGGATCGGGTCAGCGGCTGCGCTTGCGGCCCGATCCTCCGGTGACGGCGGTGGCGATGATGCGCCACCCGACGAGGGTGATGAGGTTGAGCGTGGTCGCCACGATCATGAAGCTCACCGGCACCATGCCCGGCTCGCCGCCGGCGCCGATGATCCCGCGGATGACGAGCCCGATGAGCACGGTGATCGCCCACACTCCGGCGCCGGTGGCCAGAGGCGAGATCGGGCGATCCCAGACTGCGCTGAGCATCCATGCGATGACGAGGGCGGCGACGAACGGCCATGCCGTGATCATCAGCCCCTGCGGCTCGAAATTGTGAGAATGTGTGTAATGACCGACGATCGTGAACAGAACCACGAGGATGAGGTCGACGATCAGTGCGATCGGGAGATGGGATTTCTTGACAGCCACGTCCCCGAGTCTAGACCTTGGAGGAAGAACAGATGCTCAGAGTCCAGCGCGTCATGGGATCGGAGACCGAGTTCGGTCTCAGCCAGCCGGGCAACCCGCAGGCGAACCCGATGCGCGACTCGGCGCGTGTCGTCGACGCCTACGCCGGACCGCGCGGGCTGAAGTCATCGCAGAACTTCTGGGACTTCGCCGCCGAATCTCCGTTGGCCGATGCGCGCGGGTTCTTCATGAACATCGCCGACGCGGACTCCTCGCAGCTCACCCATATTCCCACCGATGAGGTCGAGGCGCAGTATCTGGCCAACGTGGTCACGGAGAACGGCGCACGTTACTACGTCGACCACGCACATCCCGAATACTCCTCCCCGGAGGTGCTCACACCCCGCGACATCGTCACCTTCGACCGGGCCGGCGACCTCGTGGCGCTGGCCTCCGTGCGGGCCCTGGAATCCTCGGCCGAACCGGTCAACCTGTACAAGAACAACACCGACTCCAAAGGGTCGTCCTACGGCACCCACGAGAACTACCTCGTCGACAGAGGCGTCGACTTCGACGACATCGTCGCCGGCCTCATTCCGTTCTTCGTCTCCCGACAGGTCCTCTGCGGCTCCGGACGAGTGGGCATCGGACGTGAAGGGGAGGGCAAAGGGTTCCAGATCTCGTCTCGCGCGGACTTCTTCGAAGCCGAGGTCGGCCTCGAGACGACGCTGCGCCGCCCCATCGTCAACACCCGCGACGAACCCCACGCAGACCCGGCGAAGTACCGGCGCCTGCACATCATCATCGGCGACGCCACCCTGGCCGAACCCGCGACCTTCGTGCGCTTCGGCGCCAGCTCCCTCGTCCTCGCCCTCATCGAAGCGGGTCAGGCCCCGCGCATCGACCTCGCCGACCCGGTACAGTCACTGGTCGACGTCAGCCACGACCTCACACTGAGCGTTCGACTTCCGCTGGCCGACGGCACCACGACCAGCGCCCTGGAGATCCAGGAGGCCTTCTACGCCGCATGCGCCGAACACGCCGACCACGACGATCCCGCCACCGCCGAGGTGCTGGCCGAATGGCGACGGTTCCTCGACGGTCTCGCGAATGATCCGCGCAGCCTTGCGGATTCCATCGACTGGGTCGCCAAATGGGTCCTGCTGGAGAGTTACCGGACCCGCGAGAGCCTCGATTGGGATCACCCGAAGCTCGCCCTCATCGACGTCCAGTATCACGACGTGAGGCCGGAGAAGGGACTGTTCTACAAGCTCGAACGGGCCGGACGGATCCGCCGGATGACCACCGATGCCGAGGTCGAAGCGGCGGTGACCAACGCTCCCGACGGGACGCGGGCGTTCCTTCGCTCGGTCGCGGTGGGCCGCCTCGGCGAGGAGCTCGTCGCCGCCAGCTGGGACTCTCTCGTCCTCAACGCCGGCGGCTTCGGCATCGTGCGCCTGCCCATGCAGGAACCGCTCAAGGGCACCCGTGCGCTGCTGGCCGAACGCATCGAGGGAATCGAGACCGCCGAGGCCCTGCTGGAGGCCCTCGGTGTGGATAGACTGAGCACGAAGAACGACTGAAGGGGTGTGAGATGAGCTCGCAGGAACAGTTCCAACACGACAAATCGACCGGTGGGGGTGACGCACCCGTCGACCCGCCGGAGGCGGTCCAAGGTCAGATCAACACCCAGAACGTCGATTCCATCCTCGACGAGATCGACGGTGTGCTCGAATCGAACGCAGAGGAGTTCGTCAAGAACTTCGTGCAGAAGGGCGGCCAATGAAATGGCAGGATTCCCTCCTGCATTCTTGAGTTCGACGAGCAACTCGTTCGTCGAACTCGCCCGCTCCCTGGCACCCGAGGTCCTGCCGCGGGGCGGGGGCAGGGACCTGTCCGAGCAGTCACCGGAGGGCACGACGATCATCTGCTTCCGGACCGCCTCGGGCATCCTCATGGCCGGGGATCGGCGGGCCACGATCGGCAACCTCATCGCCTCCCATTCGATGGAGAAGGTCAGGGCCGCCGACGACTACTCCGTCATCGGCATCGCCGGCACGGCCGGAGTCGCCCTCGACCTCATCCGGCTCTTCCAGCTCGAACTCGAGCACTACGAGAAGATCGAAGGAGCCCGTCTCTCGCTCAACGGCAAGGCCAACCGCCTGGCCGCGATGCTGCGGGGCAACCTCGGCCTGGCCATGCAGGGCCTGAGCGTGGTTCCCCTGTTCGCCGGGGTCGACGAGGTGACCCCGCACGGACAGATCTTCAGCTTCGACGTCACCGGCGGAAAATACGAAGAGCACCGCTTCCACGCGATCGGCTCGGGATCCGGCTTCGCCCGTGGGGCGCTGAAGAAGCTGTGGCGGCCCGAACTCGACCAGGACCAGGCGATCACCGTGGCCGTCGAGGCACTCTTCGACGCCTCCGATGACGACTCAGCCACCGGGGGACCGGACTTCGTCCGTCAGATCGCCCCGACGATCTTCACCGTCGACCTCGCTGAGGGAGTCACCGAGATCGATTCGGCATCCGTTCTGACCACCGCCGCCGAGGTCGTCGACCGTCGCACCCGGACCGCCGGGGCATGAGCGGCATGAGGACAGCGCCCACGACAGTGCGCCCGGCACAGCGAAAGGACCGGTCATGAGCCAGGCCCCGTTCTACGTCTCACCCGAACAGCTGATGAAGGACCGCGCCGACTTCGCGCGCAAGGGAATCGCTCGCGGCCGCTCGGTCGTCGTCCTCCGCTACGACTCCGGCATCCTGCTGCTCGCGGAGAACCCCTCGCCGACCCTGCACAAGATCGCGGAGATCTACGACCGGATCGGCTTCGCCGCCGTCGGCAAGTACAACGAATTCGAGACCCTGCGACAGGCCGGGGTCCGCTACGCCGACCTGCGCGGCTACTCCTACGATCGCATCGACGTCACCGCCAGGGGCCTGACGAACGCCTATGCGCAGACCCTCGCCGGGGTCTTCACCACCGAATCGAAGCCCTTCGAAGTCGAACTCGTCGTCGCCGAACTCGGCGTCACCGCGGACGCCGATCAGCTCTACCGGCTCAGCTACGACGGCTCGGTCATCGACGAGACCGAGCACGTGGCCATCGGAGGGCAGGCCGATGCGATCACCGCATCCCTGTCCGGGCTGCGCACGTCCACACTCGACCTGGCCGCCGTGTTCAACCACGGCGTCGCAGCACTAGCCGCCGCCACCCGGACGAACCTGCCCAACGAGGACCTCGAGGCCGCCGTCCTCGATCGCACGACGCACCGGCAGCGGACGTTCCGCCGTCTCGACGAGACGACGATGGCCGAGCTGAGGAAGGACTGAATGGCACGCATCTTCGGACTCGAGACCGAATACGGACTCGCGCACACCGCCGCTGCTGACGGGCGACGCATCGGACCGGAGGAGATCGCCCGCTACCTCTTCCGTCCCGTCGTCGAATGGGGTCGGTCGTCGAACGTGTTCCTGCCCAACGGGTCGCGTCTCTACCTCGACGTCGGTTCGCATCCCGAATATGCGACCGCAGAATGCGACGACCTCTCCGACCTCCTCGCCCAGGACCGGGCAGGTGAGGGTCTGATGATCGACCTGCTGCACAAGGCACAGAGCGCACTCGAAGCCGAGGGCATCGGCGGTCGGGTGCACATGGTCAAGAACAACACCGACGCGGCCGGGAACTCCTACGGCTCGCACGAGAACTTCCTCATCCGCCGCACCCTCGACTTCAACCGTCTGACGACAGTGCTGCTGCCCTTCCTGGTCTCCCGCCAGCTGCTCGTCGGCGCCGGCGCGGTGATTCCCCGCCGGTCGGCCTTCGCCCCCGACGAGGTGGCCGACCGCTCGGAGATGATGTTCGGCCTCTCCGCTCGCTCCGATGTGATGTGGGAGGGTCTGTCTTCGGCGACGACCCGGTCACGGCCCATCATCAACGCCCGCGACGAACCGCATGCGGATGCGGAGAAGTACCGGCGTCTGCACGTCATCGTTGGTGACTCCTCGATGTCGACGACCACCTCGGCGCTGAAGATCGGTTCGGCCGTCCTCATGCTCGACCTCATCGAACAGGGGGCACGGATCCCGGAGAACGGGCTGCGCCACCCGGTGCGCGACATCCGGCTCGTCGCCCGGGACCTCACCGGGTCCGTCGTGCTCGAACGCACCGACGGGACGACAACGACCCCGCTCGGGCTGCTGGAGGACTATCGGGATCGGGCACAGAGGCTCGTCGACAGCGGCGATCACAGCCTCGGCGACGAAGAGCTCGCCCGCTACGTCATCGACCTGTGGACGCGGATGCTCACCGCCGTCGAATCCCAGGACTTCAGCGCCGTCGACACCGAGATCGACTGGGTGATGAAGCGCACCCTCATCAAACGGTCGATGGCGCGCGGGAGTGAGGACATCACGGATCCGCGCATCCACCGACTCGACATCGCCTACCACGACATCACACCGGCCACCGGACTGTTCCCGAAGCTGGAGGCGGCCGGGATGGCGACGAGCCTCGTCCCCGCCGCCGCGGCAGAGAAGGCCAAGGTCGAACCGCCTGCGGGCACCCGCGCGGCCATCCGCGGCGAATTCGTCCGGGCCGCGCACGCGGCCCGGAGGGACTACACGGTCGACTGGGTGCACCTGCGGCTCAACGACGAATCCGGCCGGGCCGTGGCGCTCAAGGACCCGTTCGCCACGACTCACCCGCAGGCGGAAGCACTCATCGCGGGCCTGTAAGATCGCCCTGTGATCCGGTCGGGTCCGCCGATGCGCGGCGACGGCCACTCGTGAGGAAAGGAAACCAGTGCGCACCAAAGTGCTCAGCGCCATCGCGGCGGGTCTGCTGCTGCTCTCGGCCTGTGGGCAGGGCGACGAGTCCGACGACTCGACCACGCCGCCGCCGTCCGTGGCCGCCCAGGATGCGAAGTCGACGAGTCTCGACGACGTCACCGTCAAGGGGAAGTCGGGGGAGAAGCCGAAAGTCAGCTTCGATGCACCCCTGGTGATGAAGAAGACCGAGAAGAAGGTCCTCGAACAGGGCAGGGGCGACAAAATCGCCGACGGCGAACAGGTCACCGCACAGATGACGCTGGTCTCCGGCACGACCGGCAAGGTCGTCGAATCGAGCTACGATTCGAAGTCGCCCGCCGGTTTCCCCATGGACAAGTCACAGATCTCCGGGGACCTCTACGACGCGCTCATCGACGTCAAGACCGGATCCCGCGTCATGCTCACCCTCAACGGCAGCGCCGAACAGGGCGAGGCCTCGCAGACACTGGTCTACGTCATCGACGTCGAGAAGGCCGAGAAGCCGCTGACCCGCGCCGAAGGCAAGAAGGCCGACCAGTCGGACAACCCTGTGAAAGTGGACTGGGCCGACGACGGTGCGCCGTCGATCTCGAAGCCGAAGGGCGATAAGCCGAAGAAGCTCGAGACCTTTGCCACGATCGAGGGCGAGGGGCCCGAGGTCACGAAGGGCCAGAGCGTGTCGGTGAAGTACTCCGGCTGGCTCTGGGACGACACCTCGAAGGCCTTCGACTCGAACTGGAAGAAGGGCGGACAGCCCTTCCCCGTCTCGCCCGTAGGCGATGCTCAGGTCATCGACGGATGGAACGAGGGCCTCGTCGGCCAGAAGGTCGGCAGCCAGGTCGTCCTCATCGTGCCGCCCGACAAGGGCTACGGTGAACAGGGCAACGACTCGATCCCGGGGAACTCGACCCTGATCTTCGTCGTCGACATCCTCTCGGCCCAGTAGACAGACAACCACCCACACCGACCGTGACGAACGGTCAGCACAGGAGGAGACACATGAAGCAGAAGCCAGAAGTCGATTTCCCCGGCGGCGAGGCACCCACCGAGCTCGTCATCGTCGATGACATCATCGGCGACGGCGCCGAGGCGGGACCCGGTGACACCGTGAGCGTGCACTACGTCGGCGTCGCCCATTCCACGGGTGAGGAGTTCGACGCCTCATACAACCGCGGCACCCCGCTGGAGTTCCGCCTCGGGTCGGGCATGGTCATCACCGGCTGGGACCAGGGAATCCAGGGCATGAAGGTCGGTGGCCGTCGGACCCTGCAGATCCCACCGCACCTGGCCTATGGAGACCAGGGCGCCGGCGGCGTCATCCAGCCCGGTGAGAGCCTCATCTTCGTCTGCGATCTCGAGAACGTGCGCTGATCACAGACTTTCGCTGATCAGGCACCATCCTTGATCACAGATCCTCGAGGTCGGGGCCGGACTCTGTGGAGCCCGGCCCCGACTCATTCACACACGGATGAGTTCGGCGGCATGTCGTCCCGCCGCGGCCGCGGCGAGGAACGACGCCGCATCCGCCGGGAGCCTGCGACCCATGGTCGACAGGCCCACAGGTGAGGTGCCCAGCCCGGCCCACAGTCCGGTGAGGTCCATGTCGAGCAGGTCATGCATGCTCAGCCGTTCGAGCTGTTCGGACATGATGCCCTCAACCACTCGGGGGTCTGGATCCATCTCGCCCAGCTCCGCCTCGGTGAGGGTGGAGAAGTCGGGCACCGGCACCTGCACTCCCGGACGGGCGATCTCGGTCAGAGCGGTGAGCGTGTGGTGCGAGATGCCGAAATGGCGACCGCGGGCGTCAGCGTTCGACATCCGCAGCACGCCGACGGGAACGCCGTCGAGGAGTGCTGCGGCATTGAGATGGTCGCCGGTGACGAGCCCGGAGAAGCCGTACTTCGTGCCCGTGCCCAGATTGCCGGGTCCCTGCGCCACGATGGTGATGTCGGCCTCCATGACGTGCCGGGCGGCGAGCAGTCCGGTGTGGATCGTCACGGCTTCGAGATCCCCACCCCAGGACTGTCCGGTGCTGATCGACCCGGTCAGCCAGCCGGCATCCTTGAGACCGGCCACGGCCTTCGAGAACGGGGCCGGCAGTGCCGCACCGTCACTGAGGACATAGGCGATGCGCAGCGACGGATCGACGGATCGGATCCCGGCGATGACGGCCGGCAGCGCCGAATGCAGGTCGGCGACGAGAACGGGCATGCGCTCCAGGCGCTCCGCCTCGGTGAGCACGGCATGGTGGTCGGACTCCTGATCGTCGACGCCGAGGACCATCGTCTGCAGCGGTGAATACCGGTCTTTGACCAGATGTCCCGGGCCGTTCGGAGGATCGGCCGGCAGCGCATCGGGCAGGGCCACGATGAGCCCGAAACCGCCGGTGCCGAGCCGTTTGGCCAGAGCCGAGACGTTGACGATGACGGTGTCATCGATCTGCGGATGGCCGATCGCATCGGTGTAGGCGATCGCACGGATCGCGGTCACCTGCGAACCCGGCAGCGCCTCGTCGAGTTCGACCTCGACCTCTGTGTATCCTGGCCGGGTGGAACGAATCGCTGAGACGAATCCTCTGCGCCAATGAATCATGGTCCCAAGACTATCGCCCGGCTTGAGTTACGGTGGAATCGTGAATACACCCCGCCCCAGCAGACAGAGGCAGCAGACCGAGCGTCTGATGAACCTGCTGATCGCCCTCCGCGCCTCCCGCGGATGGGTCTCGCGCAAGACGCTGATGACCGCCATCGACGGCTACAGCGGCCTCGACGACATCGCCTTCGACCGCAAGTTCTCCCGTGACAAGGAGCTGCTGCGACACATGGGCATCACCATCGCCACCCGGGCCGAGCACGATGCCTACGGGGACGCGGGGGAGACCGGCTACCGGATCTCGGCGGACGACTATGCGATGGACGACGTCGACCTCACCCCGGCCGAGGTGGCGGCGGTGACCGTGGCGGCGGCGTTCTGGTCCGAGACGGAGCTCGGTGACTCGAGCGCCCAAGCGCTGACGAAGCTGCGGGCGCTGGGAATCGACCTCGATGAGGCTGGTCCCGGTCGTGGCGCGATCGAACCCGGAACCGCGGCCAGGCGCCTGGCGAGTGCGAACTTCGCCGACGCTCTCCACCACATCAACGCGCGCGAAGCCATCGGATTCACTTATCACAAGCCCGGGCAGACCGCACGCAAGGTGCGTCTGGAACCCTATGCTCTGCTCAGCCGCGGCGACCGCGTCTACCTCTTCGGCTTCGATCTCGACCGGCAGGCCCGCCGCACCTTCCGCCTCTCCCGTGTCGACGGCAGGATCGGCAAGCTCGGCGGGCGCGAACCCGGCGACTACACCATCCCTGCGGACTTCTCCCCGGAACTGGCCCTGCAGTCGAGTTCGGAGATGGCCGTCGTCGCCGAGGCGAAACTGGCCATTCGCGCGCACCGGGCCGATCCGCTGCGGCGTCGGCAGATCCGGGAGGAGGAGGGGGCCGTGATCATCGAGTACTCCGATGTGCATGCTCTCGCCGCCGAGATCGTCGGTTTCGGAGACGCCGTCGAGGCTCTCGCCCCGGCCGAGCTCGTCCGCGCCGTCGACACCCGACGCGACACCATCCGCTCATCACTGAACCGGTTGGGAGGCGCAGATGTCCTCAGCGCGTGAGCGACTCACCAGGCTGCTCAGCCTCGTGCCCTATCTCGATGCCCATCCCGGGGCCGATCTCGAGGACACCGCCGCCTACTTCGGCATCGACTCGGACACCCTCATCGACGACCTCGAGCTTCTCTTCGTCACCGGCCGTCCCGGTCACATGCCCGATGACCTCATCGACGCCTCGTGGGAAGGCGGGCAGATCTTCATCTCCAACGCCGAGGAGGTCTCCGTCCCCGTGCGACTGAGCGCGGAGGAAGCCGGCGTCCTCGTCCTCGCCCTCGACATGCTCTCCTCCCTGCCCGGACTCGACTCTGCGGCCGTGGCCACTGCCGCAGAGAAGCTGCGGGTAGCGGCGGGAGAGAACCTGCGCACCGCGGTCGATGTCAGCCCCATCGATGCCGATGAGCAGCTGCTCGCGGCACTCAAGGAGGCGATCGAGACCGAGTCGGCGCTGCGCATCGACTACTATGTCGGCTCGCGCGACGAGCTGACCACCCGCACGATCGCCCCGACGAACCTCGTGCCCGGGGCCGACTGGTATGTCGATGCCTGGTGCTACTCCGCGGGAGCACCGCGCCGCTTCGCACTCAGCGCCATCCGCTCCTGGGAGAGCACCGAGCATCCGCCGCTGGCGGTGAGCTCGGCGACGCCGCACACTCGGGAGGTGACTCTCGGACTCTCAGCGCGCGGCGCATGGCTGGCCGATGAACTCGATGTGACCAAGCGCGAGTACTCCGAGTCCGGGGACACGAGCGTGCGGATTCGGATACTCGTCCACTCGGTGGACTGGCTGAGCAGGTTCCTGCTCTGCCATGCCGATGTCATCACGGAGATCGACGACACCGAGGCGGTCACGGTCGCGCTCGAGCGCCTCGGCTGAGGTGCAGGTCACTCCCGCGCGAACCGTCTGGGTGCGTGGATGAAAGGCTCAGCCGCACAGCGTAGAATCATCCCCAGCATCAACAATCCAAGGAGCTCCCAATGAGACCAAGTTTCGTGCAGATCGCGATCGTGATCCTCATCATCGTGATCATCTTCGGTGCGCCCAAACTGCCGCAGCTGGCCCGGAGCCTGGGACAGTCGATGAAGATCTTCAAATCCGAGGTCAAAGACCTCCGCGATGACGACGACGATGCACAGAAGTCCACCGAACCGGGCACACTGGGGCGCAGCTCTTCGAGCGATTCCGCCTCGTCGACCGGAACCTCAGGTGTCTCCGGTGACCGCACCGGCACTGATGAGGCGAGCCGTGAGAAGCAGGACCCACAGTCTCACGAGAAGTGAAAGAGAACAGTCAGCGGAAGCCGTCACGGTCACGGAAGAAGAACCCTGAGAAGAAGATGCCCGTCGTCGGGCATCTCGTCGAGTTGCGCAACCGTGTCATCATCGCTGCGATCGCCATCGCTCTCGGTGCTGTCGCCGGGTGGTTCCTCTACGACCGAGTCCTCGACATCCTCCAGGAGCCGATCCGCACGATCCGCGACGACGGCGGACGGATGGCCGAGATCAACTTCGCGGGTGTGGCGTCCCCATTCGACCTGAAGATCAAACTCTCGTTCTTCATCGGACTCTTCCTCTCCTGCCCGATCTGGCTCTATGAGATCTGGGCGTTCATCGTCCCGGGTCTCAAGCGCAAGGAGAAGCTGTATTCCCTCGGCTTCCTCGGGGCGGCGATTCCGCTGTTCCTCGCCGGTTCGACGATGGCGTTCTTCGCCCTGCCCAACGCCGTCAAGGCCCTGACCTCGTTCACCCCGACCGGTGGAACGAACATCATCCCGGCTCAGGACTACCTGAGCTTCGTGATGATCATCATCGTCGTCTTCGGCCTCGCTTTCGTCCTGCCCGTGCTCATGGTGGGGCTGAACATGCTCGGCATCCTGTCCGCGGAGCGGATCAAGAAGTCGTGGCGCATCATCGTCATGCTCGTGTTCCTGTTCGCCGCGATCGCCACTCCCACTCCCGATGCGATGTCGATGTTCTTCCTCGTCATCCCCATGATGACGCTGTTCTGCCTGGCCTGGGTGATCTGCCTGTTCAATGATCGCCGGAAGAAGAAGCGCCTGATCGAGCAGGGACTGTGGGTCGACCCGGACGAGACTATCGACGAAGAGAAGAATGACTGATATTCCAGAGAGCCCGAACTCGGCGGAAGAGACCCTGAGTCCCTCCGCCGCCTACGCCGACTTCAAGGCACGCGCCGATTTCGCGCGCACGCCGCTGGGCCGGTTCATGGACCGCACTGAGTTCGAGCTCGACGACTTCCAGCTCGAAGCCTGCAGCCACTTACAGGACGGTGAGGACGTACTCGTCACGGCGCCGACCGGGGCCGGGAAGACCCTCATCGCCGAATTCGCCGTGGAGTTGGCCCGTGAGGAGGGCAAACGGGTCTTCTACACCACCCCGATCAAGGCGCTGAGCAACCAGAAGTTCAACGATCTCGCCGAGGTCCACGGTCCGGAGAACGTCGGTCTGCTCACCGGTGACACCTCGATCCGGCGCGATGCCCCGATCATCGTGATGACCACCGAAGTCCTGCGCAACATGCTCTACAACGATGTGGAAGGGCTGTCCGACCTCGGATTCGTCGTCCTCGACGAGGTCCACTACCTCGCCGACCGGTTCCGCGGCCCGGTGTGGGAAGAGGTCATCATCCACCTGCCCGACCGGGTGCAGATGGTGTCGCTGTCGGCCACAGTGTCCAATGTCGAGGAATTCGGGGCCTGGCTGCGCGAGGTGCGCGGCCCGACGACGATCGTGTCGACCAGCCACCGGCCGGTGCCGCTGGTCAACCACGTGCTCGTCGGCCACCGCATGTACGATCTGTTCACCCACACGGACTCCGAGCGGATCGATCCGGCCCTCAACCACGCCACGCGCACCCACGGAGGACCACGGTCGCGGCGGGCCCGTGCCACGCGTGCCCGATTCCGCCGTCCCAGCCGCACTCAGGTCGTGTCCTCCCTCGCCGAGGCGGCGATGCTTCCCGCGATCATGTTCATCTTCTCCCGCAACGGCTGCGATGAGGCCGTCGAACAGTACCTGTCGACCGGCGTCGATCTCAATTCGCGCGAGGAGAAGACGATCGTCAACGCGGCGTTGGAGTCGCTGCGGGAGGAACTCGCCGACGAGGACCTCGGCATCCTCGGTTATCACACGTTCCGTGAGGGCCTGCTGCTCGGTGTGGCGGCTCATCATGCCGGGATGATCCCCCAGTTCAAACAGCTCGTCGAAGAGCTGTTCTCGCAGGGGATCATCAAGGTCGTCTTCGCCACCGAGACCCTGGCCCTGGGCATCAACATGCCCGCCCGCACCGTCGTGCTCGAGAAGCTCGTGAAGTTCAACGGCGAGGCCCATGTGACGATCACCCCGGGGGAGTACACCCAGCTGACCGGAAGGGCCGGACGCCGCGGCATCGACCGGATCGGCCATGCCGTCGTCGTCTGGCATCCGAGTGTCGAGGTCAGCGAGCTGGCCGCCCTGGCCTCGAACCGGTCGTATGCGCTGAACTCCGCCTTCGGACCGACCTACAACATGACGGCGAATCTGCTGTCTCGGATGAGCTCTGCCGAAGCGGCGAAGGTCCTCGAGACCTCGTTCGCCCAATTCCAGGCGGACAAGGCCGTCGTCGGCCTCGCCCGGAAGGTGCGCAAGAACGAGGCGACCATCGAGGCCTATGAGAAGTCGATGCACTGCGAACTCGGCGACTTCGCCGAATACGCCGGACTGCGCCGAGCGATCTCGGACACGCAGAAGCAGGAGACGCGCACGAAGTCGCGCAACCGGCAACGCGACATCGTCGAGTCGCTCACCGCGCTCAAGGTCGGCGATGTGGTGACGATGCCGGCCAAACGCGTCGGCGGCCGAGCCGTCATCATCGCCCCGATGAGCAGCCGGGACGGCACTTCGCGCCTGCCCACTGTGCTGACCGAGCAGGGCAAGGTGTGGCACCTGCGCCCGCACGAGGTGACCGAGCCCGTCGCCTCCCAGGGCCGTGTGCGCGTACCGAAGAAGTTCAACCACCGGCAGGCCGGCGACCGGCGGCAGCTGCTCTCGATCCTCGAATCGGCCGTCCACGACGGGCGTGTCGACCCGGACGCGCACTGGGAGTCGACCAGGCAGGCTCAGACGGCGTCGACGACCGTGGCCGAGCTGCAGGCGCAGATGCGCGCCCACCCGTGCCACGACTGCCCGGATCGGGAGATGCATGCACGGTGGGCGAATCGGGCCGACAAGCTCATTCGGGAGAACGAGGGACTCATCGGACGTATCGAAGGCCGCACCACCTCGATCGCGCTCGTCTTCGACCGCGTTCAGGATGTGCTGCGCGGACTGGGTTTCGATCCGGCCCATTCGGAGATGCTTCGCCGCATCTACGGCGAACGCGATCTGCTCGTGGCGCTGACGATCCGAGCGGGACTGTGGGACGGGCTGACCGAACCGGAACTCGCGTCCTTCGCTTCGATCTTCGTGTTCCAGTCGCGACGGGACACCCTTCACGCGCATCGGGCACCGAGCGCGGACCTCGAATCCGTCTGTGACGAAGCGGAGACCATCTGGCGTCGCCTCTTCCACCTCGAGGAACAGCACGCTCTGACGACGACCGATGAACCCGACCGGGGCCTGGTCAAGCCGATGTTCCGGTGGACTGAGGGGAAAGCGCTGTCGGAGTCTCTGCGCGGCAGCGACATCGCCGCCGGCGACTTCGTGCGCTGGGCCAAACAGAGCCTCGATCTGCTCGGTCAGATCTCCGAGGTCGTCGACGGTGACACGGCTGTGCGGATCCGTCGCACGATCAATGCGATCCGCCGCGGAGTCGTCGCCGACTCCTGAAAAGTCGTCGCCGTTGCCCGGTCAGCCGATCAGGCGTCGGCGAGGCTCGGCCGACGCCGGTACACGAGTGTGATCAGCGCCTGACCTTCTTGACGATGTTCTCGATATCGGAACCGAACGCGTTCTCCGTGGTCAGATACGTCCACGTCGAGGACGGGCGTTTGAGACCATGGGACTCGAGGTCGATGCCGTCGGCGGTGATCTTGGCCGTCTCAAGAGTCTCTTTCGCATCATCGATGACATCGGTCCAGAAGGAGGAGAAGACGCGGATGGACTCCGCGTTGAAGGCCTCATGCGGCTTCTCCCGCGCGAAGGTCCGCAAGTGGATGCCCTCGCGCAGATCATTGAGGAACGCGAGGTGATCGACCCACCGCGCGTCGAGGTGGAAGAGCATGACCTCGCGCAGCACCGAGTCGAGGACCTCCTCCGACGTCTCGGTGACGATCTCATCGGCCCGGTCGCCGATCTCCTTGCGCAGCTGCGCAACCGGTTCATCGTCCTTGCGGATCTCGGTGCGACGTTCGAGGACGAGTTCGCGCTGTTTGGCCATGAGTTCGTTGAAGCGCCATGTGTCGCGGTGGAGGGCGGTGTTCTGCCCTTCGGCGATGCGCTGGGCGTGTTCGACGAGGCCGAGGGCACGTTTCGAGTCGATGAGCCCGGTCTCGTCTCCTTCGGTGACGAAGCGTTGGATCTCCGGCACACGCGTGAGCAGTTCGTCTTCGAGGCTGGTGAAGAACACGGAGGTGCCGGGATCGCCCTGACGGCCGGCACGGCCGCGCAGCTGGTCATCGAGACGCGACGACGGGTACCGGCCGGCACCGATGACGAGCAGACCGCCGGCCTCGGCGACGTCGTCATCGGCCAGACGGATGTCGGTGCCGCGTCCGGCCATCTGCGTCGAGACGGTGACCGCTGCGGGGGCACCCGCCGCGGCGATGATCTCGGCCTCGCGGGAATCGTCCTTCGCGTTGAGCACTGCGACTTCGATGCCGCGCTCGGTCAGGCGCTCAGCCAGTGATTCGCTCTCGGCCACCGATGACGTGCCGATGAGCACAGGGCGCCGGCGGGAGTGGCTCTCCGCGACCTCCTCGACGATCGCCCGCTCCTTCGACTCCTGGTACGTGTAGAGACGGTCGGATTCGTCGACGCGGATGACGGGCAGGTGAGTGTCGATCGGGACGATCTCGAGTGAGTAGAACTCGCGCAGGTCATCACCGACGGCCAGGGCGGTGCCGGTCATACCGCACACCGTGGCATAGCCGTGGATGAGCTCTTCGACGGTCATCTGGTCGAGGATCTCACCGCTGTCGGTGGTCCCGAGGCTCTCCTTCGCCTCGACGGCGGCCTGCAGCCCGTCGGGCCATCGCTGGAGTTCGGCCACGCGTCCGCGGGATGAGGAGATGAGTTTGATCCGACCGTCGACGACGAGGTAGTCGACATCGCGTTTGACCAGCGCTCGGGCGTGGAGGGCGATATTCACCGCAGCGAGGGTCTCGGAGTCCTCGCCGAAGAGTTCGACGCCCAGCTCCTCTTCGACTCGGTCGACCCCGACATCGGTCAGGGCCACGGCGTTGCGGTCGGCGCTGACCTCGAAATCGGTGTCGGGAGTCAGACGCGAGACGAGGGCCGCGATGGACTCATCGGCGTCCTGCACGCTCGACGAGCCTGCCAGGACGAGTGGCACACGGGCTTCGTCGATGAGTACGGAATCTGCCTCGTCGACGATGACGACATCACGTTCGGGGACCCGCAGGTCCGCGTCGTCGGTGATGAACCGATCCCTGAGCACGTCGAAACCGACCTCCGTCACCGAGGCGTAGAGGACCTCCGCCTGGTACGCCTCGCGTCGTTCGTCGTCCTTCTGCGTGCCCGAGATCGCGGCGGACCGGACACCGAGGAGGTCGAACAGCGGCTTCATCCAGTTGCGGTCGCGCACGGCGAGGTAGTCGTTGACGCTGACGACGTGGACGCGCCGTCCCTGCAGGGCGTAACCGGCCGCGGCCAGCGCTCCGACGAGCGTCTTGCCCTCACCGGTGGCCATCTGCACGACACTGCCCTGAAGCAGACCGATGAGACCGCGCAGCTGCGTGTCGTAGGCGCTTTCGTCGAGGGCGCGCTCACCGGCTTCGCGCGCCAGTGCGCAGTAGCGGGTGAGAGTCTCCTGCTGCGAACCCGAGGCGAAGACCTCGCCGGCCGCCTCGGTGAGTTCGGCGTCGCTGAGCTCGGCGAACTCGCGTCCGGCCGTCGCGATATCGTCGGCCGAGCGATCGAACCAGCCCGTCGTCTTCTCCGCATGAGAGCCGGGTCGATTGAGCAGGCGAGAAAAGAATCCCATTGTCGTCCTTCGTCGTATGTTCGTCGGTGTCGAGTCTATCGCTCAGGACATCGGCCACGAACCGTCGACGACGGCGTCGGCGTTGCCCTTCTTCCGCAGCCAGGACTGCAGTCCTGCGGCCTGTGAGCGCTTCCAATCGCCCTGTGCGGCCATGATCTCGGCATTGCTGAGTGCGGCGATTTCCGTGGACTTTTCTGCCAACGCTCGGGAAATGTCCAGCGCCGCCAGCGCGTCGGCCGAGGCGTCGTGGGCATCGAGGAGTTCGATCCGATAGGTCTTCGCAGTCTCGATCAGCGTCCTCTTGCCCCGACGGTAGGGATCGATGTGCTTGTCGACGACGAAGGTGTCGATGATCGTGGGGATGATGGTCGGGAAGTCGATGTCGGGGCGGTGGCGGGCCACCTCGGCGGCCATGACGGACAGATCGTAGACGACGTTGTGCCCGACGACGACGGCATCCTCGTCGCGGAGGGCGGAGAAGGTCGTACACAGCTCCGTGATGACGTCGACCGCTGCTGCCCCGTTGGCCTGGGCATATTCGGTCGTGATTCCGTGCACGGCGCGGGCGGCCTCGGGGATCTCGATGCCGGGGTCGGCCAGCCAGGTTCGCACCTCACTGGCCGAATCGACGAATGCGGCGGTCACGATGCGCGCGGTCTCCGGTTCGACGCCGGTCGTCTCGAGGTCGAAGCCGACGAGGCGCGAACGGATCCACGGCCGCGCACCGGACGGATCGGCTGCGCCGTACGAACCTTTGGCGTTGACTGCGCCGATGGTGTCGGTGACGCCTGACGACCGCGGGCCCGCCGCGCCGGTCAGCGTCGATGCCGACACGACTGAGGGCCCCGGTGCAGCCTCAGCGGACGGGGTGGACCGGGAACCGTCAACGGATTGCAGCGCTGAGGTGAGATTGTCGACGGAGCGGCGGATGTTCTGTCCGGCGGCCGCCGCCTCGAGCGCGGTGAAGTCGGCGGTGTGCGGGATCGTCTCGAGGTCGATTCCGTGATCGACGTCGGTCAGGCACCGCATGACCTCGAGGGTCTTGTGCAGCGTGTCCTCGACCTCGATGATGGTGGCCGCACGCTTCGGGCTCAGCCCCCCGGTCTTGACCCCGGACTTCGCCGCTCTGATGATCGCGTCGAGGGAGCCGAAGCTCTCCAGCAGCGTTGCGGCCGTCTTCTCACCGATTCCCGGAGCACCGGGCAGACCGTCCGAGGGGTCGCCGCGCAGGGCCGCGAGCTCACGGTATCGGGTGCCGTCGGGCACGCCGTAGGCCACCGGCAGGTCGGCCTCGGACAGCGCCTCCCATTCTCCCCCCTTGCGCGGGCGCAGAACGCTGACGTCACTGTCGGAGTCCAGCAGCGCGAGCAGATCACGGTCGGGGGAGACGATGACGACGGGGGTACGGGACTCGGCGGCCATCGTGGCGATGACGTCATCGGCCTCCGTCCCGGCCACCTCGGCGATGGGGATTCCAGCGGCAGTGAGCACGCGGCCCAGAATCGGCAGCTGACCGGCGAGCTCGGGCGGGATCTCGGTGCCGGCCTCCTCGTCCTTGACGCGGGCGGCCTTGTATTCGGGCATGATCGCGGTGCGGAAGGCCGGGCGCCAGTCGGCATCCATCGTCGCCACCACCCGTGCGGAATCGAAGCGGCGGATCATCTGCGCCACCGTGTCGACGACTCCGCGGACGGCGTTGACGGGCTGACCGTCGTCGTTGACGATCGAGTCCGGAACCGAATAGAAGGCGCGGTAGTACAGGGCGGGCGTATCGAGCAGAACCAATGGCTTCACAATCGATGACGATACCCGACGGATCTGACACAGGGGGAGCGGTGTAGCCTGTCGGCTGTGACTATGTACTTTGGTGGAGACGTATACAGCAGTGCCGACCCCTTCGCGACGGCGCTCGGACACACGGACGGAAAGGTCTCGTTCATCGGATCCGACGAAGCGGCGAAGGCCCTCGACCCCGAGGCGATCGACCTCGCCGAGGACTTCCTCACTCCTGGAATCGTCCACGCCGGTCTCGTCCTCGACGGGGACTCGCCGACGGCGCGGGAACTGCACGATCAGGGGTACACACACGTCCATGCACTCGGCACCGCCGAGGCGATCGCGCGATTCGCCGCGGACGCGCCCGAGGGCCTGTCGATCGTCGACTATCCGGGGCTGGGTGACGGTGACCAGCAGCGGGCATCGGCAGCGGCGGCGGAATTCCTCTCACTCGAGACCCTGCCGGAGACGCAGCTGTTCGTCCTCGTCGACTCGAACGAACGCCTCGGCGAGGTCCTGGAGAGCCTGCGCACCGACGCCGCTCACGCGCAGCGACACGGCTACCGGCTGCTGCTGGACTTCTCCGTCGACGATGGACACGTCGAGGCACTCGGCCGCAGCGGAGTCGCGATCACGCTCGACCCGGCGCTGCCGCAGCCGCTCTCTCACCTGCTTGCTGCGGGCGCCCAGGTCTCGTTCTGCCATTCGCAGTCCTCGCCGTGGGCGACCGTGCGCTCGGCCGTCGTCGGTGAGAACGGCATCGGTGCACGTGCCGCCTTCAACGCCGCGACCCGCTTCGCTCATCGTGCTGCCAGCAATCCGGAGGGCGGAGTGCTGGTTCCGGGCGCTGCCGCGGACATCGTGCGCTGGAAGGTCGAGAGGCTCGTCGTCCAGGTCGCCGATCCGCGGGTCGCAGCGTGGAGCACAGACCCTCGATCGGGCACCCCTGGCCTGCCGGAACTGGCTCCGGATGTGCCGTTGCCCACCCGCATCGCGCTCTGAGCATCCGTGGTTTCCGCCTGAGTCCAGGCGACACGCCGAGAGGCAAAGAATCTTTCTGCACAACACGCGCCGCTGACCTGCGATTTCGGGTATCGTTGCTGGTCACAGCGATTTTGCAAAGTCGCTGTGGGCCACTAGATTCGTGGTGAACATTCCGCATAGGCGGGATGGAGTCGGCACTCCCGTCATTAGATAACTCACTGCTTCGGCAGCGTGGTCCGAAGGCGGGGGTGTCGACTCATTGTTTCTCAGGCGAACGCGTATCGTGGAGTCCGTGCTTTCCAAGGTCCTCGTCGTCATCCCCACATTCAACGAACGTCTCGCCCTGCCCGTGACCCTGTCCGGTCTGTTCGAAGCGCAGCCGGAGGTCGACGTCCTCATCGTCGATGACGGGTCACCCGACGGTACGGGGGAGTGGGCCGAAGAGCGGGCCCGAACCGATTCCCGCATCCACGTCCTCCACCGGAGTGAGAAGTCCGGTCTCGGCATGGCCTATATCGCCGGCTTCGAATGGGCTCTCGAGCGCGACTACGCGATCATCTGCGAGTTCGACGCCGACGGGTCCCACCGTGCCCTCGATCTCGGGCAGCTTCTCGACGTCGCCCGCTCGGGGCGGGCCGACCTCGTCATCGGATCGAGGTGGGTGCCCGGAGGTGAGATCGTCGACTGGCCGAAGTCGCGGTTCTTCCTCTCTCGCGGCGCGAACGTCTACGTCAACGCGGTCATGGGTCTCGGCGTCCGGGACGCGACCGCAGGATTCCGTGCCTATACCCGCCCGGTCCTCGAATCGCTCGACCTCTCCGGCGTGCAGTCGCAGGGCTACTGCTTCCAGATCGACATGACCTACCGCACGGTCGAGGCGGGTTTCCGCATCGCCGAGGTGCCCATCGTCTTCGTCGAACGCGAGCTCGGTGAGTCGAAGATGAGTGGGTCGATCATCTCCGAGGCGTTCACGAAGGTCGCCGGTTGGGGGCTGACCCGCCGACGCAACCAACTCCGCCGACTCTTCGACCGCTCGAAGGCCCCATGAGCAGAACCTTCTGCCTGCACAGGACTGTGGGCACGTGATCATGCGCGACGCTGGCTCTCACCTCGATCACTCACCTCGATCAAGGGCACGCGCGGGAGTCGAAAGGTCCACGGGTCGACACATGCGCTCCGACTTGAACGACAGAAGAGCGCTCCTCGATCAAGGCGGCGCGCGGTTGTCGAATGGCGCACGGGTCGACAGACGCGCTCCGGCTTGAGCGAGAGTCGCGAACCTTCCGAAGAGAGGTCGCGGGGCTTCCGGAGAGTCGGCTCGAGTCGTGTGTGTGCGACGAACAAGCACAAGCGGGCGACGAGCAGGCATAAGCAAAGGGGTGCAGGTCGTTGACCTGCACCCCTTTGACGTTCCTCCGGCGCGAGTGGCTCGCGGCCGGACGGTTCAGCTCTGAGCCGGAACCTCACCGCGACGGATCGCGAGGCGCTCATCGAGGAGCACCTGGAGTTCGTCGAAGGACCGACGCTCGAGGAGCATGTCCCAGTGGGAGCGCACATGCTTGACCGGCTCGCCGTCCGGTTCGTTGACGCCGACGCGGACGCCGATGCCGTGGAGGCCGGAGTCCCAGGTCGAGGGCACCTCGGCCTCGATCGAGAACGGCACCTTGAAACGGGTTCCGTCCTCGCATTCGAACTCGACCATCTGACGGGGTGCCGGCTCGACGCCCTCTTCGGTTTCGAGGCTGCGCGAGCCCAACTGTGTTCCGCGGAGACTGCGTTCGCTCATATCTAAGACCTTCCGACTCGACTGCACACCTTGGACGCAGTGCAACAGTCTACCGTGTCCGTCTATTCCCCGGTTTGAGGCGTCCGCGCCAGCACCTCGAGACCGGCCGGCACAGCGTCGGTGACGACCGCGTCGACTCCGAGAGCGAACAGTGCCTCCATCGCATCCGCATCGTTGATCGTCCACACATGCACGAGCAGACCACTGGCATGGGCGCGGTCGACGAAATCCGCGGTGACCACCGGAATCCCTTTGAACCTCGGGGGCACCTGCAGGGCGTCGACCTCAGGCGGCAGCGACGCCGGTCCGTGATCGGGCAGCAGAGGCAGCCCGCCGAGGGCGAACAGTGCCGTCTCCGTCCTGCCCGTCGAGGTGCGCACTCCTGGCAGAGCCGTGCGCAGGCGGCGCAGGGTTCCGGAGTCGAACGAGGCGAGTCGGATCCGTTCTCCGACTGAGAAGTTGTGGACGAACCGGATCATCGGTCCGATGCTGTGCTCAGCTTTGACGTCGATGTTCCACTCCACGGCGGGCAGCTCCTCGACGAGTTCTTCGAGACGGGGGAGACGGCCCCCGGCGATGAGCTCGATGTCGTCGAGTTCGGCGGCGGGCAGCTCTCGGATACTGTGCGGTCGTCCTGCGATGCGCTCGAGATCTGCATCGTGCGCGGCGAAGAGGACGCCGTCGGCCGATGCGTGGACGTCGGTCTCCATCCAGTGCACTCCGGTATCGGCGGCGGCGCGGAAGGCTTCGAGGGTGTTCTCGCTCATTCCCGGCCACAGGCCTCCGCGGTGGGCGATGATCTCTCGGTCAGGAGTGACCTTCCGCTGGGAATTCATAGTCCGATCCTAGTCGGGGTGTTGACCTGGCAGGCCGGGTCGTCAAGGATGGGAGACATGAGCTCACACCGCGAACCCATCGAACCCGACGACGTCATCGACGCGACCGCGAAGACACCGACCGAGCGAGTCCGTCGCGCAGCCGGTCGTGCCTACGGTGCGGCCAGCAGCGGAGTGAAGAACGTGCGCGAGGCGACCTCGTCGCAGCGTCTCATCGAGAGTGCGGAGTCCACCGTGAACAAGGCGCTCGGTTCCGTGTCCCACGCGATCGACGATGCCGTGCGCAGCGGCAAGGTCGAAAGGGCCTTCGACAAGGCGCAGGAGACCGTGACCTCCGGAGCCGACAACGTGCGCAAGCTCGTCACCCGGAAGGAACGCTGACCCGAAGGACGGTGAGCAGCCCCTCAACTGTGCGGCACGCCGAAACGGTGTGCCGCATTGCTTTTGTAACAGTTCCTTAATTAGAATGCTTCGAGATAACGATCCGATAACTTGATCCGTCGACTCGGTCCCTTCTTGCCCAGCAGTGCTGTGACGAGGCCTTCCCCGCGATTCCGAGTCTGCGAGACAGTCTCAGACGACGAGGAACATCACCTGTGGGCAGACACTCAGCACCGAGTACCAAGCGGAGCGGTTCGATCTTCTCGGCACTGACCGCGAAGAAGAAGTCCGGTCGGCATTCGCCGCAGACCGGTCAGAACACCGCCGGGGGAGTGCTCGCAGCCGTGCGCACCCGTCCCGTGCTCTCTGCCTTCATCGTGCCGACCGCTGCCACCGCGGCTGTCGTAGCCTCGAGCCTGGCCATGGTGCCCAATGATTCCGCCTCGAGCGGCGAGGTCGTTGCCGAGGCGCCTGCGGTCTCCGCCGTCGAACCGACCACGGCCACCGATGATGCCCTGGCCAAGGCGAAGAAGCAGGCCAAGGAGAAGCCGGAAGGGATCTCGATCGAGGCGAAGACGGAGACTCCGAGCCCCGAGCCGACATCGGAGAAGACCCCGGAGGAGTCATCCGGCGGAGAATCCGGAGGGTCCTCGTCGGGTGAATCAGCCGATGAGAACGACGGCCCCTCGAACTCAGGGAAATCCGCCGGCGAGTCCGGCAGCTGTCCGATGTCCTACTACGGCGGCGGCGACGGATTCGACGGCAGGAAGACTGCCAACGGCGAGAGCTTCGATACGAACAAGCTCACCGCCGCGCACAAGACTCTGCCCTTCGGATCGAAGGTGAAGATCACGAACACCGCCAACGGCAAGTCGGTGACCGTGCGCGTCAACGATCGCGGCCCCTACCACGGCAACCGCTGCTTCGACCTGTCCAAGGCCGCCATGGAAGCAGTCGGCGGAGTCGGCGCCGGGCAGATCAACGGCAAGTACGAAGTCCAGTGATCCTCAGCCTCTGACTGATCACCGATTGCTCTCCGCCGCGGCCACCGCACGATCGTGCAGGCCGCGGCGGATATGCATCGGGGAGACGACGGTGAGGTCGGGAACGGTGATGAGCTGACTCACGGCCACCTCGGCGGGTTCCATGGGCAGGTTCACCTCGACGATCCCTGCACTCACCGAGGCGTGCGCCAGTGCCGCTTCTGTGACTCTGCCGGGCACGGCCCGCAGCAGATCATCGGTGCGTTCTGAGGGCAGCCGCAGCCGGACCTCGATCGTGCGCATCGAACGGTCGAATTCCTTCTGAGAAGCTTCCCAGTACTCATCAAGGCGGAACCGTGCCGGGGCACCCACCCGCAGATACCGCGGTTCTGCCGATCGGATGCGAGCGACGCGATAGGTTCGGGGTCGGCCTCCTGGCGGCTGCGCCGCCAGGTACCAGCGCCCGGCCTTGATGATGAGACCGAGTGGAATGAGCGTCCGCGACCGTGTCTCACCTCTGCGCTCATAGGTGATGCGCAGACCCCGTGTGGTGCGCAGGGCCGCGGCGATCGCGCTGAGAGCGTGCGGGTCCTCCCGCGCCATGAACCAGTCGGGTCCGTCGACGAGGATGTGTCGGGAGAACGCCGAGGCGGTCTCAGCGAGGATCTTCTCGCGTGCCGAGGCGAATTCGCCGGAGAGTCCGAGATCGCCTGCCGCAGGAGAGCCGACGAGCACCGAATCCACTTCATCCCGAGTCAGTCCCGACACAGGTGAGGTCCAATCGCCGAGGAGTCGGATCCCACCGCCCGGACCCGACTGAGTGAGAACCGGCACACCCATGAGCGAGAGGTCAGCCACATCGCGGTACACGGTGCGCTCGGTGACCTCGAGACGCCGGGCGAGATCCGCGGCAGTGATCGGATGCGAGCGCGCAGCCAGCAGGACGATCTCCGAGACGAGCCGCGCTGATTTCATGGTGCCAAGATTAATCACCATCACTGACACTGGCTGTCAGTGATGGTCACACAGACTGAAGCCATGACCAATCACATTGCAGAGACCACACACTCCGATCGCTTCGCTCCGTTTGACGATCAGGCCCTGACCGGGCGCATCGCCCTCGTCGCCGGGGCCACCCGCGGCGCGGGCCGGGCCATCGCCCGCGACCTCGCTCGCGCCGGCGCCTCCGTCCACTGCACCGGTCGGTCGACGGCCGGGAGCCCCTCCGACTACGGGCGAGCCGAGACCATCGAAGGCACCGTCGGGCTCATCACCGCCGAGGGCGGTCAGGCGCGATCCCATATCTGCGACCACCTCGAACCAACCCAGATCGCCGAGGTGGTCCGCCGCATCGAGGACGCACACGGTCGCCTCGACATCCTCGTCAACGACATCGGGGGAGAGGCCTATGTCGATTGGGGGACCCCGTTCTCGCAGACCGATCGCGAGACGGAGATGCGCATCGTGCGGGCCGGTCTGCTCACGCACCTGTACACCGCTCATGCCGCGCTGCCGCTGCTCAGTCGCACCCCAGGCGGTCTCCACATCGAGATCACCGACGGCACAGCGGCCTACAACGCCAGCCACTATCGGGAGAACATCTTCCTCGACCTCACGAAGACCGGGGTCAGCCGCCTGGCGTTCGACCTCGGACATGAACTCGACGCGGTCGGATCCACCGCGGTCGCCATCACACCCGGCTGGCTGCGATCGGAGATGATGCTCGACCTCTTCGGCACCGACGAAGACAACTGGATGCGCGATTCGCTCAACGAGAATCGGAGCGTCCCGCCCCGCGACTTCGCGATCTCCGAGACTCCCCACCTCCTCGGCCGCTCCGTCGTAGCCCTGGCCGGCGACCCCGACCGGCATCGGTTCAACACCACCACGCAGGACACACACAGTCTGGCCACCCACTACGGTTTCACCGATCTCGACGGGTCTCGGCCGAATTCGTGGAGCTTCATCGCCGCCCTCCAGGACGATCCTACGGCGGATGCGCGCGCGTTCCGCTGACCGACGCGTCCGATGAGCGACGGGGAAGATGATCGCCACGACGCAAATCATGAATTACGGCAGCGAGTTGCCGCCAAATCGGTGCATCCAGTTGCGAATATTCTCCAGTTCCGCTGATTTCGCATCTCCAACCGTCGGAATCGGTTTTTCATATGATGAGCGTTGGTGGATAATGGTGACGGCAAGCACAGGTGCACCGCCCTGTGGATCCGTCCAGCGAAGGGAACCCCATGTCGGAAGAAGCCTGCGACGTCGTCATCATCGGGGCGGGACCGTCAGGCCTGTCGGCTGCCCGACGACTTCGCCGAGCCGGCAAGGACGTCATCGTCCTCGAGGCCCGCGACCGCGTCGGCGGTCGCACCTGGACGGATCACATCGACGGTCAGATGTACGAACTCGGCGGCCAGTGGATCTCCCCAGACCAGACGGCCCTGCTCGCCCTCGTCGACGAACTCGGCAAAGAGACCTACCCTCGGTACCGGGAAGGCAAGAGCGTCTACATCGCCCCCGACGGGACCCGTACGGTCTATGACGGCGAAATGTTCCCCGTGGGGGAGTCGACGCAGGCAGAGATGGAGCGACTCATCGGCCTCCTCGATGAACTCGCAGCGCGCATCGGGGCGGAAGCACCTTGGGACGCCGCCGATGCGGCCGAACTCGATTCCGTCTCCTTCCACCACTGGCTGCGACAGCAGTCCGATGACGAACTCGCATGCGAGAACATCGGCCTGTTCATCGCCGGCGGGATGCTCACCAAGCCCGCCACGACGTTCTCCGCACTCCAGGCGATCCTCATGGCCGCCTCGGCGGGATCGTTCACCCACCTCGTCGATGATCACTTCATCCTCGACCGGCGCGTCGTCGGCGGGATGCAGTCGGTGTCCGTGCAGATGGCGAAGGAACTCGGCGACGACATCGTCCGCCTCGGACAGCCGGTGCGCAGCATCGCGTGGTCCGACGACGGCGTGCAGGTGACCACCGATGCCCTCAGCGTCAGCGCTGCTCGGGCGATCCTCGCGGTGCCGCCGAACCTCTACTCACGCATCAGCTACGACCCGCCGCTGCCCCGACTGCAACAGATCTTCCACCAGCACCAGTCGATGGGCCTGGTCATCAAGGTCCACGCCACCTACGACACGCCTTTCTGGCGCGAAGACGGACTCTGCGGCACCGGTTTCGGCGCCTCACGCCTCGTCCAGGAGGTCTACGACAACACAAACCACGGAGAAGAGCAGGGCACCCTCGTCGGCTTCATCTCCGACGTCAACGCCGACGCCATGTGGGCCCTCGACGCGGAGACGAGGCGGAGACGAATCCTCGAAGCACTCGCCGAATTCCTCGGACCCAAGGCACTCGATCCGCGCGTGTTCTACCTCTCCGACTTCGGTGCCGAGGAATGGACGCGCGGGGCCTATGCGACGAGCTACGACCTCGGTGGACTGTCCCGCTGGGGACGGTTCCAGAACGATCCCGTGGGACCGCTGCACTTCGCGAGTTCGGACATCGCCGCAGCAGGCTACCAGCACGTCGACGGCGCGGTGAGGATCGGCACCGCCACGGCCGAAGCGATCCTCGGCGAGTCCTCCTGAGCATGGACAGCACGCCGCAGTCAGCGTCGACGACAGCCGGGGGACTGAGCTCGAAGGGCCTCTCCGTCGGCAAGATCGGGGCGATCGGGGGAGCCGTCATCGGCATCTCCTGCATCGCACCGGCCTATACGCTCACCTCGGGGCTGGGACCGACGATCTCCGAGGTGGGAGTGCACACCCCGGCGATCCTGCTCATCGGCTTCGTGCCGATGCTCCTCGTCGTCTTCGGCTACCGGGAGCTGAATACGTCGATGCCCGACTCGGGCACGACGTTCACGTGGGCCACCCGCGCCTTCGGACCGTGGCTGGGTTGGATGGGCGGCTGGGGGCTCGTCGCCGCGACCGTACTCGTGCTCTCGAACCTCGCGGCCGTGGCCGTCGACTTCCTCTTCCTGCTGCTCTCGCAGATCGTCGGGGACCCGCAGATCGCCGAACTCACCCGCGTCCTGTGGATCAACATCCCGGTCACCGTGCTGCTCACGGCGGCGGCAGCGTGGATCTCCTATCGAGGCGTCGAGGCGACCGAGAAGCTGCAGGTGTGGCTCGTGGGGTTCCAGGTCCTCGCCCTGGGTTGGTTCGTCATCGCCGCGCTCGTCCAGGTCGCCGGCGGCACCGCCTTCGACCCGACTCCGGTCTCTCTCGACTGGTTCAACCCACTGACCGCCGGCGACTTCTCCACCGTCGCGGCCGCCGTGTCCCTGTCGATCTTCCTGTTCTGGGGATGGGACACGGTGATCACCATGAACGAGGAGGCCAAGGACCCGGAGAAGACTCCCGGCCGGGCCGCGATGCTCACGATCCTCGCGATCGTCATCATCTACCTCGCGTGCACCGTCGCCGTCATCTCGTTCGCCGGAGTCGGCACCGAAGGTCTCGGGGCCGGCAATCCGGACAACCAGGAGTCGATCTTCGCCGCTCTGGCTACCCCTGTGATGGGACCCTTCGCGGTGCTCGTCTCGATCGCCGTGCTCTCATCCTCCCTGTCCTCACTGCAGGCGACGATGGTCTCACCCTCGCGCACGATCCTCGCAATGGGCCACTACGGCGCCCTGCCGGAGAAGTACGGACGGATCTCCCGCCGGTACAAATCGCCCTCGGTGGCCACCATCACCTCGGCGGCGGCCGCGATCATCTTCTACGTCGTCATGCGGCTGCTGTCGGAGAACGCCCTGTGGGACACGATCACGGCGCTGGGCCTCATGGTCTGCTTCTACTACGGCATCACCGGCCTGGCCTGCATCTGGTACTTCCGACGGTCCCTGTTCGACTCGGCCCGTACCGTATGCTTCCGGTTCCTGTTCCCGCTCATCGGGGGAGTGACCCTGCTCGTCATCTTCGTCACCACTGCGATCGACTCCCTCGACCCCGCCTACGGTTCGGGGTCGTCGGTGTTCGGCATCGGGCTCGTCTTCGTCCTCGGAATCGGGGTGCTCCTCCTCGGTGTGGTCATCATGATCGTCCAATCATTCCGCCACCCGGCGTTCTTCCGCGGTGAGACCCTGCGACAGGGCGTCCACGGCGAATGAGGGAGCAGCTGACGACCGTCGTGGTGAGGCATCCGCTGCGACCACCGGGGGTACCAGGTAGTCCCATCCTCCTGAGCCGCCTACAGTTGCGTACAGGAGTATCCTGACCAATGCATGCTTCCCGACCGATGGCGATTCGGCCGGCAAAATGATCCGCATCCAGCAGAGAGGCTGAACGCGTGCACACAGCCGACAGCCACGACCTCATCCGCGTCAGTGGAGCGCGGGAGAACAACCTCAAGAACATCTCCGTCGAGATCCCCAAACGTCGGCTCACCGTGTTCACCGGCGTATCCGGTTCGGGCAAGAGTTCGCTCGTCTTCCACACGATCGCTGCGGAATCCCAGCGGATGATCAACGAGACGTATTCGGCCTTCGTCCAAGGCTTCATGCCCGCCATGGCCCGCCCCGAGGTCGATGTCCTCGAAGGGCTGACGTCGGCCATCCTCGTCGACCAAGAGCGCATCGGAGCCAATCCGCGCTCGACCGTCGGCACTGTCAGCGACATCAACGCGAAGCTGCGCACCCTCTTCGCCCGCCTGGCCGAACCCGATCTGGGATCGACGAACGCGTATTCGTTCAATGTCGCCACCGTCAGCGGCAAGGGTGCCGTGACGATCGACAAGGGTGAAGCCAAGCAGGTCGAACGTCGGGAGTTCTCCGTCAACGGAGGCATGTGCCCGCACTGCGAAGGCATGGGCACGGCCACCGACATCGCCATCGCCGAGGTGGTCGACGAATCGAAATCGCTCAATGAGGGAGCCATCACGATCCCCGGGTACAAACCCGGCGGATGGTCGGTGCGCATGTTCTCCGAATCCGGGTTCTTCGAACCCGACAAACCGGTCGCGGACTATTCGGAGAAGGAACGGCACCATCTTCTGCACGCCGAGGGCGAGAAGATTCGGATCAACGGCACGAACTTCACCTTCGACGGGCTCCTCCCGCGCATCCGCCGTTCCTTCCTGTCCAAGGACCGGGACGCGATGCAGAAGCACATCCGTGAATTCGTCGACCGCGCCGTCGCCTACACGGTCTGCCCCGAGTGCCGGGGCACCCGTCTCAACGCCGCCGCACGATCATCGCTGGTAGCAGGGAAGTCCATCGCCGAGGTATGCGCCATGCAGATCTCGGATATCCGTGACTGGCTGGATCGGATCAAGGCCCCGGCCGCCTCGGTGCTGCTGGCAAATCTGACCGCCGATGTGCGGGCGTTCACGGCCATCGGTCTGGGGTATCTCTCGCTGGACCGTTCGGCCGGTTCGCTGTCCGGGGGAGAGGCGCAGCGGATCAAGCTCGTGCGCCATCTCGGGTCCTCCCTGACCGATGTGACCTATGTCTTCGACGAACCGACGATCGGACTGCACCCCCACGACATCGAAGCGATGAACGATCTGCTCCTGGCCCTGCGCGACAAGGGAAATACGGTTCTCGTCGTCGAGCACAAGCCTGAGACGATCCGGATAGCCGACCATGTCGTCGACCTCGGTCCCGGAGCGGGCAGCAGCGGGGGAGAGGTGACCTTCACCGGCACCGTCGACGAGCTGCGCGAGTCGGACACGGTCACCGGACGCCACCTCGGATACACCGCAGCGATCAAGGAATCCGTGCGCGAACCCGACGGAGCGTTCGAGATCAGGGCAGCCTCGTCGCACAATCTCGCTGACGTCGATGTCGATGTGCCCCTCGGTGTGCTCACCGTCGTCACCGGCGTGGCGGGATCGGGCAAGAGCAGCCTCGTCGAAGGTTCGCTGCGCGGGAACGAGGGCGTGGTGATGATCGACCAGGCTCCGATCAGGGG
Source organism: Brevibacterium atlanticum (assembly GCF_011617245.1). Classification (NCBI taxonomy): domain Bacteria; kingdom Bacillati; phylum Actinomycetota; class Actinomycetes; order Micrococcales; family Brevibacteriaceae; genus Brevibacterium; species Brevibacterium atlanticum. Next base: position 2,102,413 of record NZ_CP050152.1, on the reverse strand, counting down.
ATCGCGACGCAGTAACCCGGCGACGTACACAGGCATGCTCGAACCCATCCGCAAAGCCTTCGCGAAGGCCAACGGGGTCAAACCGGCCCTCTTCAGCGCGAACTCGGAGGGTGCCTGCCAGGTGTGCGGAGGGGCCGGGATCATCTATTCGGACATGGCGCTCATGGGCGGGGTCTCTGCACCCTGCGATGAATGCGACGGCAAGGGATTCCAGGCCGAGGTGCTTGAGTACCTGCTCGGCGGTCTGAACATCCGTGAGGTCCTCGACCTGCCGGTGACCGCGGCCATCGAGCACTTCGAATCGGGAGAATCCCGGATTCCCGCTGTCGTGAAGATCCTCACCATCCTCGCCGAGGTGGGGCTGGGCTATGTCAGTCTCGGTCAGCCGTTGACGACGCTGTCCGGGGGAGAGCGACAGAGGCTCAAACTCGCCGTTCATCTCTCGGCTAAGACCGCCGATGCTGCGCAGGTGATCATCCTCGACGAACCGACGACGGGTCTGCACCTGGCCGATGTCGACAATCTGCTGCGGCTGCTCGATCGGCTCGTCGACGGCGGTCGCAGCGTCATCGTCATCGAACACCACCAGGCGGTCATGGCTCACGCGGACCACATCATCGACCTCGGTCCCGGAGCGGGACACGACGGCGGACGCATCGTCTTCACCGGCAGCCCGGCAGAGCTCGTGGCGAGTGCCGGTGAGGAATCAGCGGGTCTGACGGCACGGCATCTGGCCGCCTACGTAGGGGAGTGACACTCAGGTTCCGTTGAGGGAGCACTGAAGCGATTCAGATGCCTCAGAAGCGGATTCGGGTTCACTCTCACCGCTGTATCCGTTACGGTGTATAACGACTCGGTAACGGCCGGGTTACAGAACCGAAATGCAGTCGTACTTTGGAGATACACAGTGAACCTCTACAGCACCAGCCTTCGCAAGGTCGCCCTGCTCGTCGGTGCCGGCGCGGTCGCAGCCGCTGGAATGACCGGCATCAGTGCAGCGGCACCGGCACAGGCCGCCTCGGGAGGCGTCTGGGACAAGGTCGCCGAATGCGAGTCCGGCGGTGACTGGCACATCAACACCGGCAACGGATACTACGGCGGCCTGCAGTTCTCCAAGCAGACGTGGAACGGCTTCGGCGGTTCGGGCACTGCAGACGAGCACAGCAAGAAGGAGCAGATCCGCATCGCACAGAAGGTCCTCAAGGAGCAGGGCCCGGGTGCATGGCCGACCTGCGGTGAGAAGGCCGGACTGACGAAGTCCAACGGCGCTGCCGATGACGGCGGCGGCAGCAAGAAGGACGACGGCGGCTCGAAGGGCAGCGGCAAGGTCGGCCTCGGCGGCAACGTCACCGTCGGCGGCTGATTCCGAGACACCTTTCCGTCACAGTTCTGTCCGGACGACTCAGACGTTCGTCAACGGATACTGACGATCGCGCGGTGGTCGCGAACGACGAGCATGTCGTTCGCGGCCACCGTCGTCTATGTGATGTGTTGCGCCCGGGGCGGGACTTGCTGATACATGGCCATCTCCGCAGACATGAAGACGACTGCGAGCGGGTAACGTGAAGACATGACAGAAAGTCGTGAGGGGCCGTTCTGGGATGTCGTCCGGGGCGATACCGAGCCGCCTGCCGCCGCTAAGACCCTTGGCTGGGAGCTCATCGAAGTTGATCCAGAACGCTCGATGATCACCGTTGCGTTCGACGCCGGCGAAAACTTCCTCAATCCGGTTGGTGTCGTTCAAGGCGGATTTATTGCCGCCATGCTCGACGACACACTCGGTCCGGCGCTCGTTGCAACTCTAAGTCCCACGCAATTCGCCCCAACAGCAGATCTGCACGTCCAGTTCCTTCGGCCCGCGCACCCAGGCAGGCTGATCGGCCGCGGTCGAGTGGAACGGCGGGGAAAGGACATCGCGTTCCTTTCCGGTGAACTCATTGATGAGAGCGGTAGAACTGTTGCGTCCGCGACGGCTACAAGCGTTATTCGGTCGCTCTGAGCTGGATGTACCGATGTTCTGAAATAAAGCCGATAATATACATTATGTTAAGTAAAGATCAGAGGGCTGCTCCCCTCGTCTGGACCTATGGTGGACACTGACGAATCGATTCCACCGACGTGGATGACTCTCCAACGACGAATCGGGAGCTGATATGGCCCATCGGACACCGGCCATGCGACCGACCGGCGAACCTGTCGCGGACATTCTCGATCGCGCACTGGGTCCTCGCCGCGCCGAGGCCGATGAGCTCGTCGACCTCCTCGCCGACGTCTCCGGTGAGCAGCCCGTCGTCTGGGCTTCTCGGATCATCGGCTTCGGTGAAGTCATGTACACATACGAGTCGGGCCACAGCGGACTCATGCCGGCGCTGGCCTTCTCCCCCGCTGCACGCCAGCACACGATCAACCTGACAAGTGACTTCGAGAACCGCTGGGCTGATCTCATGACACGGCTGGGCGGCCGCCGCAGCGGCACGGCATGCCTGTATCTCTCCCGCCTGGAGGGCATCGACCGGGCCGTGCTCCGCGAACTGCTCGAACGCACTCGCGATCATACGCTGGCCGAATGGTCCGACTGCACGTGAGACTGCCCTCCTGCTAGAGTCTACTCACAGGTAACTTATCTCACAGGCGCACCGCGTGCCCATGCCGACTCACGGCGAGGGCACCCTGGAAGGACCACACCATGAGCACAGACTCGGCACCGATCACAGCGATCCCCGGCACCGGAAAGATCTACCAGCTCTGGAAGAAGCTGCAGAATGTGCCCTTGGGTGAACGGCTCTTCTCACAGGCCGTCTGCTTCAAGGCACCGTACTTCCGCACGGTCCACCCGCGAATCCGTGAGCTCGCCCCAGGCCTGTGCCGAGTCACCGCTCCGAATCGTCGCGGCGTGCACAATCACATCGGCACGTATCACGCCATCGCCTCGTGCAACATGGCGGAGATCGCCGCCGGCATCATGACGGAAGCCACCGTCCCGCCCTCGCACCGCTGGATTCCAGCAGGGATGACCGTTCAGTACAACGCCACAGCGACCTCGGCTGTCACTGCGGTGGCGCGGCTCGAAACACTGCCGGAGTTCGGCGACGAGAAGTTCGACATCGTCGTTCCCGTCGACGTCCTCGATGCCGACGGAACTGCTTTCGTCACCGCGCAGATCACGATGCACATCTCGAAGAAGAAGGCCAAGTAGCCGGCACAGAGGCGCTCAACTAAACGCAGGGCCGCTCAGCGACCGGATATCTGGAGCACACGCTGCGCGTGCGACAACGCTGGTTCGCCGAGTCGTGCCGGCGCGTAACCGCCGACCGAACCCAGCTCGACGATGAGATCACCCAGTTCGGTCGAGATGAACTCCGCCAGCTCGTCGTCGATCGGCCACGGCATCCCGGTCCCCCGCGACAGATCGGCCGCGTGAAGAGCGAGTTCGAGGATGCGCATCCGCACGAGCTGCTCACCGAGGATCACTCCGATGCGATGAGGCACCGTCGCCTCGAGGTCACACTCCCCCGCCAATGACCGGAAGGTCCGCTCGTGGACCCAGAACGACTCCACGAGATCCTCACCGAGGTGGTCCATCCCGCGCGTCACCTCGACCTCGGCCGACGGCGCCTGCGCAAGCAGCTTCGCATAGCGCAGACCCCCGCCGACGAGGTGGTTGATCAGCTCCCGGTTCGTCCACTCCTCACAGCCGCTGGCGGAGTCGAGATCCTCGATGCGCACACGTGACAGCGCCGCGACCCAGCATTCCTCCGCGCGGTCGAGGTGGTCGTCGATGACTGGCTCCATGCTGGCGGGGCTCCTTTCGGCCGACTCATCGATTCTTCTCATGACGCTCATCGACTTCGCCGTTCTCGGCAATTGGGATCTCAGCCGCCTGCACTGTGATCCGCATCTCACTCGGGTTAGGTTACTGGAATACGCGCCACGGTACACACACTTGTGAGCCCAGCGCGTCCCGCCCGACAACAGCGAAGTGAGGACCCCGCCATGATGCAGACCAGCGGATCCGCCGACTACATCGGACTCGCCAACACACCGATCCTGTGGATTCTGGCGATGGCCGTGATGGGAGTCGTCGTCGTCCAATCGCTCATCTACATGAGTGCCGTGCGGAAGAACGCCGAATCCGCGGGCATGAGCCAACAGGAGGTGCGAGCCGCATTCCGCGCCGGCGGGGTCGCGGCGATCGGCCCCTCACTGTCCGTCGTGCTCGTCGCGATCGCCCTGCTGCCGCTGTTCGGCACTCCCCCGGTCGTCGTCCGCGTCGGCCTCATCGGCTCGGCCGCCACCGAGGTGGCTTCCGCCTCGATCGCGGCCGGAACCATGGGAGCCAACCTCGGCGATGAGACCTTCACCCGCGGCGTCTTCATCGTCGCGCTCATGGCGATGAGCCTCTCTGGTGCCGGATGGATGATCTGCACTCTCATGCTCACCCCGATCTTCAAGCGCAGCTCCCACAAGCTCGAGAAGGTCAATCCGGCGCTCATGTCCATCATCCCCGGCGCCGCGCTCCTCGCCGCCTTCGCAGCCCTGACGTTCCGAGAGCTCCCCAAGTCACCGACCCACGTCTTCGCCGTCGTCGCCTCCGCGATCACCATGACCATCTGCCTCTTCCTCGCGCAGAGACTCAAGCTGCCTTGGCTGAAGGAATGGGGCCTGGGAATCTCCCTGCTCGTCGGCCTCGTCGCCGCCTACTTCGCCCACTACGCCGGTCTCGGCGCCCCGGAAGCCTGAGGAGAAGACCATGTCATCGATCATCACCGCACCCTCCCACGCAGCATTCGAGCGGACCACGACGAAGTGGGGCTCGATCACTCTGTTCATCGGCTTCCTCATCGCCACCTCGGTGCCGTTCTATCTGCTCTTCGTCGCCGACGCCGACATCGACTTCGGCACCATCATCACCGGCTTCCTCGCCGTGTTCGCCGTCTACGGAGTGTTCTGGATCGTCGAACCGCTCACGTACTTCCCTATCCTCGGTCCCGCCGGGATGTATCAGGCCTTCCTCATCGGCAACATCTCGAACAAACTCCTGCCCTCGGCGATCGTTGCGCAGGACACGATCGGGGCGAAGCCGGGCACCCGCAAGGGCGAATACGCCGCAACCATGGCTATCTGCGGAGCCGCGATCATCCACGTCGCCTCGATGGTGATCTTCGTCGGCATCCTCGGCACCTGGCTGCTCACCCTGATCCCCGAACCGGTCATCCTCATCGCGAAGCTCTACATCCTGCCGGCCATCCTCGGCGGAGTCACCGTCCAGCTCATCGCCTCGCTGCGACAGATCAAATCGACACTCATCGCACTCGGCATCGCCGCGCTGATCATCCTCGTCCTCATTCCGCTCCTCCCCGTACTCGCTCCCGGCGACGTCGCCATCGTCGTCGTCCTCACCATCGCCGTCACCTGGTTCACCAGAAAGAAGAGCATCACGGACAGACGACCCGAGGACGGCGACTCCGTCGGCATCAACTGAACCGGCCACCTCCCGAACACAAACTCCACCCGTCTCCAGCATCTGCCAGCATGGAGACAACCACGATGAAAGGACATCATGACGCTCAACCCCGTGTTCACCTCGGCGATCACCGACAATCTCGACCGCATCGTTGCCGACTACAAAGACTTCCACCGCTCCCCCGAGCTCTCCATGCAGGAGACCTGGACCGCCGGACAGATCGAGTCTCGTCTGCGCGAGCTCGGACTGAGCCCTCAGACCTTCGGCGGCACCGGCATCGTCGCCGTCATCGACAACGGTGAAGGACCCGTCGTCGGCTACCGCGCCGACACAGACGGGCTGCCCATCACCGAGGACACCGGACTCGACTACGCCTCGACCGCGGAAGGCACGCTCCCGGACGGCTCGACGACCAAGGTGATGCACGGCTGCGGCCACGACACGCACATCACCGTCGGCCTCTCCCTCGCCACCTCCCTCGCCGAACACCGCGACCTGTGGTCGGGCACCGTCGTCATGCTCTTCCAACCAGGAGAGGAGACCGGTGAAGGAGCCCGTGCGATGCTCGACGACGGACTCTGGGACTCGGTCGTCCACCCCGAAGTCATCTACGGACAGCACGTCTGGCCGGGACGCGCCGGCCACGTCTACGTCTCGTCGGGGACAGCCATGGCGATGTCCGACTGTCTCAAGGTCACGGTGAAGGGCAAGCAGGCGCACGGTTCCCAACCCGAGGCGGCGATCGACCCGATCGTCCTCGGCGCGTTCATGATCACCCGGCTGCAGTCGATCGTCTCCCGTGAGATCTCCGGTCGCGACATGGCCGTGATCACCGTCGGCACCTTCCACGGCGGGCTCAAGGAGAACATCATCCCCGACTCAGCGGAGTTCAAGCTCAACATCCGCACCTTCGACGAGGAGGTCCGCGCAGTCGTCCTCGACCGGGTCCGCCGTATCATCCTCGCCGAGGCACTGGCCTCCGGTGCTCCCGAGCCGCTCATCGAAGACATGTACCGCTTCCCCCGCTGCTTCAACGACCCAGAAGAGACGGAGGGCTTCCTCGAGGCGGCGCGTAACGAGCTCGGCTCCGACAACGTCCACGTCGAAGACCCGGTCACCGGCAGCGAAGACTTCGGCGCCTTCGGCGATGACATCGGAGTCCCCTACGTGTATTGGTTCTTCGGCGGATACTCGGATGCGAAGTTCACAGGCGACGACGCACCTGCGGGCAACCATTCGCCGTTCTTCGCCCCTGACGACGTCGAGACCACCCTGACCACAGGACTTCGGGCCGCCCTGTCGGCCGTGCTGAGCAAGGTCGGGCGGTGACCCGATGAGCGACGAACTGCGCTGGCTGTCCACCCGGGAGCTCGCTGCCCGGATCGCCGCGAAGGAGATCTCGGCCCGCGAGGCGCTGGACGATCATCTCGACCGCATCGATGCGATCAATCCGACGATCAACGCGGTGGTCACCCGCGATGACGAAGCGGCGCACGCTCACGCGGCCGCAGCAGATGAGGCACTGTCCCGCGGTGAGAGCGTCGGGCCGCTGCACGGGGTGCCGATGACGCATAAGGACACCCACGACACGGCCGGGCTGCGCACCACATGGGGTTCGCCCCTCATGGCCGACCGGGTGCCCGAGACCGACTCCCTCATCATCGCCCGTCTCAAGGCCGCCGGGATCACGACGACGGGCAAGACCAACGTCCCGGAATTCGCAGCCGGCTCTCACACCTTCAACGAGGTGTTCGGCACAACTGTCAATCCCTACGACCGGACCAAGTCGGCTTCCGGTTCATCAGGCGGGGTGGGTGCCGCGCTCGCCGCAGGCATTCAAGCCTCGGGTGACGGCTCCGACATGGGCGGGTCTCTGCGCTCGCCTGCCTCGTTCAACAATGTCGTCGGCTTTCGCCCGAGCAACGGCCGAATCCCGCATACACCGCCGGCGAATCCCTACACCTGGCTCTCCCAGTCCGGATTCATGGCCCGCACCGTCTCCGACGTCGCTCTGCTCATGAGCGTGGCTTCCGGTCCCGAACCCACGGCACCGGCGTCGCTGCCTGAACCGGGCGGCGTCTTCGACCTCCCGGAATTCGCGCTCGGTGCCGACTTCTCCCCCGACCTCACAGGCTTGCGCGTCGGCTTCTCCCCCGACCTCGACGGCCTTCTCCCCGTCGAGGCGGAAGTTGCGGATATCGTGAGCGGGACGGCACAGGTCTTCATCGACCTCGGTGCCCGAGTCGAGGGAACGATCCCCGACCTCACGGATGCCGACGAGGTGTTCGGGGTGCGTCGAGCGCTCGACTTCGTCGGTTCCTGGGGTGCGCTCTATGCGGCGCATCCGGACCGGATCAAAGACTCGGTGGGCTGGAACATCCGAATGGGTCTCGAGCTGACCGGCGCCGAGGTGGCTTCCGCCGAGGCCGCGCGGACTCGCCTGCATTCGGAGATCGAGCGCTTCTTCTCAGGCTCCGACGTCCTCGTGCTCACGGCGTGCCAGGTGCTGCCGTTCGACGCCTCGATCGAATACCCCACCGAGATCAACGGTGTGGAACTGTCGAACTATCTCGACTGGATGCGCGCACTGTGCCTGATCTCGGCGACCGGGTGCCCTGCGATCTCAGTGCCCGCCGGATTCTCCGCATCGGACCTGCCCGTGGGAGTTCAGATCGTGGCCCGGCCTGGGGCCGATGTCGAACTGCTGCGCATCGCTCACGCCTTCGAGGCCGCTACCGGTCACCACCTGCGTCATCCGCAGATCTGAGCTGGCCGAGGACGGGGCAGGTATGGCAAACCTGCAAGGAGTTTGCCGAGCCTTTCCACACTGGAACGATTCTAGAAAAGGTGTCAGGATAATATCTGAGCAGGCGGAACGGATCCGCCTCGAATCGCAAAGGAGTCAATCATGCACCTGAGCCCCGCCATGCAGAAGGTCCTCAACGAGCAGGTCACCCTCGAACTCGAGGCCTCCCTCGTCTACCTCCAGCTGTCCATCCAGCTCGACGATCTCGATCTGCCCGGAATGACACGCTGGATGCGCGCTCAGTCCGAAGAGGAGCAGGTCCACGCCGCGAAGTTCACCCAGCACTGCCTCGATCGTGACTTCGCTCCGCAGATCGGTGACATCGCAGCACCGAAGGTCTCCGGTTCGCAGCCGATCGACTTCTTCAAGGCCGCCCTGGCACATGAGGAGAAGGTCTCCGAATCGATCCGCAACATCTACCGCACTGCGCAGTCCGAGGCCGACCTCGATGTTCTGCCGCTGCTGCACTGGTTCATCGACGAGCAGGTCGAAGAGGAGTCGAGCATCTCCGAGATCATCGGCCGCCTGGAGCGTGTCGGTGACGACGGTTCGGGAGTGCTCCGCATCGACGCCGAGCTCGGCTCGCGTCACCCCGACATCACCGCTGACAGCGAGTGATCGACGCGCATAGCGTGATCCACGCGCGTATTGCTTGAGTGTCACACTCATGCATGTTTGACGCGCACAGTGCGTGATCGCCACGAGAGGGCGGTCGGTTCCTGTCCGGAACCGACCGCCCTCTCTGCGTCTTCGCCAGTGTGCACCGCCCCTGGCACCAGGCTCACCCGAGGGCGGCGTGAGCGAGGAGCAGCACGACCGGCAGCGTGATGAGCATGACGACGGTCTGGCCGGCGATGAGCGCGGCCATGAGCTTCGCGTCCCCACCCAGCTGCCGAGCCATCACGTAACCCGAGCTGGCCGTGGCGATCGCCTGGAAGATCATGCCGACGAGCGCAGCCACCGTCGGTACGTCGAAGACCGCGAGCATGAGCAGCGAGAGTCCCGGCAGGACGATGAGTTTGATGAGCGTCGACGAGGTGATGGCGGCGGCGTGGGTGCGGAATGAGAACCGGCGGAGACCGGCACCGACGCACAGCAGGCCGATCGGCAGAGAGGCCGCGGCCAGAGGGTCGAGGATCATGGCGGCCGGGTCCGGCAGTCCCAATCCGCTGATATTGGCCACTCCCCCGGCCACGCAGCCGAGGACCAGGGGGTTCGTGACGATGGCGCGCAGCAGAGCGAGGATCGAGGTCGGTCCCGTCCGCAGGAACTCGAAGCCCAGGCTCGATATGATATTCACCGTCGGCACGAGGATCGCCGCAACGATCGCGGCCACGGCCGAACCCTCGGAGCCGAAGAGGCTGCCGGCCAAGGACAGCCCGATGTAGGTGTTGAACCGGATCCCACCCTGCAGCACCGAGGTGAATGCGGGCAGGTCCCGGGCAATGACTCGGCGGGACAGCACGATGCTGATCGAGACGACCACGGTAGGGATGACGAGCGCCACCGCCAGCCGAGCCACGGGCACATGGGCCACGTCCACCTCGGCGACGGAGGTGAAGAGGAGGACGGGAAGGAGACAGTAGTACGCGAGCTTCTCCGCCCCTGACCAGAACTCGTCGCTGCCGAAGCCGGGCAGGCGCTTGAGCACGAGACCCAAGGCGATGAGCACCGTGACAGGAAGGAGGGCGAGAAGCGCCGGAACCAGACTCACGAACTGAGAGTTTCATGAGTTCGGAATCAATTCAAAGTTGAGTGTGTTTGACTCAATATAGGAACCGAGCGAAAGGAAGCATATGGCTACACGATTCGACCCCATCCGTGATCTCGATCGATTCTTCTCCGAGGTCACCCGCACCCCCAATTCAACGTCCCTGCCGATGGACCTCTACCGGGATGGAGAGGTCTTCATCGCCCGCATCGATATGCCGGGAGTCGACCCCGACAGCATCGATGTCGACGTCGAGGATCGCACGCTGACCGTGCGCGCACGCCGCGAATCCGAAGTCGCGGACAAGGACGTGAAGTGGCTGACGCGCGAGCGCACCACCGGAACCTACGCCCGCCAGCTCACTCTCGGCAATCGAGTGGCCCTCGATCGGATCAGCGCCGACTACAGTGACGGCGTCCTCACACTGACCATTCCGGTCGCCGAGGAGGCTCGCCCGCGGAAGATCTCCGTCAACCATGCGTCGACGGGCAGCCGCCCCGAGGTCGTCGAATCGACATCGACCGACGGACCTCAGGTCCCTGACAGCGAAGGCTGACCAGGACCGCAGAATCGATCCACAGCGGCGGGCCGTTCCCTTCGAAAGGGAACGGCCCGCCGTCTCTGCGTCGGATCACTCTCGGTGCGCCGGGATCGTCCCGCTGCGGAGTATCAGCGCGATGTGTTCTCGAGCAGGTAGGCCAGGCACATGTACGGCAGATCGACTGCACCGGTGATCGGATGCTCGGTGCTCAGATACTCCCGCAGATTCGACTCCACCCGGTTACGCGTCGCTGCGTTCGAGCGCAGCCAGTACGAGCGGGTGCGGGCCAGTGCGACGATTCCATCGACGTCGAGCGGTGTCGCGAATTCGACGAGACTATGGTCGATGAGATCCAGTCCCCGGCCCGGCTGCGGACGGTACTGCGGTCGGTAGACATCTCCGGCATGCATGATTCGGCTCAGTCGCAGCACCCAGTCGATGCGCACATCGAGTTGATTGATGAGGATGAGCAGGCGTCCGCCCGGGCGGAGGATCCGGGAGATCTCCTTGGCCGCACCGTCCTCGTCGAACCAGTGCCAGGCCTGGGCCACGGTGACGACATCGAAGCGATCCGTCTCGGCTCCCGTGTCCTCAGCCGTGCCGACCATCCCGAATGCCGGATTGCGTTCGAGAGCGGCGACATCGGGGTCGACGGCCACGACATCGCTTCCGAGCTCACGCAGCGCCCGGCTGAGGATTCCCGTGCCGGCACCGAGGTCGCAGATCTCCAGACCGGCCCAGCCTTCGTCCCAGCCGTCGACGGCGAGGTCGATCGCAGCCGCGGGATAGCCGGGGCGCACCTGATCATAGGTCTCGGCTTGGGCACCGAAGCCGCGCCCGTGCACCGCCTGCGCGCGTGGTCGCACCATCGGTGCCGCCTTTCTTCATTCACGGGAAGATCCACGTGAGTCTTCGGTACGGGACGGGTCAGAGTGAGGAGCCGGGATCACCATGTCCCGAATACCACTCTAACGTCGGGCACCGAGCGGAGAATCGCTAGGATGGTCTCAACGGCCCGACCCCAGCTGCGAAGGAACCACTATGCCCTCACCGTCCGACCTGCAGACACGCCTGGATGAGGCGTCGACCGCCTACGAGGAGTTCGCCTCCCGGGGACTCAAGCTCGACATCACTCGCGGCAAGCCCGCCCCCGAACAGCTCGACCTCGCCGCAGACCTCCTCACCGCGGTCTCCGGCGACGACGCTGTCACTCCCAGCGGGGTCGACACTCGCAACTACGGCGGCGCGGCTGGACTCATCGAACTGCGAGAGATCTTCGCTCCCCTGCTCAAGGTGCCCGCCGCTCAGCTGCTCGCCGGCGGCAACGCGTCGTTGACGTTCATGACCCAGGCCCTGACCTTCGCGCTGCTGCACGGCACCGCCGTCGACGACAGGCCCTGGGGGCAGGGACCGCACAAACTGCTGTGTCCGGTGCCCGGCTACGACAGGCACTTCACCCTGGCCGAGTCACTCGGCTTCGAACTGCTCACCATCCCGATGGACGATGAGGGACCGGTCGTCGCCGAGGCTCAGAAGCTCGCCGAGGACCCCGCGGTCAAGGGCATGTGGCTGGTCCCGATGTACTCGAACCCGACCGGCATCACCATCACCGAATCCCGGGCGAGGGAACTGGCGGCGATGCCGACCGCCGCCCCGGACTTCACCCTGCTGTGGGACAACGCCTATGCTCTTCACCACCTGCGTGCCGATCATCCCGACAATCTCGACATCCTCTCCCTGTGCGCCGAGGCGGGGAACCCCGAACGGGCCTGGATCTTCGCATCGACCTCGAAGGTCACACACGCCGGTGCGGGTGTGTCCTTCTTCGCCGGAGGACCGGCGACTGTGGACTGGATGCTCGCCAACCTCGGCAAGGTCTCGATCGGTCCTGACAAGATCAATCAGCTGCGACACGTGCGCTTCTTCGGTGATTCGGCAGGAGTCGAGGCACATATGCGCAAGCATGCCGAGATCATCGCCCCGAAATTCGACGCCGTGCTCACAGCACTCAAGGACGGGCTCGGGCCGGAGGACCTGGCGACATGGACCAGCCCCGACGGCGGCTACTTCATCACCCTGACGACGATGGACGGCATCGCCGATCGCGTCGTCAAGCTCGCCGCGGAAGCCGGCGTCAAGCTCACGCCCGCGGGCGCGACACATCCCTATGGCTTGGATCCGAGCAACAGCATCATCCGCATCGCACCGACGATGCCGACACTCGAGGACGTCGAACTGGCCGCCGCCGGCCTCGTCGCCTGCGTGCGGCTGGCCAGCTATGAGAAGCTCATGGCCAGCTGAACCGACGTCACCGGCTGAACCGGCACAGCCGTCTGAGTGTCCCCGAAGGGGATCTCAGACAGAACGCCGACGGCCCCCGAACTCAACGGTTCGGGGGCCGTCGGCGTTGCGCATCCGGCTGATCAGTACTCGTAGAAGCCGCGACCGCTCTTCACACCGAGCAGACCGGCATCGACCATGCGCGAGAGCAGCACCGGCGGCTTGGTGGCGAGATCACCGGTCTCTTCGTACATGCTCTGCGCGGCGAAGAGGCAGGTGTCGAGCCCGACGAGATCGGCGAGCTTGATCGGACCCATCGGGTGCGCGCAGCCGTTGACCATGCCCGTGTCGATGTCCTCCTTCGTCGCGAACCCGGATTCGAGCATCCGGATAGCGCTGCACAGGTAGGGAATGAGCAGAGCATTGACGATGAACCCGGGTCGATCCTCGGCCTGGACGGGCTTCTTGCCGAGCACATCGGAGACGAAGTCCGTGACGGTGCTCCTGACCTCCTCGGCGGTGAGCACCGAAGAGACGATCTCGACGAGCGGCTGCACGGGTGCCGGGTTGAAGAAATGGATGCCGAGGACCCGTTCGGGACGCGAGGTGGACTGAGCGAAGCGGATGATCGGCATCGACGAGGTGTTCGAGGCGAGGATCGCCTCGGGGTCGGTGACGACTCCGTCGAGTTCGGAGAAGATCGACTTCTTGATGTCCTCGTTCTCACTGGCCGCCTCGATGACGAGCTGGCGGTCGGCCAGATCGGCGATATCGGTGCTGAAACGCAGATTCGACAGAGCCGTGTCACGGGCGTCGGCGTCGAGCTTTCCCTTCTCGACGGCACGGCCCAAGGACTTCTCGATCCTCGCCCTGCCCGCGGCCGAGGCCTCGTCGTTGATCTCACGGACGATCACATCGAGACCGGACTTCGCGAGCACCTCGGCGATTCCGGCTCCCATGAGTCCGCTGCCGATGACGGCGGTGCGTTGAATGGTCATTGTCTGCTCCTACTTCATGTCTGGTGGTGTGGGTGTCAGCTCATGCGGGCGAGGAACCAGTCGCTCGACCGGATCTCCCTCATGGCTTCCCGGCGGCGATCCTTCGGCAGAGTCTGGATGTAGACCTGCCCGTCGAGGTGTCCCACCTCGTGCTGCAGCATCTGGGCGAACACCTCAGTGCCTTCGATCTCGACCGGCTCATTCTGCGCATCCACACCCCGCACCCGAGCGAACTCGTAGCGCGGGGTCGGGAAGAACAGTCCGGGCACGGACAGGCAGCCCTCTTCGATGTCGCGCAGCTCTCCCCCGAGTTCGACGATCTCGGGATTGATGACGTAGCCGGTGCGCCCGTCGAGGTCGTAGCCGAAGGCCCGCAGCCCGACCCCGATCTGCGGGGCCGCGACTGCGGCTCGACCCTCCGGCAATGCGGTGTCGACGAGGTCCTCAGCGAGTGCTGCGATGTGCTCGTCGAAGACGGTCACCGGTTCACAGGCGCTACGCAGAACGGGGTCGCCCCAGAGGCGGATGTCGCGTTCAGCCATCGATGACTACGACGAGGTCGCCGCCCTCGAGCTGCTGGACATCCGCGATCGCGACCCGGGACACGGTGCCCGCGGTCTGAGTCGTGATCGTCGCTTCCATCTTCATCGCCTCGATCGTTGCGATGGTGTCACCGACTGCGACCGTGTCACCCTCGTGCACCTGCATGGTCACGACGCCGGCGAAGGGACTGCCGACATGGGCGCGGTTGTTCGGATCGGCCTTCTCCGCGGTCTTGACCTCGCTCTCGACCGAGCGGTCGCGGACGTTGAGAGGACGCAACTGGCCGTTGAGGGTGAACATCACCGACCGCATTCCACGCTCGTCGGTGCCGCCGATCGCCTGCACGCCGATGAGCAGGTTCTTGCCTTTCGCCAGTTCGACCGCGTGCTCCTCGCCGGGGGTGAGCCCGTAGAGGTATTCGGAAGTCTCGACGACGGAGAGATCGCCGTAGCTCGAGCGCATCTGTTCGAATTCCTTCGTCGGCCCGGGGAACAGAAGCTCGTTGAGCTTATCCTTGCGCTCCCGACCGGATTCCTTGAGCGCCTCGGCATCGGCCGGCTCGAGCTTCTCGACGAGAGGCTTGTGCGCGCGACCGGCCAGGGCCTTCGTGCGGAACGGCTCGGGCCAACCGCCCGGAGGATCACCGAGGTCGCCGCTGAGGAACCCGATCACCGAGTCCGGGATGTCGAACTTGTCCGGGTTCTCTGCGAAGTCCTCCGGCGACACGCCGGCACCCACGAGGTGCAGAGCGAGGTCGCCGACGACCTTCGACGACGGAGTCACCTTGACGAGGTGGCCGAGGATCGAATCGGCCGCCGCGTACATGTGCTCGATATCTTCGAACCGCTCCCCCAGCCCCAGGGCCACAGCCTGCTGGCGCAGGTTCGACAGCTGTCCGCCGGGGATCTCGTGACGGTAGACGCGACCGGTGGGTCCGGCGAGGCCGGACTCGAACGGGGCATAGACCTTGCGCACCGACTCCCAGTACGGCTCGAGGTCGCTGACGGCGTCGAGGCTGATGCCCGTGTCGCGGTCGGTGTTCTCGAAGGCCGCGACGAGGGCCGACAGGCTCGGCTGGCTGGTGGTGCCCGCCATCGACGCCGATGCGGCGTCCACGGCATCGGCGCCGGCCGCAGCTGCGGCATAGAGGCTGGCGAGCTGACCGCCGGCCGTGTCATGGGTGTGGACGTGGACGGGCAGATCGAAGTTCTCCCGCAACGCGGTCACGAGCTTCGCGGTGGCTGCCGGACGCAGCAGACCGGCCATGTCCTTGATCGCCAGCACGTGTGCACCGGCGTCCACGATCTGCTCGGCCAGTCGCAGGTAGTAGTCGAGCGTGTAGAGCTCTTCCTTCGGGTCGAGGATGTCCGAGGTGTAGCACAGGGCCACCTCGGCCAGTGAGGAGTTCGTGGCACGGACCGCCTCGATCGCCGGCCGCATCTGCTCGACGTCGTTGAGGGCATCGAAGATGCGGAAGATGTCGATGCCGGTGCGAGCCGCCTCGTCGACGAAGGCATCTGTGACCTCGGTCGGGTACGGGGTGTATCCGACGGTGTTGCGTCCGCGCAGAAGCATCTGCAGGTTGATGTTGGGAACCGCTGCACGCAGCGCCTCGAGACGCTCCCAGGGATCCTCACCGAGGAAGCGCAGTGCGACATCGTAGGTCGCTCCGCCCCAGGCCTCGATGCTCAGCAGCTCGGGGGTCATCCGGGACACGTGCCCGGCCACGGCCAGCAGGTCGCGGGTGCGCACGCGGGTGGCCAGCAGGGACTGGTGGGCGTCACGGAAGGTCGTATCGGTCACGGCCAGGGCGGTCTGCTCGCGCAGGGCGCGGGCGAAGCCAGCGGGTCCGAGCTCCGCGAGGCGGTCCCGGCTGCCGGGGCTGGGGTCGACGGACAGGTCGATGTCGGGAAGCTTGTCGCCGGGACGGATGCGCACACCCGGTTCGCCGTGGGGACGGTTGACGGTGACATCGGCGAGGTAGTCGAGCAGCTTCGATCCGCGGTCGGCGCTGACGCGAGCGTCGAGCAGCTGCGGACGCTCCTCGATGAAGGACGTCGAGAGATCGCCGGCGACGAAGGAAGGATCGTCGAGCACGGCCTGGAGGAAGCCGATGTTCGAGGACACGCCGCGGATGCGGAATTCGGCGAGGGCGCGCTTGGCCCGGCCGACGGCCTGCGGGAAGTCCCGGCCACGGCACGAGAGCTTGACGAGCATCGAATCGAAGTGCGGGCTCACTGCCGCACCGGCGTGGACGGTTCCACCGTCGAGGCGGACACCGGCACCGCCGGCCGAACGGTAGGCGGTGATGGTGCCGGTGTCGGGGCGGAACGAGTTCGCAGGGTCCTCGGTGGTGATGCGGCACTGCAGGGCGGCTCCCTTGATGCGCATGTCCTCCTGGCGCAGTCCGATCCCCTCGAGGGTCTCACCGGAGGCGATGCGCATCTGCGAAGCGACGAGGTCGACGTCGGTGATCTCCTCGGTCACGGTGTGTTCGACCTGGATGCGCGGGTTCATCTCGATGAACACATGCTTGCCTGCACGCGGTCCGTCAGTCTCGAGGAGGAACTCGACGGTTCCGGCGTTCTGGTAGCCCAGCGCCTTCGCGAACTTGAGAGCGTCGGCGTGGAGCGCCTCGGCGATGGCGGGATCGAGGTTCGGTGCCGGAGCGATCTCGACGACCTTCTGGTGACGACGCTGCACGGAGCAGTCGCGTTCGAAGAGGTGGATGGCGTTCGAATCGTTGTCGGCGAGCACCTGCACCTCGATGTGGCGGGGGCGCTGCACGGCCTGCTCGATGAAGACGGTCGGGTCACCGAAGGCGCCTTCGGCCTCACGCATGGCGGCCTTGAGAGCATCCTCAAGATCCGAGGCCTGAGCGACGCGGCGCATACCTCGTCCGCCGCCGCCGGCGACGGCCTTGACGAAGAGCGGATACTCCATCGACTCGGCGTCCGCGAGCAGCTGCGCGATGTCGGCCGAGGGTCGGGTGGAGTCGAGGACCGGGATGCCGGCGTTGCGGGCGGCAGCCAGTGCCTGCACCTTGTTGCCGGCGAGTTCGAGGACATCGGCCTTCGGGCCGATGAACGTGATGCCCGCCTCGGCGCAGGCACGCGCCAGATCGGGATTCTCCGACAGGAAGCCGTACCCGGGATAGATGGCGTCAGCGCCGCTCTCCTTGGCGACGCGCAGCATCTCCTCGACGCTGAGGTAGGCCCGCACGGGGTGGCCTTCTTCGCCGATCATGTAGGCCTCATCGGCCTTCATGCGATGCTCGGAGTTGCGATCTTCATAGGGGAAGACTGCGACGGTCGAGGCTCCGAGCTCATAGGCGGCGCGGAACGCACGAACAGCGATCTCTCCGCGGTTGGCCACGAGGACTTTAGAGAACATAGGTGTCTCTCACTTCTGTATCGGCCGCACTGGTGCGACTGGTCGACAGGCTGTCGGGAACATACTCTACTCAGTGACCTGGAACACTCTGTCGACCGGGGGTCCACTTTCGACTGAGACGTGTGTCTCGGCGTGGTCGGCGCGGTCGGGCACGGCCCGATACGTTACCGTAGGAGGGTGCTTGTCCTCAGTATCAGCAGCCTCAAAGGCGGAGTCGGTAAGACATCCGTGACGCTCGGTCTCGCCTCGGCGGCATACAGCAGGGGAATTCCGACCCTGGTCGTCGACATGGACCCCCAAGCGGATTCGTCGACCGGCCTCGATGTGCCGACCTCGACGCGCGTCGATATCGCCGATGTACTCGCTGCTCCGAAGTCCCAGAAGATCCTGTCCGAGGCGATCATCCCCTCGGGGTGGGTCGGCGATAAGCTCGGGCATCTCGATGTGATATCCGGTTCGCCGCGTGCCGCCGAGTTCGATCGCCCGTCGCTGTCGGAGCGCTACCTGCGTCGGCTCGAGGATGCGCTCAGCCGGATCGCGAAGGGATACCGCCTCGTCCTCATCGACTGCCCTCCCAGCCTCAACGGCCTCACCCGCACGGCGTGGACGGCCAGCAACCGGGTCGCCGTCGTCACCGAACCGAGCCTCTTCTCCGTGGCCGCCGCCGACCGTGCCCTGCGTGCGACCGATGAGCTGCGCCAGCGTGGGGCCAGCGACCTGCAGCCGCTGGGACTCGTGGTCAACCGAGTTCGAGCTGGGTCGACCGAGCACGATTACCGGATCCAGGAGATGCGTGAGATGTTCGGACCCCTCGTGCTCAATCCGCCGTTGGCCGAACGGGCAGTGATGCAGCAGGCGCAGGGTTCGGCACGCCCCGTCCACTCATGGCCCGGCAAACCCGCCGAGGAGGTCGCCGGTTCCTTCGACGCCCTGCTCGAGCGTGCGCTGCGTTCGGAGAGCATCCGGTCTCGACGCGCGAGCGCGGCGAAATCGGAGAAGCAGACGACCGACAAGGAGTAACCGGAGCAGCCGCCGCTCCCCCGGCCCGGAACCTGCCGGTGCGCCCGGAAGCGACCAAGACCGCATGTCCGAAGTGCCCACGCAGTGCATCAGTTCACTGCGTGGGCACTTCTGCTTGTCATGCACCTCGGATGAGGCCAGGGGCCGCGGCACTCAGGACATCGTGCAGGCACCGACTCAGCGCTGACACGGTGTCGGGCGTGAGCACTGACTCCACCCATGAATCACGAAAGCGGCCCACCCTCTCGGATGGACCGCCTCGGCGATGGTGACGGGAACTCGGTGAGACTCCTCAACCGCTCTTGCGTGCGCGACGTGCGGCGAGCTCGTCCATAGCTTCGATGACGGCGTCGTCTTCGGGAATGCGTTCGCTCGGAAGTTCGGACAGCGTGCCTTCCACCTCGTTCCAGACGCGCCCCACGGCGATGCCGAATACGCCCTGGCCGCCCTGCAGCAGGTCGACGACCTCATCGGGCGAGGTGCACTCGAAGACACTGGCGCCATCGGACATCAGAGTGATCTGCGAGAGGTCCTCGACTCCGCGGGAGCGCAGATGATCGACCGCGGTGCGGATCGACTGGAGCCCGACGCCGGTGTCGAGGAGTCGCTTGACGATCTTGAGGACGAGGATGTCGCGGAAGCTGTAGAGTCGCTGGCTGCCGGATCCGGTGGCATTCCGGATCGAGGGGGTGACCAGATCGGTGCGGGCCCAGTAGTCGAGACGACGATAGCTGATGCCGACGACCTTGCAGACGGTGGGACCGCGGTAGCCGGCCTCTTCGTCGAGAACGGGCAGATCATCATCGAACAACAGCCCTTGGGCCGCTGACGGCATCGGCGTCATGTCGACGCTTTCGTGACTTGAGCGGTTCACACCGACTCCTCCTTAAAGTCCCTGGGGGAAGCGAAGGTCGCTTGGAAGGACCGAGAACATAGTCATTCTAGCCCTCTTCCCAGCGAACCTACAGTGGGATTCAACAACTCCAAGGTATTCTGCCTGCCCGGTCAGGACAAACACCGCAAGGTAACGATTTCTGCGTGTCGCCGTTATCGCAGTATTCGAACATGTCACGCAGCCGTCGGACAGGGCCCCTCGGAGCAGTTCAGTGCCCTTCGCCTCAGTCCTTCGACGGAGCCGCGTCCGGCTTGTCGTCCTCGGTGCCGTGATCGACGCCGCGGTCGGCGCCTGCGGACGGAACCTCGGTCCTCTCGGGCTTTTTGGGCTTCGCGCTGGTGAGCAGCTTCGTCTTCACGGTCGACGCATAGGTGTCGACGTATTCCTGTCCGGAGAGCCGCATGATCTCGTACATGATCTCGTCGGTGACCGAACGCAGCAGGAAGCGGTCGGTCGGCAGTCCGGCATACTTCGAGAAGTCCATCGGGGAGCCGAAGACCACGCCGACACGGCGCAGCTTGGGGATGAGGCGACCGGCGGGTTGGAGTTTGTCGGTGCCGATGATCGCCACCGGGATCACGGGTGCGCCGGATTCGAGGACGAGGCGTGCGATGCCGGTCCGCCCGCGATAGAGCTTGCCGTCGGGTGAGCGGGTGCCTTCGGGATAGATGCCCAGCGAGTTTCCCTCACCGAGGACCTTGAGGCCCGATTCGAGGGAGGCCTGCGATCCCGAACCCCCACCGCGGTCCATCGGCAGCTGGTTGTTGAGCTTGAAGAACCAGCGGGTCACCGCGCCCTTGATTCCGCGACCGGTGAAATAGTCCTTCTTCGCCAGATACACCACGGGGCGCGGAGCGAGGAGGGGGACGAAGATCGAGTCCATGAAGTGGTTGTGATTTCCTGCGATGATCGCCGGGCCGTCCGCCGGCAGATTGTCCAGGCCACGCACCCAGGGACGGAAGAGGATCCGCAGGATGGGTCCGGCGAGGACTCGCTTGAGAAACCAGTAGAACACGCGCACCCTTCCATGTACGACTCCTTGTCGTCCTCGGCAATCATATATCCACACGAACCGCGAACGACGATGCCCAGACTATGTCATTCGTGCCATGCTGGAGGCATGGAGATCGATTTCACACCGCGGGCCGATCCGATGGCCGCCTACAGCGTCGACGGCGGGGCCTCGACCGCGGTCCTCTTCCTGCACGGGCTGACAGGCTCTCCGGTGCCCTGGGTGCCGATCGCCTGCGCGGTCGCGGCCGCAGGCATCGACGTCAGCGTGCCCGTCCTGCCCGGACACGGCACCACCTGGCAGGACATGGACTCCACCGGGTGGGCGGACTGGCTCGCCGCAGCCCGCAAGGAACTCGGCCGGCTGCAGGAGAGCCACGATCGCATCATCGTCGCCGGACTCTCGATGGGCGGCTCGCTCGCCCTGGCGCTGGCGGCCGCGGAGGCTGCCCCCGACGAGATCGTTGTGGTCAATCCCGCTCTCTGCATCGACTCCGCCTTCGCACCGCTGCTGCCCCTCCTCCGCCGTGTCGTGCGCACCATCCCGTCGATCGGCGGTGACATCGCGCACCCCGACCGCGACGAATGCGCTTACCCCCGCACGCCGCTGGCACCGTTGGCGACGTTCCATCGGGCACTGACGATCCTCCGCGACGACCTGTGGAAGATCGAGCGCCCCGTCACAGCCATGATCTCCGGTGAGGACAATGTCGTCGGCCCGCGGTCGCTGCGCACCCTGCGCTCGGGACTGCCGCACCCGCCTCGCATCGTCCCCCTGCGCCGGTCCCGGCACGTCGCCACGCTTGATTTCGACGCCGACACCATCGCCGAGGTGGTGCTCGAGCGAGCGCGCGCCGACACCTTGGACGGAGCCGGGAGGGCTGCGGCCGGGGAATAGTCCCCACGCGGAGATTGCTGTGATGGATATGGATGACGAGCACGACCCCTCGACACCCGACGACGATCGGGGGGACTGGAGGGACGAGGTGCCCGATTCGGAGCGGATCGGTCGTGATCGTTCGCGCATCGGCGACGAAGAGTGGGAGGACCTCGTCCGGCAGATCGCCGAGCCCTCGGCACCGATGGGTGATATGCCCGCCGAGGAGGTGCGTGCCGCTCTCGACGATGACGATCATTGGCAGCCGGGACCGGCCGAACCCATAGGCTGGCGCACCGCCTCCCCGACGCTCGTCCTGTCCTGGGCGGCCGCCCTCGGTGCCGTCGCCCTGCTCCTCATCGGGGTCATCTTCTTCCGACCGCTGCCCGGCTGGTATCTGCTCATCGGGCTCGCGGTGGGTGTGGGCGGCGGCATCGGCCTGTTCTTCCACCTGCCGCAGCACCGGTCGCCCGATGACGGCGACGGGTCCTCCGTGTGAGCGTTCCGCGGCCGCACCCCGCGGATGCGGATGTCCGACGCATCCCTCTCGAGGGATCGTGAGCGGAGGAGTGCGGATGCGCCCGTGTCATCGGCGGCTGAGACACTGGAGACCATGACCGTTCCATTCGACCGCACCCCCAGCGCCCTGCAGAACACGCAGCTGTCGTTCGACAGCCTCGGCACCCCGCTGTCCGAGGTCACCTTCGTCATCGTCGACCTCGAGACCACGGGCACCAGGGCCGGCCAGTCGGAGATCACCGAGATCGGTGCGGTCAAGACTCGCGGCGGAGAGGTGATCGGAGAATTCCAGTCACTGGTCAAACCCGAGCAGTCGGTCATCAGCCCCTTCGTCGCCCGGCTCACCGGCATCACCCATGCGATGGTCGACGATGCCCCCTCGATCGCCGCAGTCCTGCCGAGCTTCCTCGAGTTCTCGACCGGTGCGGTCCTCGTCGCCCACAATGCGCCGTTCGACATCGGCTTCCTGCGTTCGGCATGTGAGAGGCTTGATTACCATTGGCCCGCGCCCACCGTCCTCGACACCGTCACCCTCGCCCGCCGGGTCGTCGGCCGCGACGAGGTCCGCAATCACAAACTCTCCACCCTTGCTGCTCATTTCGGCACCCAGGTCGCTCCCGATCACCGTGCGCTCTCCGATGCGCGGGCGACCGGTGAGCTGCTTCACCACCTGTTCGAGCGCTTCGGCGGCTACGGAGTGACGACGCTCGAGGAGCTGTCGACAGTGCGACAGTCCGGGTGGGCGAAGAGACAGGCGAAGTCCCACCTCGCCAAGGGAGTGCCCGCCGAACCAGGGGTCTACATGTTCCTCGACGGCACCAGACGGGTCCTCTACATCGGCAAATCGGGCAATATGGCCCGGCGCGTGCGCGGATACTTCAATGCCTCGGAGAATCGCGGGCGGATGGCGGAGATGATCACCGCGGCACAGGAGATCAGCTGTCTGCCCTGCGCACACGCACTCGAAGCCGAGGTCAGGGAGATCCGGCTCATCGGGGAACTCGCCCCGCCGTACAACCGACGGTCGAAGAATCCCGAGCGGAACTCGTGGATCGTGCTCAGCGACGATCTCTTTCCGCGTCTGTCCGTGGCACGTTCGGATTCGGCACTCGAACGCTCCCCCGCCCCGCCGCTGGGTCCGTTCCGCTCGCGGAAGCGCGCCCAAGCGGTCAAGGAGCTCCTTGACACCCTCTACCCCGTGAAGAGGTGCACGACGAAGGTGACGAAGCGCAGCCTCGGCGAACATCGGCCCTGTGTGAGCGCGCAAGTCGGCCAATGCGGAGGGCCCTGTGCGGGAATCACCGACCCCGATGCCTACCGGGACACCCTCACCGAACTCTTCGCCCTCCTCGGCGGGGATCTGTCCTCACTGCAGCGCCTCGGTGGCGAACGGATGCAGCGCCTGGCGGGCGAGGCGCGCTTCGAGACGGCCGCGGAAGTCCGCGATGCCCTGCGCTCCGCGGTCACGACCGCCGCCCGCGCCGAGGAGGTCGACGGTCTGCGTGCCGTGCCGGAGATTCTCGCTGCCGCCCCCGGATTCGAATCCGGCTGGGACCTCGCGGTCATCCGTCACGGACGACTCGCCGGAGCCGGCCATGTCACCACGCGGTCCGGAATGACGCAAGCCTTCACAGCGCTGCGATCGACCGCAGAATGGGTGCCGGCCCCCGGACCGCTGCCGCGGAGCACCGACTCACTGCCTGAGGAGACGCGCCTGCTCGCCGGCTGGCTCGAGACTGCGCAGCTGCTCGATGCCGTTCCAGCCGGGGGCACCGGCTGGTCGCTGCCCCGTGCGGGCGCCAATGCCCATGCGCGGACCTCAGGCGCGATTCGCCTCGGCGACACGATGTGAGACCTCGATGAGCTGATCGAGCTTCGCCGCGCCTCCGCCGTCGTCGATCGTCTCGATCGCCGTCTGCACCTTGGACGCGAGCCGCTCGGTGAAGGCCCCGACGGCGGATTCGTCGGCGGCGACGAGAGCGGCAGCCGCGTTGACGGCGACGATGTCGCGGACCGCAGACCGCTCCCCCGAGAGCACAGCGCGCGTGATGGCGGCGTTCTGTTCGGGCCCGCCGCCGCGCAGGTCGTCCTTGGTCGCACGGGCGATGCCGAGGTCGAGGGCATCGAAGCTCGTATGTTCGATCTCGCCGTGCCTGACCTCCCAGACATCGTTGACCGCGGTGTTGCTCAGCTCATCGAGGCCGTCACGGGAGCGGAACACGACCGCCTGATGCCCACGCTTGGCCAACGTGCCCACCACCAACGGTGCCATCTGGGCATCGGCGACACCGATCGCAGTATGCCGTGCGCGGGCGGGATTCGTCAGCGGACCGAGGATATTGAACGCCGTGGGCACGCTGATCTGTCGACGGACCGCGGCCACGAACTGCATCGACGGGTGGAACACGTTCGCGAAGCAGAAGGCCAGCCCGACCTCCTGGGCGATCTCACCTGTCTGTTCGGGCGTGATGTCGAAGCGCACTCCGAGGGCTTCGAGCACATCGGCGGAACCGGACGCCGAGGAGGTTGCGCGGTTGCCGTGCTTGACCACCCGCTGACCGGTCGCGGAGATGATCATGGCCGCGGTCGAGGAGATGTTGGCTGTCTTCGCCCGATCGCCTCCGGTGCCGACGATGTCGACGGAGTCCTCAAGACCGAGCAGGGGAACGGCATGTTCCATCATCGCGGACACGAGGCCGGCGATCTCGTCGACGGTCTCACCCTTGGTGTGATGGGCAGCGAGGAATGCGGCCATTGTCACATCCGGTGTCCTTCCCGACATGATCTGATCCATCGCCCACGCGGCTTGGTCCCCGGAGAGGTCCTGCTGGTGCATCAGTGCCATGAGCAGATCCGGCCAGTTCTGCGCAGCTGCCTGCTCCGAGCCGGAGGCCGCGGAGGCCTGTGCTGCCGGTGTGGTCAGGGGCGTGGAATCGGTCATCCGGATGAACTCTCACTAGGTGTCGCTGCCGCCCCGCAGCACGGGACGGACCTTACCTGCGGCATCCTATCCTGTGTTCGACACGCGGGCAGAAGTGAGTTGCGAAACGAGATTCCAGCACCAGATGGCGGTTTTCGCTACATCGTGTAGAAATTTCTTTCCCGAAACCTGGGTAAAAGATGAAAACTCACCCCCAGACGGGTAATAATGGGGGTGTGTCAACTGCCACTGCATCTCAGACAGCGCCAGCGCATCCGGTTGTCAATCGTCCGAATGTGACCACGGTGGGCTTCATCGTGTTCCTCGCGAGCGACCTGATGTTCTTTGCCGCGCTCTTCGCCATGTACTTCACCATTCGATCCGTCGTACCGGAGCTGTGGGAGACGAGGACCGAGATCCTCGACATCCCGTACGCGCTGGGCAACACGATCATCCTGGTGTCGTCTTCGTTCACCTGCCAGCTCGGTGTGTTCGCCGCCGAACGGTTCCGTCCCCGGCGGACCGGATCCCTGTTCAACATCTCCAAATGGGGAATGGTCGAGTGGTTCTACCTCACCTTCCTCCTCGGGGCGATCTTCGTCTCCGGTCAGGTCATGGAGTACGCGACCCTCGTCAGCGAGGGAATCGCCATCAACTCCGACGGATACGGCTCCGTCTTCTATCTGACGACAGGGTTCCACGGCATCCACGTGACCATCGGCCTCATCTGCTTCCTGCTCGTCATCGGGCGTTCCTACGGAGCGAAGAAGTTCGGTCACCACGAAGCCACATTCGCGATCTGCGTGTCGTACTACTGGCACTTCGTCGATGTCGTCTGGATCGGCCTCTTCGGCGTCATCTACCTGCTGCAATAGCCGGTCTGAGATGCTCGGCCCCCACGACTCACAACACTTCAAGCAAAGGACGATCAAGTGAAGCTTCTAGCAGATCGCCGCAGACATCCCATGGCGCTGGTGGCGCTTCTTCTCGTGGGACTGCTGCTGACCGGCGGAGCCTATGCACTCTTCACGCAGACTTCGAGCGCCAAGGCCGACACAGCCAGCGCATCGGACATCAAAGAGGGTAAGAAGCTCTTCCAGGCCAACTGCGCCACCTGCCACGGCATGAACGCCGAAGGCTCGAAGGCTGGACCCGGCCTCATCGGCGTCGGCGCCGCGGCAGTCGACTTCCAGGTCGGCACCGGACGTATGCCCCTGCAGGCCAACGGTCCGCAGGCGCGCGTCAAGGAACCGCAGTTCGACGACGAGCAGACCTCGCAGCTGGCCGCCTACGTCGCTTCACTCGGTCCCGGGCCCGCAGTACCCGAGGACGAGTACCTCGATGCATCGAAGGGCGATCCCGCAGCCGGCGGCGGACTCTTCCGCACCAACTGCGCGATGTGCCACAACGTGGTCGGTGCCGGCGGTGCGCTGACACGCGGCAAGTACGCACCGAACCTCTCCGAGGTCTCGGAGAAGCACCTCTACGAAGCGATGCAGACCGGCCCGCAGAACATGCCGATCTTCAACGACGCGAACCTGACACCTGACGACAAGCGCGATGTCATCGCCTACGTCAGGGAGGTCTCGGAGAACCCCTCCCCCGGCGGATTCAAGCTCGGATCGCTGGGACCTGTGGCAGAGGGTCTGTTCATCTGGTTCTTCGGTCTCGCAGCCGTCATCGGAATGACAGTGTGGCTGTCATCCAGGGCGAAGTGAGCCCGGCCGTGTCGTTCACCATCCATCACGAGAATAGACGGGGAAT
The DNA here is from genome assembly GCF_011617245.1 of Brevibacterium atlanticum. NCBI lineage: Bacteria > Bacillati > Actinomycetota > Actinomycetes > Micrococcales > Brevibacteriaceae > Brevibacterium > Brevibacterium atlanticum. The sequence continues at coordinate 2,075,671 of NZ_CP050152.1, read as the reverse complement.
TCAATGACCTCGAAAGAGCACTCCGGCGGCGGCAGCCAGCTCGAGGAGTTGAACGGGTTCACCAACCCGGGTCTGCCCGAGCACAAGCCGCGCTTGACCGATGCGGATCCGCGGGCCCAGAAGGTCGCCGAACGACAGGTCGCAGGATGGTTCGTCCTGTCGATGATCGGAACCATCTGGTTCATCGTCGCCTACTTCCTCTTCTCCCCCGGCGAGTCGATGCGCAGCATCCGTCTGCACACCATGTTCGTCGGCCTCGGTGCCGCTGTCGCAATGTTCTCCATCGGCTTCGGCGCAGTGCTGTGGGCGAAGAACCTCATGAGCGATCACGAGGGCGTCGACGAACGTCACGACATCGGCGGCAGCGAAGAGGATCAGGCGATCGCGCTCGAGATCCTCCACCAGGCCAAAGAGGAGTCCGGCATCGCCCGGCGTCCGCTCCTGCGCAACACGCTCATCGCCGCGCTGGCCATCGCTCCACTGCCCGCGGTCCTCGTCTTCCGCGACCTCGGACCCCTGCCCGGCGACAAGATGTTCAACACGCTGTGGTCGAAGGGCACCCGCCTCATCCGCGACGTGGGCGGCATCCCCTCGGTCGATTCGGAACGTCCGATCAAGGCCGACGAGGTGACCATCGGATCCGCTTATCACGTTCTGCCTTCGGGTATCGGCGATGAAGAGGCGAGTGAGCACCCGCTCAACGAGAAGGCGAAGGCCGCCGTTCTGCTCATGCGCATCGATCCGAAGGAACTCAAGGAGGACCCGGACCGCAAGGACTGGTCCCACGACGGAATCGTCGCCTATTCGAAGATCTGCACCCACGTCGGCTGCCCGGTGGCCCTGTACGAGCACCAGACCCACCACCTGCTGTGCCCGTGCCATCAGTCGACCTTCGACGTGACCGAACACTGCAAGGTCATCTTCGGACCGGCCAAACGACCGCTTCCTCAGCTGCCCATCACCGTGGACAGCGAAGGCTACCTGGTTGCCCAGTCGGACTTCCCTGAGCCTGTCGGACCTACGTTCTGGGAGATCAACCACCCATGAGTACTTCAACGCCAACCACCACCATCGGGAAGGCAGCGAACTTCGCCGAGACCCGCGTCGGGGCTTCGGTCCTGGTGCGTGAGTTCGGTCGCAAGATCTTCCCGTCTCATTGGTCCTTCATGCTCGGTGAGGTCGCTCTCTACAGCTTCATCATCGTCGTCCTCTCCGGAACGTTCCTCACCTTCTTCTTCCAGCCCGCTATGGGCGAGCTGCACTACGAAGGTCCCTGGCTGCCTCTGCGCGGTGTGGAGATCTCCGAGGCCTACGACTCGACGCTGCGCATCTCGATGGAGATCCGCGGCGGCCTGTTCATCCGTCAGATGCATCACTGGGGAGCCCTGCTCTTCGTCGCAGCGCTGAGCATCCATATGCTGCGTGTGTTCTTCACCGGAGCATTCCGCCGTCCGCGCGAGCTCAACTGGGTCGTCGGTGTCCTCCTGGTCATCATGGGGATGGCCGCCGGCTTCACCGGCTACTCGCTGCCGGATGACCTGCTCTCGGGCAACGGCCTGCGAATCATCGACGGAATCCTCAAGTCGCTGCCTCTGGTCGGCACCTACATCTCGTTCTTCCTCTTCGGAGGAGAGTTCCCCGGCATCGACATCGTGGCGCGTCTCTACACGCTCCACATCATGATCGTGCCCGCTCTGCTCATCGCGCTCATCGGCATCCACCTCGTGTTCGTGGTCGTGCACAAGCACACCCAGTACCCCGGCGCCGGTCACACCGAGAAGAACGTTGTCGGCGAGCCCGTCCTCCCGACGTTCGCGGCCAAAGGCGGTGGATTCTTCTTCCTCATCTTCGGCCTGCTCTCGCTGATCTCGGCACTGTTCACGATCAACCCGATCTGGAACTACGGGCCCTACGACCCGTCGCCGGTGTCTGCAGGTACCCAGCCTGACTGGTACATCGGTTGGGCCGACGGATTCCTGCGCATCGTGCCCGGCTGGTTCGAGTTCTACATCTTCGGATGGCCGATCTCGTTGAACATCAACAGCGCCGTGGTCGTCATGGGCGGCGTCTTCCTTGTGATGTTCGTCTACCCGTTCTTCGAGGCCTGGCTGCTCAAGGACAACCGTGAGCACCACATCCTCGACCGGCCGCGCAACAATCCGACTCGTACCGCCATCGGTGTCGCAGGAATCATCTTCTACTGCAACATGTGGGCTGCGGCATCGGGTGACATCATCGCCGTGTTCTTCCAGATGTCGCTCAACGATATGATCTACATCTTCCGCACGGTGTTCTTCCTCGGACCGATCATCGGCTACATCATCACCAAACGGATGTGCATCGCTCTGCAGCGCAAGGATCGTGAGGTCGCACTGCACGGCCGCGAGACCGCGCAGATCATCCGCCTCCCCCACGGTGAGTTCCTCGAACGTCACGAGGCTCTGCCCCCGCACAAGCTGTGGAAGCTCACCGCATTCGAGTCACCGGAATACAAGCCCGCGGAACCGAATGCCGAGGGCACGGTGACGAAATCGGAGAAGCTGCGCGCACGTCTGTCGCGGTTCTTCTTCGAAGATCGTGTGGCGCCGGTGACGAAACAGGAGCTCGAGGCATCGCATCATGACCATCACGATGCCGTCGAAGGTTCGGACAACAAGCAGCTCGGTCACTGACCGGCCGCAGTCGACACCTCAGAGGGGCTCAGCAGTTCATACTGCTGAGTCCCTCGTGGCATTCATCCGTCTGCTTAGGATTCCGGCCGAGTAAGGAATACGCCTGCCACAAACCTCGGGCGCACCGGCTGACGGACGATAGCGCTCAGACGTGCCCGGCACCAGTGACGGCCAGGGTTCGCGGGTCCGTTTGTCGGCCAGGATTGGCGGGGCGGGTTGTCGACCAAGGTTCACGGGTCTGGTTATCGGCCCGGGTCGACGGGCTGCCGCTGACTCGGCGGCCAACGAGCTCAGCCTCGACCTCCCTGGAGCCTGAGATGCGCTGCGCATGATTGTTCGGGCGATCCACCGTGGTTTTCTCAGTCAGAACGCGGCGGAATGACCGAACAATTCGCTGGGGACAGGACGCGGGCGCGTTTCGCGCTCACAGCTCCGGCTGCAGAGGCTCTCCAGCGGGGAGTTCTGACGCGATCATCTGTGAGGAATAGGCCATGTGGGTGATGAGCCCCCAGCGGGAGTCGGCAACCTCGCCCACCGCGAACAGTTCCCAGTCGTTGAGCAGCGGGGTGAGCACGAAGGACAGATGAGTGCCGCTCATGAACGGCAGTTCGTAGAGATCAGTTCTGTCGACAACGGCCCTCCGCACCGGAGTGTCATCACCGTTCGGCGGATACGCAGATTCACATCGTCAACCGCGCGGCACCACCGCGCCTACCGACGCATGTTCACCACCGGTACACTTGGGACCGGTCTCGTTACTGAGCCATCAGCTGGCGCGCTCTCTCGACAGTGCGCCGCTGAGCGCAAGGCTGCTCGAGCGGCTCATCATCGGACAAGCCGAGCCTCGCGCGACTCTCCCCCGCCGTCTGAGCATCGCCTCACCACGCTGCGTCACCGTCGTCTCGGTCCGTGGTGGGCGCTGGTCAGCAGATCCAGAGCACGCATTGCCATGACTGCGCACGTACTCTGAGTCATTGAGAAGCCTCAGGCGAAACGCTCTGGAACACTCCTGCGGCCCTTGGGCACCCACCACGCTGCGCGCAGCAGACGGCCCCGCGTACCCGGTGGACCATTCGCACAGGCAGCACAGGCAGCAACGGCACCGGCAGCACCTGCCCGCCGTTCGTGTCCAAGGGCGAGCGTGCACGAGCTTAGCGTGCACACGCGCACGTGCCGTATACAGCCAACCGCCGTACATAGCACAGTGGCCCGGACTCACAGTGAGTCCGGGCCACAGAGGCTGTCCGACTTCGTCAGGCGGGTGAACAGGTCACCTGAACCAACGGTGCGGCGTCATGCTTCGTTGGTGATCAGTGGGCGAAGTCCCCGCGATCATGTTCGTAGGACAGTCCCACGAGAGCCACGAGGCCGAGCACCGCGCCGAAGGGGAAGATCCACCATCCCATTGCGATTCCGTAGAACGCAACGGCACCGGCGCCCGCACAGACGATCGGCCACCAGCTCCACGGGCTGAAGAACCCGTAGTCGGCATCGGCATCGGAGATCTCGGCATCGTCGTTGTCCTGAGGCTGGACACCGACGCGACGGTCCGTCAGCCAGAGGTAGACACCGATCATCAGGGCCATCGCGCCGACCAGGAGCAGCGCCGGGAATCCGACGAGCTCCGTGAAGTCGGTGAAGAACCCGTAGAACACGCCTACCGCGATGAAGAAGATTCCGCAGAGGTTGAAGACGTAGATCGATGACTTCATTTGGCGCTGTCTCCTGTGAGCTGGGGTTCTGCCTGTCCGTGTCCGCTGTACTCAAGCAGCTCGGGGTGGTTGAGGTCGAACGCAGGACGTTCGGAGCGGATCCGCGGCAGCGAGGTGAAGTTGTGACGCGGGGGCGGGCACGAGGTGGCCCATTCGAGCGACGCTCCGTAGCCACGGATCGTCGACGGTCACCTTCGGAGCGTTGCGGGCGGTGATCCAGACGTTCCAGAAGAACGGAACCATGGACAGACCCAGCAGCAGCGATCCGACTGTCGACACCTGGTTCATCCAAGTGAACCCGTCCTGAGGGAGGTAGTCGGCGTAGCGACGGGGCATGCCGTCGACACCGAGCCAGTGCTGGACGAGGAAGGTGCCATGGAAGCCGATGAACAGCATCCAGAAGTGGATGTGGCCGAGCTTCTCGTTGAGCATCTTTCCCGTCCACTTCGGCCACCAGAAGTAGAATCCGGCGAACATCGCGAACACGACGGTGCCGAAGACGACGTAGTGGAAGTGAGCGACGACGAAGTAGGTGTCGGACACCGACTGGTCGAGCGCCGGGCTGGCCAGGATGACGCCGGTGAGACCACCGAAGAGGAAGGTGGCGAGGAAGCCGATCGACCACACGATCGGCGTCTCGAACGTGATCGAGCCTCTCCACATCGTTCCGATCCAGTTGAAGAACTTCACACCGGTCGGGATGGCGATGAGCATCGTCATGAACGCGAAGAACGGCAGCGCCACGACCCCGGTGACATACATGTGGTGGGCCCACACGGTCACGGACAGGGCGGCAATCGTGATCGTCGCGAATACGAGCTCCTTGTAGCCGAACACCGGCTTGCGGCTGAACACAGGGAAGATCTCGGTGACGATGCCGAAGAACGGCAGAGCGATGACGTAGACCTCAGGGTGTCCGAAGAACCAGAACAGATGCTGCCAGAGCACCGGTCCTCCGTTGCCTGGACTGAACACATGCGAACCGAGGATCCGGTCTGCACCGAGGACCAGCAGAGCCGCAGCCAGCGGCTGGAAGGCCATGAGGACGAGGATGCCGGTGACGAGCACGTTCCAGCTGAAGATCGGCATCCGGAACATGGTCATGCCCGGCGCGCGCATCGTGATGATCGTGGTGATGAAGTTGACCGAGCCGAGGATGGTGCCGAAGCCCTGCAGAGCGAGTCCGAGGACCCAGAGGTTGCCACCGGCACCGGGTGTGAACGTCGTATTGCTCAATGGCGCATAGGCCGTCCATCCGAATGACGCGGCACCTTGCGGGGTGAGGAAGCCGGAGATGGCGACGAGGCTGCCGAAGAGATACATCCAGAATGCGAAGGCGTTCAGACGTGGGAACGCCACATCCGGCGCACCGATCTGCAAAGGCATGATGACGTTGGCGAATCCAGCGAACAGCGGGGTGGCGAACATCAGCAGCAATGAGAGTGCCGTGCATGGTGAACAGCTGGTTGTACTGTTCCTTCGTCTCCACGATCTGCATACCGGGCTCGAAGAGCTCGAGGCGGATGATGAGCGCCATCACGCCGCCGACGCAGAAGAAGAAGAACGAACCGATGAGGTACATGTACCCGATCGTCTTATGGTCCGTCGACGTGATCCAGTCGACGATGATCTTGCCCTTGCTCCGCGGAACCGGGAGCGTCAAGAGCCGCCTGATCCATCGTGGCGGTCATTTCTCAGCACCTTCTTTCGGGTACCAGTTGCGATCGTACTCCGGTCCCAGCTGTCCTGTGTTGCCCTGATCGGCAAGCGACTTGGTGTAGTCGGCGAATTCTTCCTTCGACACGACCTTGACGTTGAAGAGCATCTCCGAGTGGTATTCACCGCACAGCTCGGCGCACTTGCCGACGTACTCGCCTTCCTTCTCGGCGCGCAGATGCAGGCTCTGGTCGTGGCCGGGGATCATATCGCGCTTCTCGAGGAAGGCGGGAACCCAGAAGGAGTGGATGACGTCGCGGGAGTGCAGGCGGATCTCCAGGTCGGTGTCGACCGGGAGGTAGAGGACCGGTGCGGTCTTCTCGGGAGCTTCCGTGCCGTCGAGCTCGACCTGCTTGCCGGCGTAGTAGACGTCCTCGGTCTCGTAGTTGAAGTCCCAGGCCCACTGCTTCGCAGCGACCTCGATGACCTGCTCGCCGGGAGTCGTATCATCGGTCGTCTTCTCCATGACCTGGACGTTCTGGAAGAAGAAGCCCAGCACGAGGACGACCGGGGTCACGGTGAACAGGATCTCGATGGGCATGCTGTAGCGCATCTGCACCGGCAGGCCGCGGTCGTGCTTGCGACGGCGGTAGGCGACCATGGCCCAGAGGATGAGACCCCAGACGATCAGGCCGACGATGAGCAGCGCGATCCAGGCACCGTTCCACAGCGAAGTGTAGGCCTCGGTGTGGTTCGTCGCACCCTTGGATTCGACGGGGTAGAAGCCTGAGGCGATCTGCTCTTTCGTGCAACCCGATAGCAACGCCGGTATCAACACGGCGCTCAGAATGCCGAGCCGCTTCGCCCAGGACCGCTGCGGTCCTGACTGATTCGGAGAATCCACGTGCAGCCTTTCACAACGTTCTTTCGTCTCTGGTCAGGCCGAGAGACGCGTACTTACTCTGTCACACGTAAGACTACCGCTACACGCGGTAGAAATTCACCTGCGGATGTTCATTTGTTGAGAATACGCTGACAGAGATCGCCCCGGAGCGCGGAATCTAGCCGTGCGGAGTACTCCAGGCCGCCGATCTCCGACACGCCGAGGCTCTCGAGATGTGATGTCTGCCACTGGGTGTCGATGATCCACGGTTGCTCGGAGAAGGGCGAATCCGCCAAGGTGAGGCCGTGGATCCCGAGTTCAGCCGGGCGACCGTCGGTGTCCGCCGAATCGTCCTCAGAGGCACTCACCGGAGCCCCGGACCCGCCCTCGTCGGAGTCGAAGAGCGAGACGAGATGGGCCAGGGCCGCCTTCGAGGCGTCCCGGCGGAGGTGGAACATCGATTCGCCGGCGAAGAAGGATCCGATCGCCACCCCGTAGAGGCCGCCGACGAGGTCGTCGTCGTCCCAGACTTCGACCGAGTGCGCCCACCCGTCGCGGTGCAGACCGAGGTAGAGGGCGATGATCTCCTCGGTGATCCAGCTGCCGGACCGGCTCGGGTCGCCGCAGGCCCGGATGACCTGTTCGAAGGCCCGATCGGTGCTGAAGGTGAAGTGCTTCATCGACTTGCGCAGACTCTTCGTCACACGCAGGTCGCCAGGCAGCAGCACGCCGCGTCGTCGCGGTGCCCACCACCCCATCCGGCCGGTCCCCCCGTCACCGACGCCCATCGGGAAGAGACCGGCCCGATACGAAAGAAGGACCTGGGGCTGCGTGGCCGTGTACGACACGGCACGCAGATCCTCCAGGTCCATCCGTCTCAGTCCAGTGCGATCAGCGCGAGCCGATCAGTGGAACGAGTCGCCGCAGGCACAGGACCCGCCGGCGTTGGGGTTATCGATCGTGAAGCCCTGCTTCTCGATGGTGTCCGAGAAGTCGATGGTCGATCCGTTGAGGTAGGGCACGCTCATCCGATCGACGATGACCTCGACGCCGCCGAAATCCCTTACGGCGTCACCGTCGAGGTAGCGCTCGTCGAAATAGAGCTGGTAGATCAGTCCGGAGCATCCGCCCGGCTGGACGGCCACACGCAGGCGCAGGTCGTCGCGACCCTCCTGCTCGAGCAGGCTGCGCACCTTGTCGGCAGCGGTCGCCGACAGCTCGACCTCGTGAGTGGCCTCGGCATTTTCAGTCACAGTCATGGTTACTCCTTCTCACGTTCCTGTCCCCAGGCTACACCGCGCACAACGCCTGCGCCGAGAACCCTATTCCCGATCACGTCACCGATTCTCGCCGAGGCGCTGCAGCAGCAGCGCCTCGGCGACGATCGCGGCCCGGAAGTCCGGCAGGTAGAGCGACTCGTTCGCGCTGTGCGCCCGGGCATCGGGATCTTCGACACCGGTGACCAGGATCGACGCGCCGGGGAACACCTCGAGCAGATCAGCGATGAACGGGATCGACCCGCCGATGCCCATCTCCACGGATTCGGTGCCCCACGCGTCGCTGAGCGCCTGTCGCGCGGTCTGGACGACGGGATCCGAGTCGTCGGCGCGCCAGGGACTGCCGCCCTCGGTGTCGCCGATGCTCAGCTGAGCCCCGAACGGCAGGTTCGCCCGCAGATGCTCTTCCACGGCCCTGACCGCCGAGGCGGGGGTGTCCCCCGGCGCCAGACGGATCGAGAGCTTGGCCCGCAGCGATGACTGCAGCGTGTTCGATGACACCGCGACGTCGGGGATATCGAGGCCGATGACGGTGATCGACGGCTGCGTCCACAGGCGAGAAGCCAGGGTGCCGGCACCGATGAGCTCGGTGGATTCGAGGACTCCGGAATCGGTGCGCAGGGTCGCTTCGTCGTAGTCGATGGCGGATTCGGGTTCGGAGTGGAGTCCGGCGACCGCCACCGAGCCGTTCTCATCGTGGAGGCTGGCCAGCACCTTCGTCATCGCCAGCATCGCGTCGGGTGCAACGCCGCCGTACATGCCTGAATGCACCGCGTGGTCGAGGGTGGAGATCTCGAATTCGACCGCGCACATCCCTCGCAGACTCGTCGTCAAGGCCGGCGTCCCGGCCGCCCAGTTCCCGGAATCGGCGACGACGATGACATCGGAACGCAGACGATCGCGGTAGGTCTCGAGGAAGTTCCGGAAACTCGGGCTGCCGGCTTCCTCTTCGCCTTCGAAGAACAGAGTGACACCCACACCGAGGCGGTCTGCCAGCAGCCGCAGCGCCGTGAGATGGACCATGATGCCCGCCTTGTCATCGGCGGCGCCGCGCCCGAAGAGGCGATCCCCCTTCCGCGTGGCGACGAACGGTTCGGTGTCCCAGTCCTCGGCGCGACCGGGAGGCTGCACATCGTGATGGGCGTAGAGAAGCACCGTCGGAGCCCCTTCCGGGGCGGGGATCTGGGCGACGACGGCCGGGTAGCCGGGGGTGCCGTCCTCCTGCTCGGCGGTGAGGATGTCGACGTCGAGGCCGAGGCCCCGCGCCAAGCCGGCGACCGCCTCGGCGCTGGCGGTGACCTGGGCGGGGTCGAAGCTGGGCCAGGCCACGGAGGGGATGGCCACGAGGTCAGTGAGATCGGTCAGGACGTCATCGAAGATGGCGTCCAATTCGGCATGCAGTTGTGCACTGTTCAGTGCTGGAGTCGATTCGGTCATTCTCCAAAGGTAGTATTCATCAGGTGTTCGGAAGTAGAAAATCTCACGCGGAAGACGAATCCTCCGCCTCTCAGCCAGCCCATGACGAGACCCCCGCGGACGCCGCAGCACGGCGCGAAGCGGAGCAGAAGAAAGGGCGGCCGACGCCCAAGCGCAGCCAACAGGAGTCGGCGCGCCGCCAGCCTCTGGTGAATAAGGATCGCAAGGTGGCGAACCAGAAGGCCAAGGAACAACAGCGCAAGGAACGCGATCGTGCGCGCATCGGAATGATGAACGGTGAGGAGAAGTACCTCACCCGCCGCGACAAGGGACCCCAGCGTCGCTATGTCCGCGACTACATCGACGCCCGGTTCTCGATCGGCGAGATCTTCATCCCGGCGGCGATCCTCATCCTCGTCATCGCCTTCACCCAGACGGTGCAGATTCAGCAGTACTTCACCTACGCTGTCTGGGGTCTCATCGCGCTCATCGTCCTCGACGGATTCGTGCTCAACTACATCCTCAAGAACCGGCTGCGGTCCAAGTTCGGTTCGGTCGAACGGGGCATCACCTTCTACGCGATCATGCGCAGCATCCAGCTGCGTCCGCTGCGCATGCCCAAACCGCAGGTCAAGCGCCGCCAGTACCCCGAGTGAGCAGTCGGCTCGACTCGAGGCCGCGGATGACGCGGCCGGGGAAGAACGGACCGGAGTAGATCATCTCCGAATAGACCTGAACCAGATCGGCGCCCGCGGCCACTCGTGCCCGGGCGTCTTTCGCGTCCGCGACTCCCCCGACGGAGATGACCGTGAGCGCGTCCCCGACCCGGCCCTTGACCAGGCGCAGCACCTCAAGAGAGCGCTCGGCCAGAGGCCGACCGGAGATCCCGCCGGCCTGGTCGGTCGCGAAATGCTCCTCGGTCCCGGTGAGGACAGAGCGGTCGATCGTCGTGTTCGTCGTAATGAGACCGTCGATGCCCGCCCTCATCGCAAGATCGCAGATCTCGAGGACATCGTCGTCGGCGAGGTCCGGAGCGATCTTGACCAGCAGCGGGACATGACCCAGCTGAGAACGGGGCTGCTCGACCACCTCGGCGGCCGTCTCCCGGACCGCGGCGATGATCGGTTCGAGACTGGAGACCGACTGCAGATCCCGCAGTCCCGGCGTATTGGGTGAGCTGACATTGATGACGAGGTAGTCGGCCAGCGGAGCCAGAGCTCGCGTCGATGCCGCGTAGTCGCTGACGGCATCGGAGGCGTCGACGACCTTCGTCTTGCCGATGTTGACGCCGACGATCGGGCGCAGCCGCTGCGGCAGCGCCGCGATCCTCTCCCGCTGCTCGGCGATGTTGAACGACGCCTGCCTGGCTCCGTCGTTGTTGAAGCCCATCCGATTGAGCAGGGCGAGGTTGTCGCGCAGCCGGAACAGCCGCGGTCTGTCATTGCCCGGCTGCGCATGGGCCGTGATCGTGCCGACCTCGATGTGTCCGAAACCGAGTGCCGAGAGCGCACGGACCCCGACGCCGTTCTTGTCGAATCCGGCGGCCAGACCGATCCGGTTGGGGAAGGGCAGCCCGAGGACCTCGACAGGATGGACCGCCGACCGGGCGCAGACGAAGCGCACCAGCCGGCCGAGGAGCGGCACGGAGTCGAGGATGCGCAGGGCGGTGAATGAGAGGTGATGGGCGCGCTCGGCGTCCATCGGCACGAAGAGGAGCCTGAAGATCAATGAGTACACGGTCCCAGACTATGTCAGAGACGGCACTGGAGATGTCAGCGGTGGTCGGCCCGGGGCGTCGCTTCTCCGCCGCATCACGCATCCTCTCCGGTTTGGCATTAGGATCGAATCGACGTTCGACGACGATTGACCGAAAGGGAACTCATGGCTGGTGCATCCACCCCAAGCAGCTACTCAACGATCTCACCGGTGAAGGCCACCGCCTCGGTGCTGGTGATCGGGGTTGCGGATTCGTCCGTGCTCGGACTCGACGGCGCGAAGGCGGTGCGGACCGGCCTTGACGACACGGTGAGGGCTATCGGCTTCACCGGCTCGGCAGGAGCGACCGCCCGCATTCCCGCTCCCAAGGGCGTCTCCGCCGGATCGGTTCTGCTTGTCGGCCTGGGTGAGTTCGACCCCGCCGGCGAGGACGCTGCAGCCGCCCATGAAGCTCTGCGGCGCGCCGCCGGTGCCGCTCTGCGCACCCTCGACGGAGCCGAATCGATCGCCGTCGCCCTTCCGGCCGCCTCTCCCGACGACGTCGAGGCGGTGGCTGTGGGCGCGGGCCTCGGCGCTTACCGGTTCCTCGATTACCGCAGCGAGGGCAAGGTCCCCGGAGTGGTCTCCGTCATCGGGCCCAAGGGCAAGTCGTTCTCTGCCGCTCATGATTCCGGGGTCATCATCGCCGCGGCGACCAACCGTGCCCGCGACCTCGTCAACACTCCCCCGCTCGACCTCTACCCCGAGTCCTATGCCGAGATCGTCAAGTCGCAGGCCAAGGACCGCAGGCTCAAGGTCACTGTGCTCGGTGAGAAGGAGCTCGCGGCCGGCGGCTACGGGGGAATCATCGGCGTCGGGCAGGGCTCGACCCGCGGACCCCGCCTGGTCAAGGTCGAATACGCTCCGAAGGGAGCCAAGCGTCACCTCAGCTTCGTCGGCAAGGGCATCACCTTCGACTCGGGCGGCATCTCGCTCAAGCCTGCCAAGAGCATGGAGGACATGAAGTCCGATATGGCCGGCTCCGCCGCCGTGCTCCAGGCGCTGTTCGGAATCTCCGACCTCAGCCTGCCCGTCAGGGTCACCGCGTGGCTGCCGTTGGCCGAGAACATGCCCGGCTCCTCGGCGCAGCGACCCAGCGACGTGCTGACGATGCGCAGCGGCAAGCGCGTCGAAGTCACCAACACCGATGCCGAAGGCCGCCTCGTCCTCGCCGATGCCCTCACCGACGCCGATGCGGACAAGCCCGACCTCCTCATCGACGTGGCCACACTGACCGGTGCCCAGATCGTCGCGCTCGGCGAACGCACGTCCGGAGTGATGGGCACCGCGGCCGCCCGGGAGGACGTCATCGCCGCCGCCGCGACGGTCGGAGAGAACATGTGGGCGATGCCGATCCCGGAGGAGATGCTCTCGGGCTTCGACTCCACGGCTGCCGATCTCACGAACTCCGGTCCCCGTCCCGGCGGCATGCTCGCCGCCGCGGCCTTCCTCCGCGAGTTCGTCGGCAAAGACACGAAGTGGGCACACATCGACATCGCGGGACCGAGCTTCAACGGCTCCGCTCCCTTCGGCTACACCCCGAAGGCGGCCACCGGCGCGGCGGTCCGGACCCTCATCCAGATCGCGAAGACGGTCGACTGACCGCCTGATTCTACACGTTGTCGAAACCGAGGTGATGATGACCACCTGTGGCCAATCAGACAGCGTTTGCTTTCGCCCCAGGCGAGAAAAGTGGAAAGATAAGACAGAAAGCTGCGTACCGCAGGCTTATTCACAGCTACGAGGAGTAATCCGTGAGTGACTCATTGACCTACGACCTTGTCGTTCTGGGAGGCGGAACCGGTGGCTATGCCGCTGCGCTGCGCGCCGCAGAGCTGGACATGAAGGTCGCTTTGATCGAACGCGACAAGGTTGGCGGCACCTGCCTGCACCGTGGTTGCGTTCCCACGAAGGCGCTTCTGCATGCCGCTGAGGTTGCCGACTCCGCCAAGAGCTCAGAGACCTTCGGCGTCGAAGCCGAGTTCAAGGGCATCGACATCAAGAAGGTGCTCGAGTACAAGGACGGGGTCATCACCCGCAACTACAAGGGTCTGCAGGGTCTGGTCAAGGCTCGCGGAATCGACACCTACTTCGGCACCGGAAAGCTGACCGGCAAAGACACCGTCGAGGTCACCGGTGAGGACGGCAACCACACCGTCCAGGGCACCAACGTGCTCCTGTCGACCGGTTCGACCTCGAAGACCATCGGCCTCGAGATCACCGACCGCGTGATCACCAGCACTGAGGCCCTCCAGCTGGACAAGGTGCCGAAGTCGGCGATCGTCCTCGGCGGCGGCGTCATCGGCGTCGAGTTCGCCAGTGTCTGGAACTCCTTCGGCGCCGACGTCACCATCGTCGAAGGCCTCAAGCATCTCGTGGCCAACGAGGACGAGACGATCTCGAAGAACCTCGAGCGCGCCTTCAAGAAGCGCAAGATCGGCTTCAAGCTCGGCGTCATGTTCAAGGGCGTCGAAGAGACCGCCGACGGAGTCAAGGTCACCCTCGAAGACGGCTCGACCCTCGAAGCCGAGTACCTCCTCGTGGCAGTCGGCCGCGGCCCCGTCACCGAAGGCTTCGGATTCGAAGAGCAGGGCATCCCGATGGAACGCGGATTCGTCCTCGCCGACGAACGCCTCCACACAGGCGTCGGCAACATCTACGCCTGCGGTGACATCGTCCCCGGACTGCAGCTGGCCCACCGCGCCTTCGGGCAGGGCATCTTCATCGCCGAGGAGATCGCCGGACTCAACCCGGTGCCCGTCCTCGAATCGGGCATCCCCCGAGTCACCTACTGCGAGCCTGAGATCTTCTCCGTCGGACTCTCCTCTGCTCAGGCCGAAGAGAAGTACGGCAAGGATCAGGTCGAGTCGCTCGAGTACAACCTCGGCGGCAACGGCAAGTCGGTGATCCTCAACACCTCCGGGCTGATCAAGGTCATCCGCGAGAAGGACGGCCCGGTCGTCGGCGTCCACGGCATCGGCGCCCGACTGAGCGAACAGGCCGGTGAGGCGCAGCTCATCGTCAACTGGGAAGCATTCCCCGAGGAGGTGGCACAGCTCATCCACGCCCACCCCACGCAGAACGAAGCCCTCGGCGAGGCCCACCTGGCTCTGGCCGGCAAACCCCTGCACTTCCACTCATAAGATCCGAGGAGACGAATACTCATGTCGAATTCCGTTCAGATGCCGGCTCTCGGAGAGTCGGTCACCGAGGGCACAGTCACCCGCTGGCTCAAATCCGTCGGCGACGAGGTCGAGGTCGACGAGCCGCTGCTCGAGGTCTCGACCGATAAGGTCGACACCGAGATCCCCAGCCCCTACGCGGGAACCCTGGAGAAGATCCTCGCCGACGAAGACGATGTCGTCGAGGTCGGCGGAGATCTCGCCTACATCGGTGACGGCAGCGGAGAGTCCTCGAGCGACGACGCCCCTGCCGAAGAGTCCGCCGAGGCTCCGGCGGAGGATCCAGCGCCGGCCGAGGAACCCGCACCCGCCGAGGAGTCCGCGCCGGCCGAGGATTCGGCGGCCGCACCCGCCGAAGAGCCTGCAGCGGCCGCACCGTCGTCAGCAGGGTCGGGCGAGGGCACCGAAGTCACGATGCCTGCGCTCGGCGAATCCGTCACCGAAGGCACCGTGACCCGCTGGCTCAAGGAAGTCGGTGAAGAGATCGAGGTCGACGAACCCCTCCTCGAGGTCTCGACCGACAAGGTCGACACCGAAGTTCCCTCGCCCGTCGCCGGAACCGTCCAGGCACACCTTGCCGAAGAGGACGAGACCGTCGAGGTCGGTGCCCCGCTGGCACGCATCGGCTCCGGCGCTCCCGCCGAGGACGCCCCCGCCGAAGCCCCGCAGGACGAAGCACCGGCTGCCGAAGCACCGAAGCAGGAGGAAGCTCCCGCCGAGGCACCGAAGCAGGAAGCGCCTGCTCAGGAAGCTCCGAAGCAGGAATCGGCTCCCAAGCCTGCTCAGACCGAGTCAGCGCAGTCGGCATCCTCCGCTCAGGCCGAGGAACCCGTCGAGGCTGCCGCCGCACCGGCACAGTCCGGATCGGCACAGTCCGCTGCGGACACGGTCGGCGAGAACGCCGCCTACGTCACCCCGCTCGTGCGCCGCCTGGCACGTGAGAAGGGTGTCGACCTCTCGCAGGTCTCCGGCACCGGCGTCGGCGGCCGCATCCGCAAGCAGGACGTCGAATCGGCTGCCAAGAACGCTCCGGCCGCGGCTCCCGCTGCCGCAGGTGCTCCTGCCGGAGCTCCGCAGGCACCGTTCAAGGTCGAGATCCCCGAGGAGGCTGCGAAGCTGCGCGGCACCACGGAGAAGGCCTCGCGGATCCGTCAGACCATCGCGAAGCGCATGAGCGAATCGCTCGACGTCTCGGCTCAGCTGACTCAGGTCATCGAGGTCGACATGTCCCGTGTCGTCAAGCTGCGCAAGGCCAACAAGGATGCGTTCGCGGCCAAGCACGGTTCGAAGCTGACCTATCTGCCCTTCTTCGCGAAGGCGATCGTCGAGGCTCTGCAGGTTCACCCGAAGGTCAACGCTCAGTATGACCTCGAGTCACAGCAGATCACCTACTTCGACCACGAGCACCTGGCCGTCGCGGTGGATACTCCGCGTGGTCTGCTGGTGCCGGTGATCAAGGATGCAGGTGACCTCAGCGTCGCCGGCCTGTCCAAGGCCATCGACGATGTCGCTGACCGGACCCGCAACAACAAGATCATGCCCGACGAGCTCTCGGGCGGCACGTTCACGGTGACCAACATCGGTTCCGTAGGTGCGCTGTTCGACACTCCGATCATCAACCAGCCGCAGATGGGCATCCTCGGCACGGGCGCCATCGTCCGCCGCCCGATCGTTGTCAAGACGGCGGACGGAGACGAGTCCATCGCCATCCGCGACATGGTGTATCTGCCGTTGACCTACAACCATCAGCTGGTCGACGGTGCCGATGCGGGACGCTTCCTGCAGACGATCAAGGCGCGTCTGGAAGAGGGTAACTTCGAGGCCGATCTCGACCTCTGAGCCGCACTCCTTCCGCACCCGACCGAGGGGCCGATCATCCGTGATCGGCCCCTCGGCCCATTCATCCCCTCATTCGCTCCCGGTCTCGGCGACCTTCGCGACGCGCCAACGACCGTCGGCGAGCCGGAGTTCGAACTCGACTGCCCGGGCCTCGAACTGTTCCTCGGTCTCGCCGGTTCCGGCACTCGAGCGCATCCGTGCACGAGCGACGATCTTCTCGGCCGCAGTCGTCACGACAGTGATGTCCTCGACCTCGATGGTGTAGTCCTGCCCGGCGAAGACTGATTCGTCGACGAGTTCATCGGCGGCTGCGGCAGCCGAACCCGGCACTGTCAGCAGCCGCAGTGCCTCGCTGTCGCCGTCGCTGAGCGCCTCGGCCCGCGCAGAGCAGAGATCCTTGAGCACCCGGGTCGCCTCGTTCTCGCTCGGAGTCGAGCCATCGGCTGACTCTCCGTTCTCCTCCGAAGCCGGGTTCTCGGGCTCATCGGCGTCGGTCGTGGCCCGAGGGCCGTTCGGATCCTCGCTCCCCTGCGCAGCGTTCGGCTCATCATTCATCGCTTCGGCACCCGGTCGCGAGCCCCAGACGATGAGGCCGCCGAGAACGGTCAGGCACACGGCACCGGCGATCAGCCACCTGCCCGTCAGCACGCCGCGCAGACCGCCGATACGCTCGCACATGCCTCCGAAGTGACCGCGCCGTATTCGACCGGAGCGCTTTCGCGCGCTTCTGCGCCCGTCTTCTCGCCTGTGCCCACCACGGCTGGCAGCCCGCAGGGTCACCGCGGGATCTCTGCCACCTGGAGTCGCAGTACCGTCACGGTCATGCTGACCGGAAGGCACCGAGGCGGGCGCGCGCATGGGCCCCTCAAGCGTGAGTCCCTCGTTCGCGTGTCTCCCGGGCGGGTGGCCCGCCGCCACGCGCAGGCGCGCTGTCAGAGCCGCTTCCGGGTCCGAATCCCGCTCTGCCGGCACGAGCGGAAGTGCGGCCGGCCGCGCCAGCATACGCATCGCCTCGGCGACCTCGTCGAGAGCTGCCGCCATGCCGCTTCCCGCGGTCAGTGCGGAATCAGGCGGCAGATCGGCCAGGAGCTCACTGACCACCGAACGCAGGGCCGGCGATGACTCGGCCAGGGCGAGATTGACCGGCATCAGGCACTCGGCCCACGCGCGGCCGCATGCCGCGTGATAGAGCATCTCCCCCAGCGCGCGCCGCGGAGTGCTCGGCACCGCAGCTGCGACGCCGGGGATGAGGGCGGGTCGCCCCTCGGCGTCGAGGGCGAACGCGGCAAGCGTGAGGCGCTGCTCGGCGGATTCGACATCCCGGAGCGAGGCGACGATGCCGAGGAAGAGGGTGCACAGCTCCGGGTCCGACAAGCCCTGATACGTCCGGACTGCGTCGAGGACCAACCCTCCTGGGAAGGCGGGCACGATGAGAAGGGAACGCGGCCCGATCGGCAGCTCCACCTCGGCGATGGGCAGGGACGGGTTCCGTTCTTCGTCGAATCCGCGATTCTCGACTCCCCACGCAGGCTCGCCGTTCGGTCCGGTCACCCGATGGACGACGTCCGAGATCGTCGTTTGGAACTCCCATGTCATTGTTCGTCATCTCCGTTGATGCGTCCGGATGTCGTTTACTATCATTTAATAGTGATTGCGGATCCCTTTCGTGTCAAGGGTTACGTCGTGTGGGAAGGTGTCGAGGGTCATCTTTCGGCAGATTGAACCCGCGTCAGAAGAGTCATAGTGTGGAGTCATGCCCCTGGCCACAGAAACGCTCGGGTTCGCTCCGGTCCTCGCGGACTATCGGCAGACCTGGGAGATGCAGAAGAGATATCACGACGAAGTGCTCGCAGGTGAACGGGAATCGACGATCCTGCTGCTCGAGCATTCCCCGGTCTACACGGCCGGAAAGCGCACCGAGGATCACGAGCGGCCCAACGACGGCACCGAAGTCATCGATGTGGACCGCGGCGGCAAGATCACCTGGCACGGACCCGGTCAGCTCGTCGCCTACTTCATATACAGACTCAACGACCCCAAAGAGGTCCGACTCTTCGTCTCTCAGCTCGAGGATGCGATGATCACCCTGCTCGCCGAATACGGTATCGATGCCACGACGGTCGAGGGCCGCGCTGGGGTCTGGCTCCTCGGGGACGGGCTCCGCCGCGACCGCAAGATCGGCGCCATCGGGATCCGCATCCACGAGGGGGTCACGATGCACGGCCTGGCACTCAACTGCAGCAACGAACTCGGCGCCTATGACAACATCATCCCCTGCGGCATCGCCGACGCCGACACCACTTCGATCAGTGCCGAACTCGGAAAGACGGTGACGCCGGAGGACACGGCCGCTCGTCTCGACGAGATCCTGCACGAGACCATCACCGCCTAGGAGGACGCAGATGACGATTGCCCCAGAAGGACGCCGGATGCTGCGGGTCGAAGCCCGCAACTCCGAGACCCCGATCGAAGACAAGCCTGCCTGGATCAAGGCGAAGGCGCATATCGGGCCCGAATACTCCGCCCTCAAGTCCCTCGTGCGCAAGCAGGATCTGCACACGGTCTGCGAAGAGGCCGGCTGCCCGAACATCTTCGAATGCTGGGAGGACCGGGAGGCGACGTTCCTCATCGGCGGCGAACAGTGCACGCGGCGCTGTGACTTCTGCCAGATCGACACCGGCAAACCAGCCGAATTTGACGCTGACGAGCCTCGGCGTGTGGCCGCCTCGGTGGCGGAGATGGGTCTGCGCTACTCCACGATCACCGGCGTCGCCCGCGACGATCTCGACGACGGCGGCGCCTGGCTCTACGCGGAGACCGTGCGGCAGATCCACGAACTGTCCTACGTCGACGGACGCGGGACCGGCGTCGAGCTGCTCATCCCCGACTTCAACGCGAAGCCGGACCAACTCGCCGAGGTCTTCTCCTCCCGACCGGAGGTGCTCGCGCACAATGTCGAGACCGTGCCACGCATCTTCAAGCGCATCCGCCCGGCCTTCCGCTACGAGCGTTCGCTGTCGGTGATCACACAGGCTCGGGAGGCCGGCCTGGTGACGAAGTCGAACCTCATCCTCGGTATGGGCGAGACGAACGACGAGATCATCTCGGCCCTGCAGGACCTGCACGACGCCGGTTGTGATCTCATCACGATCACCCAATATCTGCGGCCCTCGCCCCGTCACCATCCGGTGACGCGGTGGGTCAAGCCCGCGGACTTCGTCATGCTCCGCGATGCCGCGGAGGAGATGGGATTCCTCGGCGTCATGTCCGGCCCGCTGGTGCGTTCGTCCTACCGCGCGGGACGTCTGTGGGCCACCGCTATGCGGCAGCGTGGGGAGGCGATCCCCGCGCATCTGGCTCATCTCGACAAGCACACGCCCGCCAAACAGGAGGCCCAAGCCGTTGTGGATACCTTCGGCCCCGGCGAAGAGGTAGACTTGTCTGCTGAGCAATGAAGGCGCCCGCCACTCAAGGACGGGGCCGCAACGCCCTTCTAGAGCAAGTGAGAGAATGAGCGAAGAACCGCGTAAGGGACTTTTCCGACGCAAGCCCAAGGATCCGAACAAGAAGCCCGGGCGTCTGGCGCAGATGCGTCAGGTCTACGAGCTGTCCGCCAAACACAACAAGGCGACGCCGTGGCTGTTGGCCGCAGCGGTGCTCGGACTCACGCTCATCGGTCTCATGGTCGGTCTGCTCATCGGCGGAACCACCGCGATCTTCACGACGATCCTCGGCTTCATGCTCGGGCTCCTGCTGGGCATGTTCATGCTCGGCCGCTTCGCCGAGACCGCCGCCTTCGCGCAGATGGACGGTCAGCCAGGTGCCTTCGGTGCCGTGCTCAACACCGCACGCCGCGGTTACCTCATGGATGACAAGCCGATCGCCATCGATCCGAAGAGTCGGGACCTCGTGTTCCGCTCGACCGGACGCGCCGGTGTCGTCCTGCTCAGCGAAGGTCCGAAGGGACGCAGCGCAAAGCTGCTGTCCAAGGAGAAGAAGCGCCACGAGCGCATCCTCCCCAACGTCCCCATCCACACCTTCCAGGGCGGAAAGGAAGAGGGCCAGCTGACGATGAAGCAGGTCGTTCCGACCGTGCAGAAGCTGCCGCGCAAGCTCAACCGCGCCGAGGTCCTCGCCGTCCGCAACCGTCTGGCGGCGCTGGGAACTCAGGGCACCCGCCCGCCGATCCCGAAGGGCATCGACCCGAACAAGGCCCGCCCGAACCACAAGGCCATGCGAGGCCGCTGACCCGCCCACACCCTCCCAATTGCTACCTGACGGCGGCCCAGCAACCTCGCGCGAGGTTGCTGGGCCGCCGTCAGGTAGCAATTGAGGGGTCAGCGGCGGAGGATGACGGTGCCTGCCGCGAGGTCGTGGAGGCCGCGGTTGTCGCGGTCGAAGATGAGCGCGGGGATGACGAGAACGACGAGCAGGGCGCGGATGAGCGACTTGAGCATTCCCGGAACGTGCCCGTTGAGTCGACGGACCTCGATGCCGAAGATGCGGTGGCCCACCGAATAGCCCAGGGTGCCCACCAACAGGAAGTTCTCCAGGGCGAAGATCCCCGGCGCCAGGAACGGATTCGAGCCGTCGATGAGATTC
This sequence comes from Brevibacterium atlanticum, assembly GCF_011617245.1. Lineage (NCBI taxonomy): Bacteria > Bacillati > Actinomycetota > Actinomycetes > Micrococcales > Brevibacteriaceae > Brevibacterium > Brevibacterium atlanticum. Next base: position 2,054,677 of record NZ_CP050152.1, on the reverse strand, counting down.
GCGATGCCCAGACACATCAGCCAATCGACGAGGAGGGCAAGAATGCGCTTCCACGCCGGGGCGAGGGAATGGGAACCGGAGATCGGCAGGCCGAGCCTCTTGCCCGGCCAGTCGTCGGCCTCTCTTTCGAAGCGGGGTCCATCGAGCCACGAACCCAAATCATCTCGATTGATCACTCCCCCAGCGTACGGAATCCGGCCTGAGTGAATCCTCAGGAAACATGCCCGAAACATGAGCGTCATCACTACTTCATGCGGACCCGACTAGGATTGACCGTGGTCAGCCAAACGGCCAACGTACCCTAACTAGGAGACCTAAGTGTTCTCGTCTGCTGAAGAACTCGTCAAGTACATCTCGGACAACGACGTGAAGTTCGTCGATGTCCGTTTCTGCGATCTGCCCGGTGTGGTCCAGCACTTCAACCTCCCTGCCGCCTCATACGGTGAAGAGGAGATCACCGAAGGTCTGCTCTTCGACGGTTCCTCGATCACCGGTTTCCAGGGCATCCACGAATCCGACATGAAGCTGCTGGCCGATGTCACCTCTGCCTACATCGACCCCTTCCGCGAGGCGAAGACCCTCGTCGTCTCGCACTCGATCGTCGACCCGTTCACCGACGAACCGTACTCCCGCGACCCCCGCCAGGTCGCTGCGAAGGCCGAGGCTTACCTCGAGTCCACCGGCATCGCCGACACCGTGTTCTTCGGCGCGGAAGCCGAGTTCTACCTCTTCGATTCGGTCCGCTTCGACAACACTCCCGGCAGCAGCTTCTACGCGGTCGAATCAGAAGAGGCAGCGTGGAACACCGGCGAGGACGAGCCCGGCGGCAACCAGGGCTACAAGACTCCTTTCAAGGGCGGATACTTCCCTGTCTCCCCGCAGGATCACTTCGCCGACATCCGCGACCAGATGTCGCTGACGCTCGAAGAGATCGGCTTCGAGATGGAGCGCGCCCACCATGAGGTCGGCACCGCGGGGCAGCAGGAGATCAACTACAAGTTCAAGACACTCCAGCACGCCGGCGATCAGCTGCTCGACTTCAAATACGTCATCAAGAACACCGCTTTCGAAGCCGGCAAGTCCGCGACGTTCATGCCGAAGCCCCTCTTCAACGACAACGGCTCGGGCATGCACTGCCACCAGTCGCTGTGGAAGAACGGCGAGCCGCTGTTCTATGACGAGAACGGCTACGGCGGTCTCTCCGACCTCGCCCGCTGGTACATCGGCGGACTCATCGAACACGCCGGTGCCGTGCTGGCGTTCACGAACCCGACGATCAACTCCTACCGCCGCCTGGTCCCCGGCTACGAGGCACCCGTCAACCTCGTCTACTCGGCCCGTAACCGTTCGGCTGCGATCCGCATTCCGGTGACCGGGTCGTCGCCCAAGGCCAAGCGCCTCGAGTTCCGCGTGCCCGATCCGTCGTCGAACCCGTACCTCGCGTTCTCCGCACAGCTCATGGCAGGTCTTGATGGCATCCGCAACCGGATCGAACCGCCGGAGCCGATCGACAAGGACCTCTACGAGCTCCCGCCCGAGGAGGCCAAGGACATCAAACTCGTCCCCGGCAGCCTCGACGAGGCGCTCAACGAGCTCGAGAAGGACCACGACTTCCTCACCGCCGGTGACGTCTTCACCCCGGACCTCATTGAGACCTGGATCCGGATCAAGCGTGAGAACGAGATCGACGTTGCACGTCTGCGTCCGACACCGACGGAGTTCGAACTCTACTACGCACTCTGAGCCGCTCCGACACACGGAGGCTTCACCGCGCGTGGAATAGAGTGAGGGCGTCACGGGTTTGCACCCGTGGCGCCCTTTCGCCGCTTCGTGCCGACACCAGGCCGGACGTACAGACCTCTGGAGGGAACGACCTTGACGCATTATGACCTGCTGCTCATCGGCACCGGATCGGGAAATATGTTCCTCGACGAGCGATTCGCGGGCCTGAAGACGGCCGTCGCCGAGGAATGGCACTTCGGCGGCACCTGCCTCAACGTCGGCTGCATCCCGACGAAGATGTTCGTCTACCCCGCGACCGTGGCCGAACAGGCCGCACAGGCCGAACGCTACAACCTCTCGACCACGCACCCGCAGGTCGACTGGTCAGCCCTGCAGGAACGCATCTTCTCACGCATCGACTCCATCGAAGCAGGAGGAAGGGAGTATCGCAGCGGTGACCGACAGCCGAACATCACCGTCGTGCCCGAACACGTCCACTTCACCGGCGAGAAGACCGTCGTCACTGCCTCGGGTGAGCAGATCACTGCCGATCGCATCGTCATCGCCGCCGGTGCCCATCCGTTCATCCCACCGATCGACGGCCTCGACCCCTCCCGTGTCGACACCGAGGGCTTCCCTGTCGTCACCTCGAACACCGTCATGCGGCGCCCCGCACCTCCGCGCCGACTGATCATCATCGGCTCGGGAATCATCGCGATGGAGTTCGCCCACGTGTTCGCCTCGTTCGGCACCGAGGTCACCGTCCTTGCGCGCGGCCCACGACTGCTCGGCAACCTCGACGAGGAGGCCGCGGACGAGTTCACCCGCCTCTTCGCCGAATCCCACACCGTCCTCACCGGGGCGCAGGCGAAGCGGTTCGACCTCGCCGACGGCGAGGTCACGCTCACCATCGAGCCCAGCGGGCGCGTCGCCGAGGCGGACCTGCCCGACACGCTCACCGCCGACGCTGTGCTCGTGGCCACCGGGCGTGTGCCCAACACTGCGGAACTCGCGGTCTCCGCCGCCGAGCTCGATGTCGTGGCCGATGAGCGGCTGGCCGTCGACGAGTACCAGCGTGTGCTCTCCGGCGGGGCGCCTGTACCCGGTGTCTTCGCCCTCGGCGACATCTCGTCGCCACACCAGCTCAAGCACGTGGCCAACCATGAGGCGAAGGTCGTCGGGCGCAACCTCGCCGCCGACGTCGCTGCCGGCACTCCCGGATCCGCACCCGACGACGAACTCGTCGCCGTCAACCATCATGCGGTGCCCGGCGCGGTGTTCTCCTCACCGCAGGTCGCCTACCTCGGCATGAGCGAGCAGAATGCCAGGGACGCCGGACACGATGTCACCGTCAAGGTGCAGAAGTACTCGGACGTCGCGTACGGCTGGGCGATGGCCGACGACCCCGGCATCGTCAAGATCATCGCCGACCGCGACAGCCGGCTCGTCCTCGGTGCGCAGATCGTCGGGCACGAGGCCTCGATGATCATCCAACCGCTCATCCAGGCCATGGCCTTCGGTCAGCCGGCCGACGAGGTCGCCACCGGGCAGTACTGGATCCATCCGGCTCTGCCCGAAGTCATCGAGAACGCACTGTTGGGCCTGGATTTCTCCGACTGAGCACTCTCCCTCTGCCTGATTGAGCCCACCTTCGCCCGAACCCACAGACCCGCGCCGAGGCGGCCGATCAGAAACCGTAGAAGCGCTGTTCCATCACGGCCCGGGCGTGGCGGGTGGTGCGCAGGTAGTCGTCCTCGAGGTCGTGGCCCGTTCCCGCCGCATAGCCGAGCAGTCGGGCGGTCGCCTCGAGTTCGGTGTGATCGGCAGGCAGCGATTCGGCAGTGCGACCGCGGAAGAGCATGACGGCGGAGCGCACATCCGTGGCGATCTGCCAGGCGGCCCTGAGCTCGGCGGCGTCCTCGTCGGGAATCAGCCCCGCCTCGCAGGCTGCGTCGAGGGCGACCAGCGTCGACGTCGTGCGCAGTCCGGCTGTGTCATGGGCGTGCTCGAGCTGGAGGAGCTGGACGGTCCACTCGACGTCGGAGAGGCTGCCGCGACCCAGTTTGAGATGCCGACGTTTGTCCGCGCTGCGCGGCAGACGTTCGTCCTCCATCCGCGCCTTGAGGGTGCGGACTTGGGTGAGCGCCTTCTGCGGCATCTCGGCCGGATACCTCAGGGGATCGATGAGCCCGAGGAAGTCACCGATGAGCTCATCGGTGCCGGCGACAGGTCGCGCCCGGAGCAGAGCTTGAGCCTCCCACGGCTGTGACCACTTCGCGTAGTAGGCCTGATACGAGGCGAAGGTGCGCACGAGCGGCCCGTTCTTTCCCTCGGGACGGAGATCCGCGTCGAGGTCGACGCCTTGGGCCCCCTCGCTGGCCTTGAGCCGCGCGGCCAGCTGGAGGGCGACTTTCGTCACATGCTTGCTCAGCTTGCCCTTCGCGTCCGCGTCGAGGTCGGTGTCTTTCGCCCGGTAGACGTACATGACGTCCGCATCGGAGAAATAGCCGATCTCGCGTCCGCCCCAGCGGCCCATGGCGATGACGGCGAAGTCGTATCCGGGAATCTCATCACTGTCGAGATCGGCCCGCACCGCCGTCAGTGCACCGCGCACGGCGAGATCCATGAGATCGGAGAGGTCGCCGGGGATCTCGCTCCGATCGCCGACGCCGAGGACGTCGCGCAGGGCGATGCGCAGGAGTTCGCGACTGTAGGTCTCCCGAATCGGCGTCACCGCGGCCGCGCCGTGCCGTTTGAGCAGCCCGTCGACCTCGGCGCCGAGCACCTGCTGATCACGGGCTTCGAGATTGTCCAGGCGATCGAGCCAGGCCACCGCTGCCGGCTGCCGCAGCAGCAGCTCGGTCGCATAGCCGGACAGGGACAGCACCTCGGCGACGGACTTCGCCGCCAGACCCGAGTCACGGAGCATCTTCAGGAACCATCCCGAGCTCGACAGGGATTCGCTCAGCCGGCGGAAGGCCAAGAGCGCTCGGTCCGGTTCGACGCCGTCGGAGAACCAGTCCAACAGTGCCGGCAGCACCTGTTTGATCACCATCGCGGTCCGTGACACACCGGTGGTCAGGGCCTTGATGTGACCCAGTGCGCCCTGCGGATCCCGGTAGCCGAACGCCTGGAGTCGGTCAGCGGCGGCCTGCAGGCTCGTCCCGCGCTTGTGGGCATCGACGACGGCTCCGTGGACGCCGACCGCGGCATCGAGGATGGGACGATAGAAGATCTGCTCATGCAGTCGAGTGACCTGCCGGGCGTAGTCCCGTCGGGCCTCTTCGAGTCGGGCGCCGGTGCGGGAGCCGGAGCGGAAGACCGACCGCGCGAGGACCCGCAGCTTCGCGTCATCATCGGGGATGAGAGCATTGCGCATCATCCGCGGAATCTGCACCCGGTGTTCGACGACCCGCATGAACCGGTAGGCGGTCGAGAACACCGAGGCGTCCCGCTGACCGATATAGCCGTGTTCGCCGAGTTCGCCGAGCGCGACGAGTGTGTTGGGCGTGCGGATGTCCTCATCGGTGCGCCCGTGGACGAGCTGGAGCAGCTGCGCGGAGAACTCGACGTCGCGCAGACCGCCTCGGCCGAGCTTGATCTGCCTGGGTGCCTCGGCGGTGGGGATGAGATCGACGACGCGGCGACGCATCGCCCTGATTCCATCGATGAAGCCGGTGCGGCTGGCAGCTTTCCAGACCAACGGCAGCAACGACTGCGAGAACTGCTCCCCCACCTCGGCGTCGCCGGCCACGGGCCGTGCCTTGAGGAGGGCTTGGAACTCCCAGTTGTGAGCGATCTCGTCATAGTAGTGCTCGAATTCGGAGAGCGTGCGCACGAGCGCCCCGGCCTTGCCCTCCGGCCGCAGCGCGGTGTCGACCTCCCACAGCGCAGGCTCCCCACCGGCATCGGAGAGGATTCCGCGCACACGCTGGGCGAGTTCGGTGGCCACGCGTCGCCCCTCTTCATCGGTGCGGGAGTCGAGGACGAAGACGACGTCGACGTCGGAGACGTAGTTGAGCTCCCTGGCCCCGGTCTTGCCCAGGGCGACCACCGCGAGTCGCACGGAACCGGCTTCGTCGAGCTCGGCCCGCGCGATCGCCAGCGCGGCGTCGAGAGCGGCCGCCGCCAGATCCGACAGAGCCGCCATCACGTGGTCGACAATGTCTTCCGGCGACTCCGCCGACAGATCGTCGGCGACCAGCCGCAGCACCGCGTCTCGATAGGTCCGCCGCAGCGCCCGGATGCCGTCGTCACCGGCGACCTCGGCGCGGGGAGCAGGATCGTCCGGGCCGGCGCCGACGGCCTCGAGCAGGTTCGCACGCAGAGACACGGCCGAGGCATCGGGGGTCTCGATGAGGAGGAAGGGATCCGGCGCCAGCAGCAGCGGCAGGGAATCAGGATGACGCACGAGGTGGTCGACCATCGCCTCCGAGGTGCCCATGACGGCGAGCAGCCGTGCCAGCAGCGGGCGGTTGAGCTCGTCCTCGGCGAGATCCTCAGCGGTTCCAGTACGCACCGCGCTCAGCAGCTGGGCCGACTCATCTCCGGCAGCCTCGATCACCCGCAGCAGTCCGAGTGCGGCGCCGTGCGGGTCGGGGGTGGCCATGAGCAGGTCGACGAACCGGGAGTCGGTGGCCAACGGCTGCCCCAGGAGCTCGTCGAGTTCATGGAGGAAGCGTGCCGTGGCATCCGGGACGTGAGTCGTACGTGAGGTGATTCCTGCCATTGCGACTACATCGACGTGAAGTGTTTGGCGAGCTCGTAGGGCGTCACCTGCGCCCGGTAGTCGTTCCACTCCTGCTTCTTGTTGCGCAGGAAGAAGTCGAAGACCTCTTCGCCGAGCGTCTCGGCCACGAGGTCGGAGCTCTCCATCAGACTCACCGCCTCCGAGAGGCTGGCCGGCAGCGCGTCGATGCCCATGGCGCGGCGTTCGGTGTCGGAGAGCAGCCAGACGTTGTCCTCGGCCTCCTCCGGCAGCTCATAGCCCTCTTCGATTCCCTTGAGTCCGGCGGCGAGCATGAGCGCATAGGACAGGTAGGGGTTGGCCGCGGAGTCCAACGCCCGGTACTCGATGCGTGCGGACGAGGACTTGCCCGAGTTGTACTGGGGCACCCGCACCAGCGCCGACCTGTTGCGGTGGCCCCACGAGATGTAGGAGGGGGCTTCGTGCCCGGTCCACAGTCGCTTGTACGAGTTCACGTGCTGATTGGTCACCGCCGAGATCTCACCGGCATGCGTGAGCAGGCCCGCGATGAACTGGCGACCGGTCTGCGAGAGCTGATATTCGGCACCGGGTTCGAAGAACGCATTGTTCTCACCTTCGAACAGCGACACGTGCGTGTGCATGCCGTTGCCCGGCTGTGCCGACAGCGGCTTGGGCATGAACGACGCATAGACCCCCTGAGAGATCGCAACCTCCTTGATCACCGATCGGAAGGTCATGACGTTGTCGGCCATCGTCAGGGCATCGGCGTAGCGGAGGTCGATCTCGTTCTGGCCGGGTCCCGCCTCGTGGTGGGAGAACTCGACCGAGAGTCCCATCGCTTCGAGCATCGTCACGGCCTCGCGACGGAAGTCATTGGCGGTGCCGCCGTTGACGTGGTCGAAGTATCCGGCCGTGTCCACCGGTATCGGAGCGGTGCCGTCGCTGATCCCAGTGGCCGGATCGAGGTTGTCCTTCTTGAACAGATAGAACTCGATCTCCGGGTGCACGTAGAAGGTGAAGCCGCGTTCGGCTGCCTTCGCCAGCGTCCGCTTGAGGACATTGCGCGGATCAGCCGGGGCGGGTTCGCCTCCGGGAACGTGGACATCGCAGAACATCCGGCCGGTCGGTTCGACCTCTCCGCGCCACGGCAGCAGAGAGAACGTCGACGGATCGGGCTTGAGGACCATGTCTGCCTCGTAGACTCGGGACAGCCCTTCGACCGCAGAACCGTCGAACCCGATACCCTCGGAGAAGGCACCTTCGAGTTCGGCCGGGACGATGGCCACGGACTTCAGCTGTCCGAGCACATCGGTGAACCACAGCCGGATGAAACGCACCTCACGATCCTCGACGGTCCTGAGAACGAATTCCTCCTGACGCGTCATCGGTTCAGCCGTTCCACTTCTCGTCGTCGTCATCCCACTTCTCATTGCGCTCGCGGGCCTTCTCGAGTGCCGCGCGTGCGACCTCTTCGCTCTCGTACGGGCCCATGCGGTGCGTCCAATCGCTGACCAGGCCCTTTTCGACGGTGTTCGTCTCGAGGTTGAAGTAGTACTTCGAGTCGGGGTCGTCGATATCTTCGTAGAGTCCCATGGCGAGCCTTCTCTCCTTGGTGGGGTTCTGCACTGACACCTTCAGCTTACCGTTTCACACCCAGTTCGCAGTGCACTCTGTCCATGTCGTCGAGAACGGCTTCGCCTCCCACCGATTTCATGTTTCCGTATCATTTGTCGCCACAGAACACTGATTTCGCATCTTAGGGGACGAAAACACTCATAAAGGTTTGCTCTGCAAACCTTCTAAGGAATACAGTGGGACCCATCGACGGTCGACGGCGAGGTCGGCCGTTCGCGCCCCAGCGGAGCACGAACATGAGAGAAGGAAGACAATGCGCATTTCAGTGCCCACCGAGGTCAAGAACAACGAGTTCCGAGTCGCCATCACCGCCGCCGGCGTCCATGAACTCGTCGCTCACGGCCATGAGGTCACCGTGCAGTCCGGAGCCGGAGAGGGCTCCTTCATCAGCAACGACGAATACGTCGCCGCCGGCGCGAAGATCGCCCCCGATGCGGTCTCCACGTGGGCTGCCGGTGACATGGTGCTCAAGGTCAAGGAACCCATCGAGCAGGAGTACCGATTCCTCCGCAAAGACCTCGTGCTCTTCACCTACCTCCACCTCGCCGCCGATGAGGCGCTGACCCAGGCGCTGATGAACGCCGGGACCACCGCCATCGCCTATGAGACCGTCGCCCCCGACGGCGGCGGCCTGCCCCTGCTGGCCCCGATGTCCGAGATCGCCGGTCGCCTGTCGACCCAGGTCGGTGCGCACAGCCTGCTCAAGGCCGAAGGCGGACGCGGGATTCTGCTCTCGGGTGTCCCCGGAGTCGAACGCTCCAACGTCGTCGTCATCGGCGCCGGTGTGGCCGGCACGAACGCGGCACGCATGGCGCTGGGCCTCGGTGCGACCGTCGAGGTCATCGACATCAGCATCCCCCGCCTGCGCCAGATCGACGAGACCTTCGCCGGCGCGATCGCCACGAAGGTGTCGAACACGTACGAGATCACGAAGTCCCTGGCCGCAGCCGACCTCGTCATCGGGTCCGTGCTCATCCCGGGGAAGAAGGCTCCCAAGCTCGTCACTGATGAGATGGTCGCCGGCATGAAGCCGGGATCGGTCCTCGTCGACATCGCCATCGACCAGGGCGGCTGCTTCGAGAACTCCCGCCCCACGACCCACGACGACCCGACCTTCACGGTGCACAACTCGGTGTACTACTGCGTGGCGAACATGCCCGGAGCCGTGCCGAACACCGCAACCGCGGCGCTGACGAACGCGACCCTTCCCTATGCGGTGAAGCTCGCCGACCGCGGTTGGCACCAGGCCCTGTCGAGCGATTCGGGACTGGCGCGCGGGCTCAATGTCCACAACGGGCATGTCACGAACGACAACGTCGCCGAGGCGTTCGGCCTCGAGGCCGTGTCCGTGGCCCACGCCCTCGCAAACTGACCCCCGCTATTACTACCTGACGGCGGCCCAGCAACCTCGCGCGAGGTTGCTGGGCCGCCGTCAGGTAGTTCTGGGGACGATCGTCGTGTAGCGGAAGTGCTCCTCGCACAGTCGCCCGGCCTTGTCCGCATCGCCTTCGGCGATCGCCTCGACGATCGCCGCGTGGTCAGCCACCGCATGGTCGAAGAGTTCGGCGGAGAACGGATCATGGCGGAAGCCGGCATTGATCTTCGTATCGATGTCGATCGCCATCCTCACCAGCTCGGGGTTGTGCCCGGCACGGGCGATGGCGAAATGGAACTGAGCATCCGCCGTGCGGGCGGCGGCCGCCTCGGCGAGTCGGGAATAGGTCTCGGCCAGCTCTCGCAACTCCGCGAGCTCCTCCTCGGTGCGCCGGCGCGCCGCGGTCGCGGCAAGCGAGTTCTGAAATACCGCACGGGCGTCGAGGAGGTTGCGCCGCTCGGCGTGGAATTCGTCGATCCGGCCGGCCATCGGGGCCAGAGCCTCGGGGCGAGCGTTCTTGACGAAGGTGCCTCCGCCGCGCCCGCGCCGGCGTTCGACGACACCGAGTCGTTCGAGCCGCAGCAGGGCGGCGCGCACGCTCGACCGCGACACCTGCAGATCGGCGGCCAGGGTCCGCTCCCCCGGCAGCAGCGTGCCTTCCGGCAGTGCGCCGACGGCGATGCCGGAGAGGATGTGATCGGCGATCTGCTGCGGTGCGCTCGTCAGGCTCACCACGTCCCCGAGGCCGGAGAACTCGTGACCTGGTGCCGTCGTGTCGTCGTTCAACATGCCTCCCGGTCTCGTCGTATGCCGCATCTCGGCGGCGTTCGTCTGCTCCCGCCGACCGTCGAGAATCGACGCGATTCCCTACGATTCTAGACGCGGGGTGCCGCCGACCCGCACACCGACAGGCTCCGCGAAGTGGGACAAAGCCCAAGATGCGCCATAGAATCGGTTCCATCATGACAGCACACACGCGCCTGCTCACTCCCGGCACGATCTCCGCCGAACGCGGAGTGCCGAAGTCCATCCCCCGCCCCGAATACGTCGGACGAACCGACGCCGACGAGGGCCGCGGCAGCAACTTCTACACCGCCGAGGAGATCGAGACGGTGCGGGCCGCCGGCCGCATCGCCGCGAACGCTCTTGCTGCGGTCGGTGAGATGATCGCACCCGGTGTCACCACCGATGACATCGACGCAGTCGCCCATGAGTTCATGTGCGATCACGGAGCCTATCCGTCGACCCTGGGCTACCGCGGATTCCCGAAGTCGGTGTGCACATCGGTCAACGAGGTGATCTGCCACGGCATCCCCGATTCGACGGTGATCGTCGACGGCGACATCGTCAACGTCGACATCACGGCCTATTTCGAGGGAATGCACGGCGACACGAACTACACGTTCGCCGTCGGCGAGGTCGACGAAACCTCCCGACTGCTCATCGAACGCACGTATGAGTCGATGATGCGCGGCATCAAGGCCGTCAGACCCGGACGCGAGATCAACGTCATCGGTCGCGTCATCGAGAAATACGCCAAACGCTTCGACTACGGCGTCGTCCGCGACTACAGCGGGCACGGGGTCGGCCGTGAGTTCCACTCGGGTCTCATCGTCCCCCACTACGATGCGGCCCCCGCCCACGCCGAGGTGATGGAGCCGGGAATGATCTTCACGATCGAACCGATGCTCAACCTCGGCACCATCGACTGGGACGTATGGGACGATGCTTGGACCGTGGTGACGAAGGATCGGAAGCGTTCGGCCCAGTTCGAGCACACCCTCGTCGTCACCGAATCCGGGGCCGACATCCTCACCCTGCCTGATGCCGACACCACCGTCGCCGGCGGCCCGCAGAGCGAGAGGAGCGTCGGATGAGCGACGAGACGACGAACCGCTTCGCCATCGGCATCGACATCGGTGGAACCGGAATCAAGGCAGCCCTGGTCGACACGGTGACCGGCAAGCTGCCGTTCAAACGCATCCGCGTGCTCACCCCGAAGCCGGCGACACCGTCAGCCGTCGCCGAGGCGATCGCCGGGGTGCTCGAGGACCTGACCGTGAGGGCGCTCGAGCTGGGGATCGTCGCCGACAGGGCCGATCTCGATGCCCTGCCCGTCGGATGCGGATTCCCCGGCGTCATCCGCGATCACCTCGTCGAATACACAGCCAACCTCGATCAGAGTTGGATCGGGTCGAACATCACCGCCGTCATCGGGGCGCGCACCGGTCGGACCGTCTACTTCCTCAACGATGCGGACGGTGCGGGGCTGGCTGAGATGATCTTCGGCGCCGGTCGCGCACACCGGAAGAAGACCGTGCTGCTGACCACCTTGGGGACTGGGATCGGCACGGCCCTGTTCACACAGGGACGGATGGTCCCGTACACGGAGTTGGGTCACATCGAGATGAACGGAGCCGACGCGGAGACGCAGGCCGCCGAATCGGTGAAGACCCGGCTGGGGCTGTCCTATCCGGAATGGGCGGCGCGTCTGCAGCAGTACTACACACAACTGGAGCTCCTCGTCGCCCCCGACGTCATCATCGTCGGCGGCGGAGTCTCGAAGTCACATGCGGAGTTCCTGCCGCTGATCAGCACGCGCGCCACACTCAAACCGGCCAAGCTGCTCAACAACGCCGGCATCGTCGGGGCCGCGATGATCGCGGTCAACGGCGGCAAGGCGAAGGTGAAGAAGAGCACGTCCTGATGTCTCCGACCCGCCGCAGGGCGCGAGAGATCCCGCGACGGAGCGAGGTAGGAAGACGGCGAAGAGGACAGGCCACCGATACGCCGGGTTCTGTCGACGAGTCGGTCACCCTTCTCGCCTGACGGCCATCTATCTGGGACCGATGTTGCCACCGGCCTCAAGCAATCCACCCGACAGCTCGGCGAGCAGCCTCGAACGCTGTCTGTCTGATCTTGCTCCGGATGGGGTTTACCCAGCGGCACCGGTCACCCGGCACCCTGGTGGTCTCTTACACCACCGTTTCACCCTTACCCGACCGGAGTCGGGCGGTCTGCTTTCTGTTGCACTGGCCCGCGGGTCGCCCCGGGTGGGTGTTACCCACCATCCCTGCTCTGTGGAGCCCGGACGTTCCTCAGCCCTCGAAAAGGAGAGCCGCGACCGTCTGGTGACCTGTCCTCAAGCACCCCAGTCTAGCCCCTGCACCGAAGCCGAACACACCGGACCTCGCCCGAGCGGGGAACAGGAGCGAAGAACGTGACGAAGGTCATTCGGGCCCCGTCTCCGTCGGCTCCTGACGTGCTCCTACGATGGACTGGTGAAGATTCTGCTGCCGCCCTCCGAGGGTAAGACCCCGGCCGAAACCGGTCCGACCCTCGACCTCGAGACTCTTTCGTCGCCCGAGCTCAATCCCAGCCGGGAACGAGTCCTCACCGCACTGAAGAGAGTCTCGAAACGTCGAGACGCCCTCGAACAGCTCGGCGTCGGTGCATCCTTGGCCGCGGACGTCGAACGCAACACCGTCCTCGACTCGATGCCCTGCGCCCCGGCACTGCTCACGTATTCCGGCGTCCTCTTTGAAGCGATGGGCGCGGCCGAACTCGTGTCACGCGCCGGTGCGGACACGGCCCTCAAGGAGCGGCTGCAGCACGTTCAGGTCTTCTCCGCTCTCTTCGGCCGCGTCCACGGACTCGACGTCATCCCTGCCTATCGGTTGGCGATGAAGACCGGTCTGGGGACGTTGGGCAGGCTGACGTCGTTCTGGAAGCCGATCCTGGCGAAGACTCCCGATCTCGCTCCCGCCGAGGTGGCCCTCGACTGCCGCTCGAGCGATTACCGATCCGCGTGGCCAGGGCCCAACAATCAGGTGATCACCATGGGTGCAGTGACCGTGAGCGGCGGGAAGCGACGCGTGGTCTCACACTGGGCGAAGTTCTATCGCGGCGAGTTCGCCGGCCGTCTCCTCTCCGATGACCGGGCGCTGCCGGCGAGCACCGATGAGCTCGTGGCCCGGGCCGAGGAGAGCTACGAGGTCGAGTTCGCTCCGCATACGAAGTCGAAGCCAGCGACCCTGACGATCGTCCTGCCGGGCTGAAGGTCGGCCTGCGGCCGGTCCGGGCGTCAGCTGCGGCGCAGCAGCACCGCCTCGCATTCTTCGCATTCGTAGGTCTCGTTGACATCGGCGCCGAGCATCGCATTCCACGCTGCTCCCCCGATCTCCTGCCCACATGCCTGACAATTCGGTCCCGAGAGCACGGCTGCTCCCGGACCTCCCTGAGCGACGTTCGCATCGAAGGCGGTGACGATTTCTGCCGGGAGCTCGACCTTCGCCTCACGCACCGAGGCGGCATTGTCCTCGAGAAGGCCCAGCAGCTCGGCCTTGCGCTCCTTCACCGCAGTCTGGACCTCCCTGCCGGAGGACGTGACCTCGGCGATGCGGCCCTCGACGTCGGCAAGTCCCGCCTCGGCGACTTCGAGGTTCTCCATCTCGGTCAGTTCGGTCTCTTCGAGTTCGGAGACGCGGGCTTCGTGACCCGCGATCTCCTCCTGGAGGTTGACCATGTCTCTGCTGGTCAGTCCCGTGCCGTCGTTGAGTTCTGCGGTCTTCTTCTCGATCTTCGCCCGCTGGTCTTCGATGAGCGTGTTCGTTTCGGCGATCGTCGACCGATGCCTGTCGACGACCTCGGTGGCCTGCGTCTTCTCCTCGCCGAGTCGTTGGTGGTTCGTAACGAGCTCCTGGAGTTCGGCGGCTCGTTTCGGGTGGTCATGTTCGTGGCGCAGGGCGCGGCCCGTGGCCGTGAGTTCGATGAGGGTCTGCAGCGCGGTGCGCTGGTCGTCGGTGATGAGCATCGTCGATCTCCTCGTCAGTAGCGTTCGACCCAGGGGTCCGTGTTGATGGCCGAGTGCTGCAGTGCGACCGTGAAGCCGCGGGCGGCGAATTCGGCGTCGAGTTCTCGGGCTGCGGCGTCCAGCCACACGGTCTCCGAGGCCCAATGGGAGACGTCGATGAGCTGGGGGCTCCCGTCGTGGCGGTTTGCGGTGTCGCGTGCCTCGGTGGCGGGGTGATGACGCAGGTCAGCGGTGATGAAGACCTCAGCTCCGCTGGCCCGAACGTGGTCGAACAGGGAGTCTCCGGCGCCTCCGCAGACTGCCACCCTCGTCACCGTCGCCGCCGGGTCTCCGGCGATCCGCACGCCCGTCGTCGTCCGCGGCAGTGCCTCGGCGAGGGTGCGGGCGATGTCGCGTACCGGGGTCGGACGGTCCAGGTCGCCGACGCGGCCGATCCCGGTCGGACGGTGCGCCTCGGCGGCCGAAGAATCACTCTCCGCAGCGGACCGGGGCGTCGCCGGGATCTGCTGGGAATGCGTGACGAGCGGCTCGGCGTCGGTGATGCCCAGCAGGGAGATGAGGACGTCGGAGACTCCCCCGCGGGCGGAGTCGGCATTCGTATGCGCGTTGAACAGGGCGATGTCGTTGCTGATGAGCGTGTGCACCGCTCCGCCTTTGAGTGTCGAGGCATTCACGGACTTCACGGGTTTGAGCATAAGCGGATGATGGGTGAACACGAGATCGGCATCGAGCACGACCGCCTCGGCGATCACCGCGTCCATCGGGTCGAGGGCCAGGAGGATCGAACGGACCTCCGCCTCGGGTTCGCCGACGGACAGACCCACGGAATCCCAGGACTCGGCGAGGGCCGGCGGCCACAGCGAATCGAAGACGTCGACGCAGTCACTCACCTTCGGATGCTTCATGGGACCACACTATTACATCCGAGGACCGCGGGCGTGGCCGTTGCCTTCCGCGGTCAGGTCGCGCAGCGGGCCCCGGGTCGGGTCGCGGATGACCCTGCCGGAGTGATGAGACGCAGTTCACTTTTCCTGGCGGCCGCTCCTATATTTGGCACATGACCTCTACACAGCCCGCACCCACGATGTCCACCGCGTCGACGGTTTCCGACCTCGTCCGCCGCAGCGCCGGTCGGTTCCCCACGTCCACGGCCGTCGAATTCGCCGACCGGACCTGGACCTATGCCGAACTCGATGCCGCCGTCACGGCCGTCGCACGTGAACTCGTGCGCCTCGGAGCCGCGAAGGGCGACCGTGTGGCCGCGTACGGCAAGAACTCCGACGTCTACCTGCTCCTCTATCTCGGCTGCGCCCGAGCGGGCATCATCCATGTTCCCGTGAATTATCAGCTGAAGAACGATGAGCTCGACTACATCCTCGACAACGCCGGAGTGGGAATCGTCTTCGCCGATCCTGACCTCGTCGACGCCGTCACAGCCACGACCACCGGCGCGGCGGCCGAGGTGCTCGACCTGAACTCGCTCGTGCCGGTCGCCTCCGCAGAGGACATCAGCCCCGCAGGCGACGGGGAATTCTCCGTCGCCGACACCGATGTCGCACAGCTGCTCTTCACCTCCGGCACCACCTCGGCGCCGAAGGGCGCGGTGATGACCCATCGTGCCCTCATCCACGAGTACCTCTCCGCGCTCCTCGTCCTCGACTTCGACGGAGGTGACCGCGCCGTCCATGCGCTTCCGCTCTATCATTCGGCCCAGATGCACGTCTTCCTCCTGCCGCTGCTCTCGATCGGGGCGCACAACATCATCGTTCCCGCACCCGTGCCCGAGCAGCTGCTGGCACTGTTCGAAGAGCGTGAGATCAATTCCTTCTTCGCCGCGCCCACCGTCTGGGTGGCACTGGCCAACAGCCCCGACCTGCAGACTCGCAACCTCGACAGTCTCCGCAAGGCCTACTACGGCGCCTCGATCATGCCCGGTCCGATCCTCGAGCGCCTCCGGGAGAGACTGCCCGAACTCGGGTTCTACAACTGCTTCGGCCAATCCGAACTCGGACCGCTGTGCACGGTCCTGCGGCCCGAGGACCACGACGCGCACCCCGGGTCGGCCGGCAGACCGGTGATGTTCGTCGAAACGCGCGTCGTCGACAGTGAAGGACAGGACGTGAGACCAGGAGACGAGGGTGAGATGCTCTACCGCTCCCCACAGCTGTGCGAAGGCTACTGGAACCGACCCGACGCCACCGCGGAGGCCTTCGCCGACGGCTGGTTCCATTCCGGCGACCTGGTCAAGGTCGACGAGGACGGATTCGTCGAGGTCGTCGACCGAGTCAAGGACGTCATCAACACCGGAGGGGTCCTCGTCGCCAGCAGACAGGTCGAGGATGCGATCTTCGAACTCCCCCAGGTCGCTGAAGTCGCCGTCGTCGGTGTCGCCGACGAGAAGTGGATCGAGGCGATCTCCGCGTTCGTCGTCCGCCGACCCGAGCAGGGCGAGCTGACCGCCGACGAGGTGATTGCCCACGTCAAAAGCCGCCTCGCCGGCTTCAAAGTGCCCAAACGGGTCGAATTCGTCGCAGAGCTGCCGAAGAACTCGGCCGGGAAGATCCTCAAACGCAGCCTGCGTGGGTAACCCCGTGACTGCGCATAGACTTCTTCCGACGGTTCGGACTCGAACCGAGCGGACGCAGCAAGGAGCACAATGGTGAGATCGGTACAGGCGGATGACGAACCTCATGTCATCCGCCGCGGATGGCGACTGCATGGGAACGGGCGCACGATCGCCCCGGGAGAACGGGTCCTCCCCGAGGAACGGCTGAGTTGGCCGCGGACCATCAGCATCGGCGCTCAGCACGTCGTCGCGATGTTCGGAGCGACCTTCCTCGTTCCCCTGCTCACCGGCTTCCCTCCCTCGACGACGCTCTTCTTCACCGCGATCGGGACGCTCCTCTTCCTGCTCATCACGAAGGGCATGATGCCCTCCTACCTCGGTTCGTCGTTCGGGCTGCTCGCCCCGATCGGTGCGGTCACCGGATTCTCAGCGACCGCAGGCGAGGATCTCGACTCCCACGCTATGGCGCTGGCTCAGGGCGGAATCATCTCCGTCGGAGTCACGCTCGCGCTCGTCGGGCTCGTCGTCCATTTCGTCGGCGTCCGGTGGATCGAGGTGACGATGCCGCCGGTGGTCACGGGTGCGATCGTCGCCCTCATCGGCCTCAACCTCGCCCCGGCCGCCTGGGACTGGGTCAAGGCCGCTCCCCTGACCGCCGTCATCACCATCGTCGCGATCCTCATCACCACCGTGGCCTTCCGCGGCATGCTCGGACGCCTGTCGATCCTCATCGGAGTCTTCGTCGGCTACGCGGCCGCCTGGCTGCAGGGTCAGATCGACTTCTCGACGGTCTCCCAGGCCAGGTGGGTCGGACTGCCGACCTTCCATGCACCGGCCTTCGATCTCGGATACCTCGGTCTCTTCCTCCCCGTCGTCCTCGTCCTCATCGCCGAGAACATCGGCCACGTGAAGTCGGTGGGGGCCATGACCGGCAGGGATCTCGATCGTCTGACCGGCCGCACTCTCTTCGCCGACGGCTTTTCGACCATCCTCGCCGGATCCGGCGGAGGGTCGGGCACGACGACCTACGCCGAGAACATCGGGGTCATGGCGGCCACACGCATCTTCTCCACCGCCGCGTATCTCTGCGCGGCGATCATCGCGCTCATCCTCAGCATGCTGCCGAAGTTCGGGGAGATCATCGCCACGATTCCGCCCGGCGTCCTCGGCGGTGCCGCAACCGTCCTCTACGGAATGATCGGACTGCTCGGCGTGCGGATCTGGGTGGAGAACCGGGTCGACTTCTCGAATCCGATCAACCTCAACACTGCGGCGGTGTCCCTCATCGTCGCCATCGCGAACTTCACGTGGTCGCCCGGCGGACTCCAGTTCGAGGGGATCGCACTGGGCACTGCCTCGGCGATCGTGGTCTTTCAGCTGATGAAGGCGATCGCCCGGTGGCGGGGCACCGATCCCGATGCCCTGGTCGAGAGCCTCGCCGAGGCGGCCGATCCCGTCGAGGCGGATGCGCAGTCCCGTACAAAGACCGACCCCGGCTGACAATGCAAAGTGCCGCAACCTCGCCTCAGCGATGTTGCGGCACTTTTCCCTGGTCGGGATAGCGGGATTCGAACCCACGACCTCCTCGTCCCGAACGAGGCGCGCTACCAAGCTGCGCTATATCCCGTGACCAGGAACTACTATAGCGAGGGGAACGCGATCTGAAAAATCGAGATCGACGACCGGCGAAGAATGAAAGGTATGTCTCATTGGCACTGACAGCCGAGTCCATCACTCACACCGCTTTGGACATCCTTTCGCGCTACGGACTCGGCGATCTCTCCATGCGTCGACTGGCCCGTGAGCTCGAGGTTCAGCCGTCCGCGCTCTACTGGCACGTCAAGGACAAGCAGTCTCTGCTCGTCCTCATCTCCAAAAACCTCAAGGTCGAGGTCGACAACGTCTGCCCCGTCACCGCCGACCCGCTCGCTGCGGCCATGTCCCTGCGTGAAGTGCTGTTGAAATACCGCGACGGAGCCGAGATCGTGCTGCTCGGCTACTCCATCGCCGCCGCAGACGTCACACCCCGAGCGCTGAGCAGCGAACGACTCGGCGCCGAGGTCTCGCAGGGCATTCTCACACTGACCCTCGGGGCCGTGGCCGTCGAGCAGAACCGCCGACTCTTCGACATCGACCCGGCGGGCGCCGCAGAGAACTTCGCGGCCAACGCCGCGGCGATGCTCGTCGCCGTGCGGTCCCAGTCCTGACCGAAACGCCCGGCACCAAGGTTCAGGACCAGCTCGAGCGACGATGCCCCGGATTCGCCGGTGCGTCGAATTCGGCGGACCTGTCCGGATATGGCATACTGATCAAGCGCTGACGAGGTCATCGTCTGCACAGTGGGGCCTATAGCTCAGTTGGCTAGAGCATCTCGTTTACACCGAGAGGGTCGGGGGTTCGAGTCCCTCTGGGCCCACCAGGACGAACGCCCTCCTCCGGGAGGGCGTTTTCGCATCCATGGTGAGAGCTTCTACAGGCATCAGCCGGATCGATTCAGAGGAGCTGCAGTGGCCGATGAAGTCGTCATCGACGTCCGAACCATTCCGACGCCCCAGCGGCACCCGCACATCATCAAGACCTACGAGGAACTCGAGGTCGGCGAGGCGCTGATCCTCGTCAACGATCATGTGCCCGAAGCACTGCGGGTGGAGATGGTTCGGGAGTACGCCGATGCGGTCGGCTGGGAACCATTGGAGAGCACCCCGGATGCGGTGCGGGTGCGCATCAGCAGGCGAGCATCCACCCCAACGCCGAGGGTCGTCCTCGATGTCGCCGAAATCACCGACGCAGCGCGGCCTGCCGAACCCGCGGGTTCTGTCTGGCAGCTGTCTCCGCAGCAGCGAGGCCTCGATGCCAATGTCATCGCTCTTGAGCCGGGCGACGAGATCCGCGAGCATGTCGGCCCGGACCTCGACGTCCTCATCCACGTCCTCACCGGCGCCGGCACACTCGAGACAGAGACCGGCTCGATCGAGCTGACTCCCGGTCTGATCGTCTGGCTGCCGCGTCGGTCACAGCGTCGCTTCATCGCCGACGCCGAGGCGGGGCTGCGGTATTTCTCCGTCCACCAGCGCAAGCAGGGACTGACGATCACCGCTCGCCCCTGATCACCCAGGCGATCTCCGACCAGGGCACCGCTTTGCGGTGCATCGCTGACAGCCAGAATCAGTCCGGTCGATCGGGATCATCTGGCCTTGCTGCGGCCATGCCGATCAGCCTGCGCAGCACCGCCTCGTCGATATTCTCCAGTCTGCGCACGTACACGCAACCGGCACCCTCGGTGTACCGCCCGAGCTGGGACAGCAACTGTGCGCTTTCAGACAGGTCCTTGAGTCCGTACAGGGAGAGCTGGGTCTTTCGCGGCGAGAATCCGGTCTTCGGCCATTCGCCTTTGGTGCGCTGATTCACAGGAGACCGATAGCGATAGCGCCCATAACCCACGATCGACGGGCCCCACAGCACGGGATCTTCCCCGATGACGTCTCCGGAAGATCGCATCGAGCCTGATGCCGTCCTCACGGCGCTTCTCAGGCGTGACAGCGGCCAGAAAACCAGCAACATCGGCGTCGGTCGGCTGTGTCTTGTTCTCTGCCATGTGAGGAGTATGACACGGGTCACTCCCCCGCAGGAATCCATGCCCGACCGTCCCGTCGACGACCTTGTCGGGGACCCGTTCGCCGCACTCGACGCCATCAGCGCAGCGGCTTGAGACACCCGCCCTTGACCTTGACGCTGCGTCAACCCCTAGAGTCTTCGCTATGGACTGGTCCATTCAGGAAACAGCACGGTTGACGGGAACGACGAGCCGAACACTGCGCCACTACGATGCGATCGGCCTGTTGCCGGCGACGTACATCGCCGACAACGGCTATCGCTGCTACGACGAGGCTGCTCTGGTGCGTCTGCAGCGCATCATGCTCCTCAAGGAGCTGGGTCTGCCGTTGGCGCGGATCGCTGAGGTGCTCGATCACAGCGAGGATCCCATCGCAGCGCTCGAGCACCATGTGCTCTCACTCGCACGCGAACGAGAGCGCATCGACCGGCAGATCGCCGCCGTCACCGCGACCATCACACGATTGAAAGCAGGTGAGCCGCTCATGGCGGAAGAGATGTTCGATGGGTTCGACCATCGAGAACACGAACGGGAAGTGACCGAAAGGTGGGGCGCCGAGGCGTATCGGCGCTCCGATGTGTGGTGGTCAGGACTGAGCAACGAGCAGAAGACGGACTGGAAGGCCCGAATCGAGGCTCTGTCGCGGGATTGGATTGCCGCCGCCGAGGCGGGGGCCGACCCCGAATCTGACCGATGCCAGGACCTGGCCCGACGCCATATCGAATGGCTGAAAGCCGTACCGGGCACTCCGGCGCATGACCCCGAGGGCGATCTCGCCGGCTATGTCCGCGGTCTCGGTCAGATGTACGTCGATGATCCCCGGTTCGCGGCGAACTACGGCGGAAGCTCCGGAGCCGAACTGGTCAGGGACGCCCTCGACCACTACCTCGAGACCCATCGGGTCTGAGGCCGCTCCTCTCGGATCTCCACGGTCTCAGGACAGCTCGGTCAGTGACTGCCGGATCTTCTCAGCAGGCACTTCCAGCTGCTCCGGGGTCTGCATCGGGGCGCGATCATTGATGTCGAAATCATCCATCGAATTCGTCGGCAGCACGTGGATGTGCAGGTGTGGGACCTCGTAGCCGACGACGAGCAGTCCGATCCTCTCGCAGTCGAAGGCGTTCTTCTGCGCCTCGCCGATCCTCTTCGCCACGGCCATGAGATGGTCGAGCAGATCCTGGTCGGCATCGATCCAGTGCGAGATCTCCTCGCGCGGGACGACCATGACGTGGCCTTCGGTCATGGGAGCGACGTCGAGGAAGGCGACGCACTTCTCGTCCTGGTGGACGAAGGTGCCGGGGATCTCGCCGTCGATGATCTTCGTGAACAGCGTAGCCATGTGGGGTCCTCCTGTACTCTCAGCGCAGGATCGTGGTCCGAGTCCTGCGCTGCTGTCGGATGTCAGAGGCTGGAGAGTGCCGCGTCGAAGTCTGCGGAGAAGTTCCGAGTCTCGGTGCGGGCGACCTGCCTGCCAGTCACGATCGTACCTGTCGGAGAGAGGACGAAGACTCCGCGTTCGGCCACCCCGTGATCCGAGTCGAAGACGCCGAATGCTCGGGCGGTCGCACCGTGCGGCCAGAAGTCCGACCCCAGGAGGACTGCGGTCCCCGTCTGCTGCGACCATGCCGCAAGCGTGTACTTCGAATCCACGGAGACGACGAGGACGTTGACAGCATGTCCCGCTTCTCGCATCCGTGACTGCCACCTGTCGAGGGCGGCGAGTTCGTCGCCGCAGATCGGCGAGAAGGCGAACGGAACGAATGCGAGCACGAGTGCGCAACGTTCGGTCGCCTCGGCGAGGGTGATGACCGATCCGTGCTGATCGGGAAGTGAGAGATCCGGGGCCCTGTCACCGGGCCGCAGAATCATGAATAGTTCTTTTTGCCCACGAGCCGGAATCCGGCCCAGTCGTCGGCGGCGCTGACCGTCGAGGTCACATGCATACCGGCAGTGGGCGCCGCTTCTGAGATATCGGCCGGGCTGATGTGACCGGGACGGTTGGCCTTGGGGCTGAGCAGCCAGACGACTCCGCCCTCCTTGAGGGTGGCCTGGGCGTCGACGAGGCCGTCGATGAGGTCATCGTCGTCCGATCTCCACCACATGAGGATCACGTCGTAGACATCGTCCTCTTCGCCGTCTGCGATCTTATCGCCGATGATGCTCTCGATCGCCTCGCAGAGTGCCTGGTCGACATCGTCGTCATAGCCGATCTCTTGCACATAGTCGCCCTTGTTCAGCCCGAGGTTGTGTCCCAGCTCGGCTGCGAGGGTCGAAGTGGAGGATGTCCTTTCAGAAGCGGAGTTGCTCATGCCTGTATTGTTCCGCCAACTGAGGTCAAGGTGCAAATGTCGGCGCGTCTGCCGACCGCAACCACAACCAAACCGCATCGAAGCACGCGATTGCGTCAGGCAGATCACAAGCGATCGGCAGAGCGAAGTTCGCCCGCCCGTACTAGGCTGATGCCAGTATCGGGTGGACCCTGGGCTCAGACATCCTGCGGACCACACTCCATCTGACGGACATGATCTCTACACCAATGAAGATCGTGGAGCTGAAGAGAGGACCACATCGTGGACAATCGGAATCAGGGCGGACCCATCCTCAACGGGCTGCCCAGCCAGGTGCCTGACGTCGACCCGGAGGAGACCGAGGAATGGCTGGCCTCCCTCGACGGCCTCATCGACGAGAGCGGTCGCTCCCGCGCGCGCTACGTCATGCTGCGTCTGCTCGAGCGCTCGCGCCAGAAGCAGATCGGGGTTCCCAGCCTCACCGCCACCGACTATGTCAACACCATCGGTCCGGAGAACGAACCCTGGTTCCCCGGTGATGAAGAGGTCGAGCGTCGCTACCGTCGCTGGAACCGCTGGAACGCCGCCATGCTAGTCCATCGCGCTCAGCGCCCGGGCGTCGAGGTCGGGGGCCACATCTCGACCTACGCCTCCTCAGCCACGCTGTACGAAGTCGGCCTCAACCACTTCTTCCGCGGTAAGGACCACCCCGGCGGCGGCGACCACATCTTCTATCAGGGCCATGCCTCGCCAGGAATGTACGCTCGCGCCTTCCTCGAAGGACGGATGACCGCCGATCAGCTCGACGGCTTCCGGCAGCAGCAGTCGCACTTCATCGACGGCAAACCGCAGGGTCTGCCGTCCTACCCGCATCCGCATCAGCTGCCCGACTTCTGGGAGCACCCGACGGTGTCGATGGGTCTGGGACCCATGAACGCCATCACGCAGGCCCAGTTCGACAAGTATCTGCACAACCGCGGCATCAAGGACACCTCCCAGCAGCAGACGTGGGCGTTCCTCGGTGACGGTGAGCTCGACGAACCCGAGAGCCGCGGCATGCTCCATGTCGCCGCGTTCGAGGAACTCGACAACCTCAACTTCGTCATCAACTGCAACCTGCAGCGACTCGACGGACCCGTCCGCGGCAACGGCAAGATCATGCAGGAGCTCGAGTCCTACTTCCGCGGTGCCGGATGGAACGTCATCAAGGTCGTCTGGGGTCGCGAATGGGACGCCCTGCTGGCCAAGGACCGTGACGGGGCTCTGGTCAATCTCATGAACGTCACCCCCGACGGCGACTACCAGACCTACAAGGGCGAATCCGGCGGGTTCGTCCGCGACAACTTCTTCGGCCGCGATCCGCGGACGAAGGCGATGGTCGAGAACTACAGTGACGAGCAGATCTGGAACCTCAAGCGCGGTGGTCACGACTACCGCAAGGTCTACGCCGCGTACAAGGCCGCGATGGAGCACACCGGCCAGCCGACCGTGATCCTCGTCAAGACCGTCAAGGGCTACTCGCTCGGACCGCACTTCGAGGCCCGCAATGCGACGCACCAGATGAAGAAGATGACGGTCGAGGACCTCAAACTCGCCCGTGACCACTTCCAGATCCCGATCTCGGACAAGGAGCTCGAGGAGAACCCGAAGCTTCCTCCGTACTACCACCCGGGAGTCGACGCACCGGAGATCGAGTACATGCAGGAGCGACGCGCCGCTCTCGGCGGGTACTCCCCCGAGCGTCGCAGCACCCACATCGATCTCAAGATGCCGTCCGAGAAGGCGTTCGAGGCCGGTCGTCGCGGTTCCGGCAAGCAGCAGATCGCGACCACGATGGGCTTTGTGCGCATCCTCAAGGACCTCATGCGGGAGAAGGAGTTCGGCCACCGGATCGTCCCGATCATCCCGGACGAGGCCCGCACCTTCGGCATGGACTCGTTCTTCCCGACGGCGAAGATCTACAACCCGCACGGCCAGAACTACATCTCTGTGGACCGGGACCTGTTCCTGGCCTACAAGGAAGCCACCGACGGTCAGCTGCTGCACGTGGGCATCAACGAGTCAGGCGCGACTGCCGCACTGACGGCGGTCGGCACCTCGTACGCCACGCACGGTGAGCCGATGATCCCGTTCTATATCTTCTACTCGATGTTCGGCTTCCAGCGCACCGGCGACTTCTTCTGGGCTGCCGGCGATCAGATGGCCCGCGGCTTCGTCCTCGGCGCCACCGCCGGACGCACCACCCTGGTGGCCGAGGGACTCCAGCACGGCGACGGACATTCGCACCTGCTCGCCTCGACGTACCCGTCGGTCGTCTCTTACGACCCGGCGTACAGCTACGAGATCGCTCATATCGTCAAGGACGGCATCCACCGGATGTACGATCCCGCCGATGAACGCGACCCGAACGTCCTCTACTACATCACGATGTACAACGAACCGATGGTGCAGCCGGCCGAGCCGGAGGACCTCGACGTCGAAGGCGTCCTCAAGGGCCTCTACCTGCTCAAGAAGGGACCCGACAACGGGGGCCCGAAGGTGCAGCTGATGGCCTCGGGCGTCGGAGTGCCGTGGGTCCTCGAAGCTCAGGAGCTGCTGGATCAGGACTGGGGAGTCTCTGCCGACGTGTGGTCGGTGACCTCGTGGACCGAGCTCCGCCGCGACGGACTCGATGCGGAGAACGATCGGCTGAAGAACCCCGAAGCCGAACCGCGCGTGCCCTACGTCACGGCGAAGATGGCCGAGGCCGAAGGCCCTGTCATCGCGACTTCGGACTACATGCGGGCCGTTCCCGACCAGATCCGCCAATACGTGCCCAGCCACTTCACCTCGCTCGGCACCGACGGCTACGCGATCTCGGACACCCGTCCGGCCGCCCGCCGCTACTACCTCGTCGACGGACCGTCGGTGGTCACCCAGGCCCTCCTCTCACTGGCCGACACCGGTGCAGTGCCGAAGGAGAAGGCCGCCGAGGCGGCGCAGAAGTACCAGCTCGACGACGTTCGTGCCGGCGCCTCGGGATCGACCGAGGGTGCAGGAGCCTGACCCTCTGCCAGTGCCCGAGCGCTGAGCTCGACCACTGCTCGCGAATATGGCCGGAGTCTCAAAGACTCCGGCCATATTTGTACCCAGATCGAAGAGTTTGTATGTCGCTGACAAGCAGCTTGTGACTATTCGTCTAAAGTGGTGGCCATGATGTCCGATTCCGAGACCCTGCGCCGTCGCGCCGAAACCGCCCGCCGACTGCGTGCCGGAGTGGGAGTCCTGTCCTCGGTGACCCTGCAGCGACTCGAGACGCAGCTGCCCTGGTACCGCACGATGTCCTCATCCGACCGCTCATGGGTGGGAGTGCTCGCCCAGTCGGGAATCTCCTCCTTCATCGACTGGTACCGCAAACCCGATACGAACCTGCGCGTGGTCTCCGACATCTTCAAGAACGCCCCCCGTGACCTCATCCGCGCCATCAGCCTCCAGCAGACCCTGCAGCTGCTCAAGACCGTCGTCGAGGTGGTCGAGGAACGCGTGCCCGATATCGCCCGCCCGGCCGAACAGTCGGCTCTGCGCGAGGCCGTGCTCATCTACTCCCGTGAGGTCGCCTTCGCCGCAGCCGACGTCTACGCCCGGGCAGCCGAAGCCCGCGGCAGCTGGGATGCCCGGTTGGAGGCCATGGTCATCGACGCCCTCGTGCGCGGAGACTCCGTCGATGAACTCGCCAGCCGCACCGCAGCCTTCGGCTGGCAGTCCGACGGCCCGGTCTGTGTCATCGTCGGCCGGGCACCCCAGCGGTCGGCGAAGAAGGGGCTCGAATCCGTCAGGCGCAAGTGCCGCCGCTGGGCCGATGACGCGCTCGTGGGCATCCATGACAATCGGCTGCTCATCGTCCTCGGCGGGGTCACCGAGCTCGACGCCGCCGTCGAGGACCTCTCCGACTGCTTCGGCCCCTCTGAAGTCATCGTCGGGCCGACGGTTCCGGCCCTCGCCGAGGCGGCCACCTCGGCGAAGGCCGCGATCCGGGCCCTCAAGGCCGCCACCGCCCGTCCTGACTCCCCCCGGCCGGTCAAGGCAGACGATCTGCTGCCCGAACGTGCCCTGTCCGGTGATGCGATGGCGCTGCACGAACTCATCGCACGCTATTACGAGCCGCTCACCTCGGGGACGGGACAGCTGCTCAAGACCGTCAGCGCCTATGTCGAGTTCGGCGCCTCCCTCGAAGCCACGGCCAAGGCCCTGTCCGTGCATCCGAACACCGTGCGCTACCGTCTGCGGAAGATCACGGACGCGATCGGACTCGATCCGACGACGTCGCGCGATGCCTTCGTCATCCATATCGCATTGGTGTACGGACGACTGTCAGAGGACGGCCTATTGTCGAACACCGACAAAACTCCTTGACCTGGACATTGTGTCCACTAGATTGATCTGCGAAACCCAACGAAAAGAGAACTGAGTGCTAGCAATCACCTGCCCGGGCCAGGGCGCCCAGAAATCCGGATTCTTGAGCTCCTTCCTCGAACTCGAGACCTTCTCCGCCCAGATCGACGAACTCCAGGCCGCCTCGGGGATCGATCTGCGTCTGCACGGAACGGAATCCGATGACGAGACGATCAAGGACACCGCGCTGGCTCAGCCTCTCCTCGTCGCCTCGGCGATCGCGTGCGCCGCGGAACTCGGCGTGACGCCCGCCGTCGTCGCCGGACATTCGGTCGGCGAGATCGCCGCAGCGCAGCTCGCCGGAATCTTCACCTCGGCCGATGCCATGTCCTTCGTGTCGGTGCGTGCGAACGGAATGGCCTCGGCCGCCGCTGCCACCCCCACCGGCATGTCCGCCGTCGTCGGCGGAGTGCCCGAGGATGTGCTCGCCGCCATCGAGGCCGCCGGCGCCAGCCCCGCCAACGTCAACGGCGGCGGGCAGACCGTCGCCGCCGGTTCCCGCGAAGCCCTGGATGCGCTGGCGGAGAACCCACCGGAACGAGCACGAGTCATCCCGCTGCCCGTCGCCGGTGCCTTCCACACCGAGTACATGGCTCCGGCCACCGAGGCACTCGACGCCACCGCCTCGGAGCTCGAGATCTCCGACCCGCAGGTGCGCATCCTCACCAACTCGGACGGTTCGGCCGTGGCCGGCGGCCGCGACTACGTCGATCTGCTCGTCAAGCAGGTCACCAACCCCGTGCGCTGGGACCTGTGCCAGGAGTCCCTCCTGGCCGAGGGAGTGACCGGGATGATCGAGCTCGTTCCCGGCGGCACACTCACCGGAATCGCTCGCCGCGCCATGAAGGGCGTGGAGACATTCGCCATCAAATCAGCCGCCGACCTCGACGGCGCGCGTGAGTTCGCGGCAGCACACGCCTGAGCATCAAAGGACAAGAGTCATGCCAACACTGAAGACAGCCGAGCCGGCGCGGTTCTCCCGCATCGCGGGAATCGGCGCCTACCGCGCCGAGAACCTCGTCACCAACGACGACATCGCCGGACCGATCAACTCCTCCGACGAATGGATCCGCCAGCGCACCGGCATCATCACGCGTCGACGTGCGAGCAAGGACGTCGGCGTCCTCGACATGTGCGAAGAGGCGGCCCTCGAGGCCATCGCCTCCTCCGGGCTCAAGCCCGAGGACATCGGCGGCATCATCATCTCCACCGTCACCTTCCCGTACTTCACCCCGTCGGCGGCCGCCGCGCTCACCGATCGCCTCGGCACCGGCCCGGTGCCTGCGTGGGACATCAGCGCCGCCTGCGCGGGATACTGCTACGGAATCTCGCAGGCCGATGCCCTGGTGCGCGCCGGCACGATGGACAACGTGCTCGTCATCGGTGCCGAGAAGCTCTCGGACGTCATCGATCCCGAGGACCGTTCGATCTCGTTCATCCTCGGCGACGGGGCGGGAGCCGTCGTGGTCACCTCATCGGACGAACCGGGCATCTCGAAGACCGTCTGGGGATCCAAGGGTGAGAACTGGTCGACGATCCGCATGACCGACTCCCTCATGGACATCCGCGACGACCGTGATCTGCCGTTCCCCACCCTGCGTCAGGACGGACCGACCGTCTTCCGCTGGGCCGTCTGGGACGGCGCCGAGGTGGCCAAGGAAGCGCTCGCCGCGTCGGGAGTCGAAGCGAGCGATCTTGCCGCCTTCATCCCCCATCAGGCGAACATGCGCATCATCGACGAACTCGCCAAGCAGCTGAAGCTGCCCGAGTCCGTCGTCATCGCACGTGATATCGCCGACAACGGGAACACCTCGGCGGCGTCGATTCCGCTCGCCACCGAGCGTCTCCTGCGCGAGCAGCCCGAACTCAGCGGGGGCTTGGCCCTGCAGATGGGCTTCGGAGCGGGACTCGTCTACGGTGCACAGGTCGTGCGCCTGCCCTGAGACACACCATTCACGGAAAACTCTCCGTGAATGTCCTAAGATATTCGGCGGGACACTCGTCGAAAAGTTCCTCAAGCGGCCGAAAGACCCTCGGCCGGAATCAGAAAGTAGGAAAGAAATGGCATTCACCGAAGCTGAAGTCCTCGCTGGGCTCGCAGAGATCGTCAACGAAGAGACCGGCCTGGCTGTCGAGGCAGTCGAAGCCAACAAATCGTTCACCGACGACCTCGACATCGACTCCATCTCGATGATGACCATCGTCGTCAACGCTGAGAAGAAGTTCGGAGTCAAGATCCCCGATGACGACGTCAAGGACCTCGTCACCGTTCAGGACGCTGTTGACTACATCAACAAGGCTCAGGAAGCCTGAACCAAGCATCCGAACACGGCCCGTCCACAGACGGGCCGTGTCCACTCTATCGACGAGGTTTGTACCATGACATCTAAAGTTGTCGTCACCGGCATCGGTGCGGTAACCCCCTTGGGCGCGACTGTCGATGCCACTTGGGAAGCCATTCTGGCCGGCACGTCCGGCGTCCACACGATGGACAACGATTGGTCCGAGAAGTACGGCCTCGCCGTCGACTTCGCCGCTCAGGTCGACCCACAGGTCGTCGAAGACAATCTCAAACGCGTTCAGGCCAAGCGTCTTGACCCTTCGAGCCAGTTCGCACTCATCTCCGCCCGTGAGGCCATGGCGGATGCCGGCCTCGAGGAGACCGACCCGGAACGCACCGCCGTCTCCTGGGCGACCGGCATCGGCGGAGTCTGGACCCTGCTCGACGCCTGGGACACTCTGCAGGAGGAGGGCCCGCGCCGGGTCATGCCCCTCACTGTTCCCATGCTCATGCCCAATGGACCGGCAGCGGCCATCGGCATGGAGTTCAAGGCTCGTGCCGGAGTGCAGACGCTCGTCTCGGCCTGCGCCTCATCCACCGAGAGCCTCGGCCACGCCTACGATGTGCTCGCTTCCGGCCGCGCCGACGTCATCATCGCCGGCGGGTCCGAAGCCGCGATTCACCCGATCACCCTGGCCGCGTTCAACTCGATGCAGGCGCTGTCGCGTCGCACGGACTCACCGGAGACCGCATCGAGGCCCTATGACGTCGACCGTGACGGATTCGTCATGGGTGAAGGCGCCGGTGCACTGATCCTCGAGACCGAGGAGCATGCGAAGGCCCGTGGTGCGAAGATCTACGCCGAGGTGGCCAGCTGGGGCATCTCGAACGACGCGTACCACATCACAGGTGGTGAGCCGGAGGGCAAGCACGCCCTGGCTGCCATGCAGCAGGCTCTCGACGCCGGCGACCTGTCGGCATCCGACATCAAGCACGTCAACGCCCACGCCACGTCGACTCCCGTCGGCGACATCCCGGAATCGCTGGCGATCAGCGAGCTCCTCGGCGACAGCGTCGCAGAGACCCTCGTCTCGGCCACGAAGTCGATGACCGGTCACCTCCTCGGTGGAACGGGCGCTGTCGAGGCGATCCTCACGGTCAAGGCACTGCAGACCCGCACCGCTCCCCCGACGATCAACATCGACGAGGTCGATCCGAAGGTCGTCGGCATCAACATCGTGCGGGACACTCCAGCGGAGCTTCCTTCGGGAGACATCGCAGCGATCACGAACTCGTTCGGCTTCGGCGGTCACAACGCCGTCGTCGCGTTCCGCTCCGTCTGAGCAGCGTCGCTCCACGCGAGCGACGTGCACAGAGGCGATTCGGCCCCGCACAGTGTTCCGGCCCCGTTGGGGGTGGACAGTCAAGATCTGAGACTGTGCCATCCACCACCAACGGGGCCGTTTGCGTCTGCGAGTTCACCGTGACGCGAGTTCAACTGCTGTAATCAAATGTTCTCACGCACGCTTCAGGGCACACCCGAGGTAGGAAGGTGTGCCCTGAAGCGGTATTCGTAACAGCTGTCGCCGTCATCGAGCGACGACGGCCGACCGGAGCAGCGCGGTTCAGCCGACCTTGGTCAGCCAGCGGACGGGCGCGCCCTCACCGGCGTGACGGAAGGCGTCGAGTTCTTCGTCCCACGCCTCGCCGAGTGCAGTTGCCATCTCTGCGGAGAATTTCGCAGGGTCACCTGCGGCACGTTCCATGACGGAGCGGATGCGGTCTTCGGGGACGAGGATGTTGCCGGCCGTGTCGGTGACAGCGTGGTAGATGCCGAGATCCGGGGTATGGCTCCAGCGGCCGCCGTCGACACCTGCTGAGGGTTCTTCGGTGACCTCATAGCGGAGCGAGTCCCACCCGCGCAACGCTGAAGCGATACGGGCTCCGGACCCTGCAGGCGCACGCCAGCAGACTTCTGCACGCACGAGTCCGGGTGCTGCCGGCTGGGGTGTCCAGTCGAAGCGTGCTTGCGCGCCGATCGCCCCGCCCGCGGCCCATTCGATGTGAGGGCACAGCGCACGAGGTGCTGAGTGGACGAAGAGTACGCCCTGTGTCATATCCATTTCTGCCTCCTACCTCGGATACGTCTTCCCCTACGATCCGAAAGGAGGTGCTGACCACATGATAGTCCATGTTCGGCCAGCGGCCAAGCATCAAAGACGCTGGTGATGTCGGGTGTCTGTCGTGGGCATGCAATGCCCCGCGTGGTGCCCCCGGCCGGACTTGAACCGGCGACCAAAGAATTATGAGTTCCCTGCTCTGACCAGCTGAGCTACGGGGGCCGACCGAGACAAGATTAGCACCAACGACGCACCCGGTCCCATTCGGACGACGCAGTCCCTGCCATCAACCCGGCAGCCGCCTCGGCGAGGGTCAGGCGCGCTGTGTCGCCGCCGCGCCGTTGAGCGGTGCGACACGGGTGAGGACGCTGCGTGCGGCGTCGACGCAGGTGTATCGATCAGTGGTGATGTAGACGTCGTACTCAGTCTGGCCATCGCTGCCGGGATCGTTTCGCTTCGATGCGGCGACCAAGCCTGACCAGTCGGGGCCGACCACGACGACACCGTGCTCATTGCGCATCGGATCCGAGGCGTCGACGAGTCCGGTGCGCACTCCGGGGATCGGCGGTCCGTCGAATCCTCCCGAGAACATGGCGGTGAGACCGACGGTGTCGCGGATCTTCTCATAACGGAGTCGAGTCGGCTCGGAGAACGTCTCGTCCTCACCGAAGACACCGAGCGTGATCGTCGCCGTCCCCGACGCCAGCGCACGTTCTTCGAGCGCAGCGATCTGAGCGATGAGCATCTCACGGTTCATCACCAGCGGTTCACGACGCAGGCCCTGAGAGATGGAGTACGGAGTGCCCAGCGCCGGCAGGTTGCGCGAGTAGTGCGAGACGAGTGCATCCTCTTTCGGCTCGTCGAACGGCGGCGGCTCCTGCGACGCCTCCCCGAAATAGGGTCCGGACATGAAGCGTGCACCAAGCGCGCGCACCCGGTCAAGATCGTCCTCGCTCTCGACTCCATCGGCGAGGATGACCGCGCCGGTGCGTTCGATATGGGCGTGGAGCAGGCGGTTGAGTTCGGCCAGATGCGAATCCGAATCGATGCGCAGCACGTCCGGGTGAAGCCCGACGACCGAAGGGTTGACGAGGGGAACGAACGAGGCACTGCGGAGATCGGCTCCCACCGCCGACATCCCCACTCCCCAACCGAGTGATCGGGCCGAGCGCACTGATCGCAGCACCGAGGCGGGTGAGTTCGCGACACGATTGGCGTCGAGCTGGAGGATGACGGACCGGTCCGGTTCTCCCGTGCGGTCTTCGAGCGTGGCGAAGGACTCCGCCTCGGAGTGGAGGAACAGCCGGTTCGACTTCGGCAGTCCGGCACCCTCGGCTGTCCGCAGTGCAGTATCACGCAGGGACGCATCGATATCGCCGATCATCGATGAGTCGTGCATCGCCGATCGCAGATTCTCGGATTCCGCACGGCCCAGTGCCGGGTCTCCGATGGGGGCCTGCAGGATCTGATGTCCGACTCGATGGAAGGTGAAGGCGTCGACGACCGGTGCGAAATAGGTTTCGATCCCGCCCGAGCGCACGAGATCCTCGAGTGCCAGGTCGTCTTCTGGTACAGCCTCGACCACTGTGTTTCCTTCCGTGGGCTGATGTGCGTTCACAGTCTTCCACATTCGGACACAGCGGATTGTCTAAAATACGTAACATTATTGCGCTGACAGCTGAGGGAGTGTGACGACTCTGTCGAGAACCTCACCGCGGGGAAATCACCCGCGGCGGCGGCCGCCTCGGCGAACTTCGCTGAGTCCGACCACGCCGGCGAGGATGACGATCACAGCGATCGCGGCGAAGGCTCCGACCATGCCCATATGCCAACTGCTCACGGCAGTGATCGAGAAGGCGAGGGCGGTCATGATCGCCAAGCCCATCGATGTGCCGATGCGCTGGCCGGTCTGCAGGACGCCTCCGGAGGAGCCAGCATACTTCAGCGGCACCTCCTGCAGAGTCAGCGTCTGATTGGGGCTGATCACCATGCCCTGTGCCGTTCCGATGAACGCGAGGGTGAGCAGCATCCACCATTCGCTGCCGATCCCCTGGGACAGCAGCAGAACGACGGCGATGGTCGCAATGAGACCCACGAGACAGGTCACGATCCCCCACACGACGAGGCGGCGCCCGATCTGGAAGACGAATCGCCCGGAGACATCAGCGGAGACGGCAGACAGCAGCGCTGCCGGCAGGCCGATCATGCCCGCTGCCAGCGCCGAATGCCCCAGCCCCTGCTGCATGTACATCGCCACGAGGACCCAGACGCTGGTCACGCCGAGGAAGTAGAGGGTGATGATGATCGAGCCGTTGCTGAAGCTGCGGATGCGGAACAGCTCGAGATCGACCATCGGCGGGTGACCGAGACGCGCATAGCGGCGCTCCCACCGCGTCCACACCCAGATCGCGGCCAGACCCAATGGCAGGGCAAGCCACACGAACCAGCCGACGGACGACTCGACGAAGGGCAGCAGGATGAGGAGCACACCGAGTCCGAGCAGAACCACCCCGACGGGGTCGAGGTCTCTGTCGTTCTTCTCGTTCACGGCTCCGTCCGCGACGGCGGGTCGCCAGGCACCGCTCGGCAGCCAGGCGCGGGCGAGGATGAGCGAGGCGACGGCGAAGGGGACGTTGACGAGGAAGGTCGCGCGCCAGCCGAGGTAGCTTCCGAACAGGGCGATGAACGCACCGCCGAGCACCGGTCCGATGGCGACGGAGAGTCCCACGGTCGTGCCCATCATTCCGAACGCACGACCGCGGGCCGGACCCTGGAAATACTGCTGCAGCAGGCCGACGACCTGCGGGTTGAGCAGCCCTGAACCCAACCCCATGAAGACGCGGGCGAGGTTGAGCGTCAGAGGATCCGGGGCGATGCCGGACACCAGCGACGAGAGCCCAAAGAGACCCACACCGATCGCGAACAGCTGCCCACGGCCGAAGACATCGCCGGCGCGACCGGCGGCGACGAGGACGACTCCGAAGGACAGTGCATAGCCGGTGAGCACCCACTGCAGCGCCGAGGTCGAGGCATGGATGTCTGCGGAGATCGATGGGAGGACGACATTGATACTCGACACCGACAGCAGAGACATGAAGAGGGGAACGAGACCGATGAGGAGGATCCGCTTCTGGGTCTGCGTCATCTTCGTCGTCTCGCTCACTCGTTCTCTCCTGTGTCGCCCGGCGGAGGGACCGCCCTCGAGCGACGGGCTCGCTGCCTGCGTGTAGTGTCGATCACTGCCATCCTACGTCCGTGCCCGCATCGGTCGGCACCCAGCCGAGAGCGGGTGCGACGTGCTCAGCAAAGGACTCGAGGATGTGGAGGTTGTAGTCGACTCCCAACTGACTCGGGATCGTCAGCATGAGAGTGTCGGCTGCGTCGACGGCAGCATCGGCCTTGAGCTCTTCGATCAACTGATCGGGTTCGCCGGCGTATGTGCGACCGAAGGTCGACCTGGTGTCGTCGATGATGCCGATCTGGTCGCCCTGACTCCCACCCCTGCGGCCGAAGTACAGGTCGTCGAGGTCGGTGGTGATCGGGAAGATGCTGCGGCTGACGGACACTCTGGGCGTCCACTCGTGTCCCGCCTCGCGCCACGCTGTCCGGTAGCGGTCGATCTGCTCTGCCTGCAGATCGCCGAATGCGGCTCCGGTCGCCTCGGTGAGCAGCGTGGAGCTCATGAGATTCACGCCCTGCTGCGCCGCCCATTCGGCGGTGGACGCCGATCCCGCACCCCACCAGATGCGACGCTCGAGGCCCGGTGAGTGCGGTTCGATCCGCAGCCTGACACTAGGTCCGAACTGCTGCGGATCGGCAGGAGTGAGGCGTTCGCCGCGGACGGCGCGGAGGAAGAGGTCGAACTTCTCCCTGGCCATGGTCGCCGCCTTCGGTCCGCTCGGGTCCTCATAACCGAAGGCCTCCCATCCGCGCAGTGCCGGTTCGGGTGATCCTCGGCTGATGCCCAGCGCCACCCGCTGGTCGGAGAGCAGATCGAGGGCTGCAGCCTCCTCGGCGAGGTAGAGGGGATTCTCATAGCGCATGTCGATCACACCGGTGCCGACCTCGATCCGCTGAGTACGTGCCGCGATCGTCGACAGCAGCGGAATCGGCGAGGCGGCCTGCGTCGCGTAGTGGTGGACACGGAAGTAGGCACCATTGACGCCGATGGAGTCGGCACCGACCGAGATCTCCACGGCGTCGCGAAGCATCTGCCCGGCGTCCAGTTCGCCTTCGGCGTCATAGTGCCCGAAACTCAGGAATCCGAAAGACCTCATGGTGGGTCAACCTGGTGCCGAGACTGTCTATTCCCACCAGGTACGACGAAGGCCCCGCCTGAAACAGACGAGGCCTTTGCTGCTCCCCCGGCTGGGCTCGAACCAGCGACCCTTCGATTAACAGTCGAATGCTCTGCCAACTGAGCTACGGAGGAATGCCGCAGTCACCTGCGGACGCGCTGTCCAGCTTAGCAAAGACCGGAGCAGGCAGACAAAACGGAAGCGAGTGCTTTAGCTCACAGACCTGAGGCAAACCCCACCGACTGCGCCCGGGTAGCCGTACAGTCAGGACAGACACAGCTGAAGACCGTCCCATGCCTGCAGGCAGACGGTAAACTCGAATCCGTCCCCACCACCACTCAGCACCCTCCGACCCCGGAAGAATCACTGTGACCATAGTGGCAATCGCACTCGCCGGCCTGGCTGCTGTCGCCCTCGCCTATGGTGCCCTGTACCAGCACGATGCCGTCACCGATCAGGACGATTCGCACAACGGCCTGAGCTGGGCGCATTTCGTCGAGCTGCTGAGCAACCGACGCTGGCTGTTGGGACTGTTCGTCCTCGGCCTCGGCACCGCTGGCAATTTCGTGGCCCTCGCGCTCGCCCCGGTCATGGTCGTCCAGCCGATCGGGGCGTTCTCCCTCATCGTCTCCGTGCTCCTCGGTGTCCGTCACCGCGGCCTCCAGGTCAACCGACGGCTCGTCCAGGCCGTCGTCTGGTGCACGATCGGGGTGACGGTCTTCGTCGCGCTCTCGGCGACAATCGCCCGTTCGGAGGTCCACCTCGGCGCGGATGCCCTGCCGCTGTTCTGGATCACCGCCGTCGTCGTCGCTCTGGGCCTGATCATCATGCTCGCGTTTCGGCACGCCCCGCAGCTCGTGCTCATCGTCTCTGCCGGGCTGCTCTTCGCGTGCGTCGCCACGAACGCCCACCTCGTCAGCGTCCAATTCCTGCAGGCCGGCCTCGCCCAGGTCACCTGGCTGAATGCATGTGCGCTGCTCGCAGCCGTGGCACTGGGTTCCTGGTTCGTCCAGAACGCCTACGCCGCGGGCCCGCCCGAGATGGTCATCGCGGGCCTGACCGTCATCGATCCGATCGGTGCCGTCATCCTCGGCACCGTCGTGCTCGGCGAGGCGGCCGATGCCCCCATATGGCTGATCCTCATCATCGCACTCACCGGATTGGTCGCCTGCGCCGGAGTCGTTGTATTGTCGCGGTATCATCCCGATGTCAGAGACCGAGAAGCTCAGCGCAGGAACGCCCGCCGTTCCGACACCATGACCGACACCGAGGAGAGCTGAACCCTGTCTGCGCACCGTCCCACTCCGACCCGCCGAATCCTCATTCCGGCCGAGACGTACGCCCCGGAAGTCAATGGTGCCGCGAAGTTCGCCGAACGACTGGCCGCCGGACTCGCCGGCCGCGGCAACGATGTCCACGTCGCCTGCCCCTCGGCCACGGGGAAACCCTCGGTCAGCGTCGAGGACGGAGTCACCGTCCACCGACTCACCGCCCACCGGTGGCCGTTGCATCCGACGTGGATGATCTGCATGCCCTGGGAGACGAAACCCGAGCTCTCCAGACTGCTTGACAGCCTGCAGCCGGATGTCGTTCACACCCAGGCGCACTTCGTCATCGGCCGCTACGCGTTCTCCGAATCGATCCGCCGTGGCATCCCCGTCGTGGCCACCAACCATTTCATGCCCGACAATGTGCGCCCCTATCTCAAGGCTCCTAAGGCCGTCCTCGACGGCGGCACGGCCATCGCCTGGTGGGACCTGCGCAGAAAGTTCCAATCGGCCGACTTCATCACGGTGCCCACCCAGTTGGCCGCTGATCTGCTCACGCAGAACGGGTTCTCCTCCCCTATCCGCGCGGTCTCCTGCGGAATCGATCTCGAGCGCTTCGCCCACCTGCGTGAGACCGAATCTCCCGCACCGAGGTCGGGTCCGCCGCGAGTCCTCTTCGTCGGGCGTCTCTCCTCGGAGAAACATGCCTCTGACATCGTCGAAGCAGTTGCGAAGACGGACCCTGCACTCGGCCTCGAAGCCGATATCGTCGGCGGCGGAGACCAGGAGACACCGCTCACAGAGCTCGCCGCGGAGCTGGGCATCTCCGACCGCGTCCACGTCCTCGGCAAGATCAGCGACCGAGAACTCATGGACGCCTACCAACGCTGCACGTTCTTCTGCATGCCCTCGACTGCCGAACTGCAGTCGATCGCCACGCTCGAGGCGCTGGCCTCCCGCAAACCCGTCGTGCTCGCCGATGCGGTGGCTCTGCCGCACCTCGTCCGCGACGGCGTCAACGGATACCTCTTCCCACCTCGCGACGTCGATGCCCTCGCCGACCGGTTCGCCCGCCTGTGCACGGCCTCGGACGCCGAGCACGAGGCGATGTCGAGCGCCTCGCTGGACGTCGTCGCCAAGCACGACATCGAATACACGCTCGACACCTTCGAGTCGATCTACGACAAGGTCATCACCGGAGCCCTGGGAACCTCAGCGGCCTGAACGCCGTCGAAGCGCACCGATACTCTGCTGGCAGCTCAGTCTCCCGACGGCGGAACGAAGACGGTGGGCTGCGCATCGAGACGACCGAAGTCGAGGTGGGCGACCATGTCATCGATGCCCGTCCAGTTCTCGTCGGCATCGTCGAAACCCAGTGACTGCTGCATCCAGGCGAAGACATCGGCGACGGTCCACCCGAGGGCACACAGCTGCTGATAGGTCACCGCACCATCGCGTTTGGCCAAACGTCTGCCGTCGCTGTTGAGCACCAACGGCACGTGGAGCCAGCCCATCGGCCCAGCCCCGAGCAGTCCGGCCAGGTAGGCCTGTCGCGGTGCCGAGGAGGCGAGGTCGTCACCGCGGAGCACCTCGTCCACGCCGCTGGCGGAGTCATCGACGACGACGGTGAGGTTGTAGGCGAACACGCCGTCGCCCCGGCGGAGCACAAGATCGTCGACGGTGGCCGTGACCTCTCCGAGGAGCTCATCATGGATCGAATGAGCGGCGTTGTCGGTGCGCAGCCGTAGGGCCGGCTGCCGCCCCTGCTCTGCCAGTTCTGCTCGTCTGGCCTCCCGGTCGCCCTCGCCGAGGTGGCGGCAGGTTCCCGGATAGGCACCGGGCGGTGCGTGCGGAGCACTCGGTGCCTGCGCGATGTCCTTGCGCGAGCAGTAGCATTCGTAGACCAGACCTGCCTTGTCGAGCCGGTCGATCGCCGCCGCATAGCGGTGCAGACGCGACGATTGGACGAGTGGCTCCTCATCGGGGGTGACACCGAGTTCGGCGAAGACGGCCAATTGGGACTCGGCAGCGCCGGGCTTGACCCGGTCGAGGTCTTCGATGCGCCAGAGGAAACGCCGGCCGGTCTGTCGCGCGCGGACGAAGGCCAAGAGTCCCGATCGGATGTTTCCGATGTGCAGGTCGCCGCTCGGGCTCGGTGCGAAGCGTCCTGCACCGTTAGCGGCACCGGGGCCCGTGTCCCGTCCTGCACCGCGGCCGACACCGTCGGCAGTCGGTCCTGCCGTCACCGATCAGCCACGAGGTCGCGGTACTGCGGGAATCGTTCGAGGTAGTCCACGACGTAGGAGCAGGTGGGGACGATAGTACCGCCGTCGGCACGGATGATGTCGAGGACCTTCGTGACCAGCGTGCGGGCGAAGCCGCGTCGGGAGTAGCCCTCGGAGATGATCGTGTGCTGGAGTTCCAGCGTCCGTGGATCGATGACTCGGTAGCCGAGGAATCCGATGAACTCCCCCGGAGTCCCATCGGTGAACAGCTCGAATCGTTCCCGGTCGTCGTTCTTCAGGACCCTGACCGGTGTGGAGCTGAGTTCGGGCTGCGGCATCTGCGACTCCTTGTCACGGGCGTCGGCGACGGAGAGCACCGACGACACTGTCTGATGGGGATCGGTCGCGCTCGACGGATATCGACCGGTATGGGCCGACCCTCTCTGTGAACGATACATGGTGACGGCTTGCCAGGTCGGGTGCGACCCGGCCCACCGCCACCACGGTGGCTCAGTCGACGATCTTAGCGGAAAGTCCCTCCGCCTCGGTGTTCGCTGTCGTCTTGCGCTGAAGCCTGGACTCGAGCCACCGGGCGAAGGCCGCGACGATCATGTTGATGATGATGAACAGGACCGCACCGACGATGAACGTCGGCAGCAGGTTGTTGTACTCGCGGCCGATGAGGTTCACCTGGTAGAGCAGATCCTGGTAGGTGACGATGAAGCCCAGTGCGGAGTCCTTGAGGAGGACGACGATCTGGGCGATGATCGTCGGCATCATCGCACGCAGAGCCTGCGGCATGAGCACGAGGCTCATCACCTGGCCGGGCCGCAGTCCGATGGCCATCGCCGCTTCCCGTTGACCGGTGGGGACGGCGAGGATGCCTGCCCTGATGATCTCCGCCAGCACCATGCCGTTGTAGAGGGTGAGGCCGAAGACGACCGACCAGAACGGGCCGATGTCGTTACCGAACATCAGGAACATCGCGAAGATGAGCAGCAGTACGGGTACGCCGCGGAAGAACTCGAGGACGATCGTGCCGGGGACGGAGATGACCTTCTTGTTCGACAGGCGCAGCAATGCGAACACGATGCCGACGACCATCGCGAGCACCGAGGCGACGACGGCGACCTTGAGGGTCGCGATCATCCCCTGGAGCAGCACCATCTGGATCTGCGCGAACGTGAACGGGTACCACTTATCGGCTTCCAACTGACCGGCATCGGCGAACTTCCAGATGACGAATGCCGCGATCGCCAAGAGCACGAGAGCCGAGACGATGGAGAGGATGACGTTGTTCCGACGGGACTTCGGACCGGGTTCGTCGAACAGCACTTGAGTGGGTGCGCTCATCGCATGATCACCAGCTTCTTCTCCAGGTAGTCGAAGACCCGTCCGAGCACCAGGGCCAGAATGAGATAGGCCAGGGCGGTGCCGAACAGCAGGGGGATGACGAGGTCACCGCGGACTTCGATGGCATTGCGCATCGCCGAGATCAGCTCCCGGTTGTTGAACGCCGAGGCGATCGAGGTGTTCTTGAGCATCGCGATGATCACGCTGCCCAGCGGCGGGATGACGGTACGGAAGGCCTGCGGCAGGATCACCTGACCCAAGGTCTGACCGAAGCTCAGTCCCACGGCACGTGCGGCTTCTGCCTGACCGACCGGGATCGTCGCGATGCCGGACTTGAGCGTCTCGGCCACGAAGCACGCAGTGTAGGCCGTCAGCGCGATCGTCGCGTAGACGAAGGAGTTGAACGAGCTCGTCGATCCGAAGCGGATGTCGAGGAACGGCAGTCCGAAGGCGCAGAAGAACATCACCAGCGTCAGCGGAGTGTTCCGCACGACGTTGATGTAGGTCGAAGCGGCCGCCCGCAGCACCGGGGTCGGTGACACACGCATGGCAGCGAGGATCGTTCCCAACACCATTGACCCGATCAGGGCGACGGTGAAGAGCTTGATCGTTCCCCACGCGCCGGAGAGGAACATCTGGAGAAGCTCCAGGAAATCCATGGCAGATTCCTTAATCGATGCGAGGGCGCCGGGTTCGGCGCCCTCGCATCATGTCAATCTGTGGACGGGGTCAGTAGCGGTCGACTTTGGGCATGTCGACATCGTCGGTGGATCCGAGGGTGTATTCGAAGGCCTTCTTCCAGTCGCCGTTGTCCATGCCTTCCTCGATGGCGTCGTTGACGGCGTCACGCAGCGCGTCGTCGCCCTTGGGCAGTCCGACACCGTAGGGCTCTTCGGTGAAGGGCTTGCCGACGACCTTGAACTCGCCTTCGTACTGCTTGGCATAGCCGCGGAGGATCGCGTCGTCCGTGGTGACAGCGTCGACGGATCCCGACTGGAGGTCGGTCACGCACTTCGAATATGCGTCGTAGGTGACGAGTTCGGCCTTCTTGTACTTGTCTTCGATGTTCTGTGCCGGGGTCGAACCGTCGACGGAGCAGACCTTCTTCCCGTCCAGGTCGTCGGGTCCGGCGATGTCGGAGTCCTCGGCCACGAGCAGATCCTGACCGGCGACGTAGTACGGTCCGGCGAAGTCGACGACCTTCTTGCGTTCGTCGTTGATCGTGTAGGTGGCCACGACCATGTCGACGTTGCCCTGCTGGAGGAAGGGCTCGCGGTTGGCCGAGACGGTTTCGGTGTACTTGATCTGGTCAGGTTCGAAGCCGAGGTGCGCGGCGACCATCTTCGCGATCTCGATGTCGAAGCCCTCCGGCGTATCCGAACCGGCCGAGACGTTGCCGAGTCCGGGCTGGTCCTTCTTCACGCCGATGGTGATCTCGCCGGCGTCCTTGGCCTTCTGCCAGGTCTTCGAATCCTTCAGGTCGACACCGGTGGCCACCGAGTACTCCGGTGCTTCCGCCTTGTCCCCGTCACCGGAGGATTCCGGGGTTCCGCCCTGGCCGCAGCCGCTGAGGGCCAGCATTCCGATTGCCACCGAGGCGACTGTCAGTCTGAGCTTCTTCATTGTCTCTCCTTGTGAGTGAGGTGATGCGGTAGGAAAAAGTGGTGGTGTCAGTTCGTCAGGATCTTCGACAGAAAGTCCTTGGCTCGTTCGCTCTGGGGGTTGGTGAAGAATTCCTCGGGTTCGGCGACCTCGACGATCTCGCCGTCGGCCATGAACACCACACGGTGTGCCGCCTTCCGGGCGAAGCCCATCTCATGGGTGACGACGACCATCGTCATGCCCTCTTCCGCGAGTCCGACCATGACGTCGAGGACTTCGTTGATCATCTCGGGGTCCAGCGCCGAGGTGGGCTCATCGAACAGCATCACCTTCGGTTTCATCGCCAGCGCGCGGGCGATGGCGACACGCTGCTGCTGTCCGCCGGAGAGCTGTGCGGGATACTTGTCGGCCTGATGGGCGACCCCGACGCGTTCGAGCAGCGCCATGGCCTGTTTGTCCGCTTCCGACTTCGAGAGCTTGCGGACCTTGATCGGTCCCAGAGTGACGTTTTCGAGGATCGTCTTGTGGGCGAAGAGATTGAACGCCTGAAAGACCATGCCGACGTCCGACCGCAGCTGCGCCAGCGCCGCACCTTCGGCCGGCAGCTCCTTGCCGTCGATGGTGATGCTGCCCGAGGTGATGGTCTCCAGACGGTTGATCGTCCGGCACAGTGTCGACTTGCCCGATCCCGAAGGGCCGATGACGACGACGACCTCCCGCTCGGCGATGTCGAGGTTGACGTTCTTCAGGGCGTGGAATTCGCCGTAGTGCTTCTCGACGTTCGTCACCGACACCAACGGTCGTGATTCATCTCTCATGTGAAGTGATCCTAGTGAACCAGAGCACACAAGAAAAACTCAGGCCCTTGTCAGAAAGAACTGCAACCGACTTGTGACCTCGAACTCGATCCGGCCGCGACCGCGGCCGGATCGTGCCCACAGCCCGTCAACACCGTGCTCTGCGGCCTTACGCGGAGGCGCCGTGGGCGA
This sequence comes from Brevibacterium atlanticum, assembly GCF_011617245.1. NCBI lineage: Bacteria > Bacillati > Actinomycetota > Actinomycetes > Micrococcales > Brevibacteriaceae > Brevibacterium > Brevibacterium atlanticum. The sequence continues at coordinate 2,011,390 of NZ_CP050152.1, read as the reverse complement.
TCTTCTCGCCTTCCTCGCGCAGCTCGATCTTGCGGATCTTGCCCGAGACCGTCATCGGGAAGGACTCGCGCACCTCGACGTAGCGCGGGATCTTGAAGTGGGCGAGCTTGCCGGAGCAGAACTCACGCACCTCTTCGGCGCTCAGCGCATCGAATCCGTCCTTGAGGATGACCCAGGCCATGAGCTCTTCGCCGTATTTCTCGTCGGAGACGCCGATGACCTGGACGTCGCGGATGGCCGGGTGGTGGTAGAGGAATTCCTCGACCTCGCGCGGGTAGACGTTCTCGCCGCCGCGGATGACCATGTCCTTGATGCGTCCGGAGATGTCGACGTAGCCGTCGTCGTCCATGATCGCCAGGTCCCCGGTGTGGATCCAGCGGGCGGCATCGATCGTCTCGGCGGTCTTGTCCGGCTGCTCCCAGTATCCCAGCATGACGGCGTAGCCCCGGGTGCAGAACTCTCCCTTCTGTCCGCGCGGAACCGTCTGCCCGGTGACCGGATCGGCGATCTTGATCTCGAGGTGGGGCATCACCCGGCCGACCGTCTGCGTCCGCTTCTCGAGCGAATCGTCGACACGGGTCATCATCGACACCGGAGCAGTCTCGGTCATGCCGTAGCAGATCGCGACCTCGGACATGTTCATGTCCTCGATGACTCGGCGCATGGTGTTGACCGGGCAGGGCGAGCCGGCCATGACTCCGGTGCGCAGTGTGGAGAAGTCGAATTCGGAGAACTGGGGATGTTCGAGTTCGGCGATGAACATCGTCGGCACCCCATAGAGGGAGGTCGCCTTCTCCTCTGTCACGGCGGCCATGGTCTTCACCGGATCGAACCCTGGGGAGGGCAGGACGATGGCCGCTCCGTGGCTGAGTGCGGCCAGGTTGCCGATGACCATTCCGAAGCAGTGGTAGTAGGGAACGGGGACGACCACGGCATCGGCGGGTGTGTAGGCGAGCATCTCACCGATGAAGAACCCGTTGTTGAGGATGTTGTGGTGGCTGAGCGTCACGCCCTTGGGGAACCCTGTGGTGCCCGAGGTGTACTGGATGTTGATCGGTTCGTCGGCCGAAAGGTCGTCGATGACCTGCTGCAGCCGCACCGCGTACTTCGCACCTTCGTCGTCGAGCAGCTTCCTGCCCTGGCCGATGAGATGTTCGAAGGATTCGTGCTCGCCGATCGCCGCTCCCCCGGTGAGGTCCTCGGGCACGGTGTCGAGGAAGACGAGATCGAGCGACGGGACCTTCGCGGCCACCTCGGTGGCGATCGCGCGGAAATCCGAATGCGGAGGTGCCACGATCTGCGAGATCATCAGCGTCATGCCCGACTGTCCGACCACGTATTCGAGCTCGTGGCTGCGATAGGCCGGGTTGACGTTGACGAGGATCGCCCCCATCTTCGCCGTCGCGTACTGGACGAGCGCCCATTCGGCCACATTCTGCGCCCAGATCCCGACCCGGTCGCCCTTCTTCACCCCGCGCTCGAGGAGGCCGATGGCCAGAGCGTCTGTGTCGCGGTCGAACTCGGCGTAGGTCCAGCGCCGCGCCGAGTGCCTGTCGACCAGCGCCAAGGCCTCGGGGTGCGCCGTCGCAGTGCGCTTGAAGTGTTCGGCGATCGTGATCCCCAGCAGGGGTTCGGTCGATGTTCCCGAGGAATAGGACAGTTCTGCCATGTCGTGATGCTCCCTTGCTTCGATACGCAGGACTACTGTGATCTACTGCACAGTATTCCTTCTCGGTCCTCAGCGCAAAAGCTTGCGAGGAAGTCTCCGCCGGGCACCTGAGTCGTCGTGTCGACGGCCCCCACACGGGACACGTAGGTGGCGCGTCCGGAATCGATGAGCACGAGTGAGGAGGCCAGTTCGATGACGTCTTCGACGTCGTGGGTGACGAGCATTGCGGTGCGTCCTTCGAGTACGCGGCGCATGACCCGTCTGGTCTCGATCCGCACGTCGACATCGAGTGCGGCGAGCGGTTCGTCGAGGAGGAGCAGGGTGGGATCGATGACGAGGGCACGGGCCAGGGCGATCCGTGCCGCCTGTCCTCCGGAGACAGCGGTCGGGCGGCGCTTGGAGGTGCCGCCGACACCGAGTCGGTCGAGCATCTCCTGGCCGCGTCGGCGCGCCTCCTGCTTTCCGGCGCCGCGGCAGCGCAGACCGAAGGCGACGTTGTCGATGACGTTGAGGTGCGGGAACAGCAGCGGATTCTGGGCGAGGTGGACGATGCCGCGGGCGTGGATGGGCGGCCAGACTCCTGCGTCGACGTCGAAGATGACGTCATCGCCGATCCGCAGGCTGCCCGTATCGGCGGCCAAGGCGCCGGTGAGGATCTGGAAGAGCGTCGACTTCCCGGCCCCGTTGCGGCCGATGATCGCCGTCGTCGCGCCGCCCGGCACCGTGATGTCGAGTTGGCACCCGCGTTCGGCCAGTGACGCCTGCAGGCTGAGGTCGGGGTGGGCATCCGGGAACTCCCGCCGAGGCGGCCGTGAGGTCGCTGCCGTCGGAGCGGTGGAGCCGGCGCGGCTCTTGTGGGCTGTGGGCGCGGAATCGGTTGCGCGGGCGTCGTCGAGGTTCGCCGGTGACAGCGGTGCGGGACGGCGCACACGCGGGGCATGCGGCGAACGGTAGGCGAGGACGATGATGATGAGCGCTGCGAGGACGAGCAGAAGTGAGAGTGCGATGGCCGACTGCGGATCGGATTCGCGCACGAGGTAGATCTGCAGAGGCATCGTCCGCGTGACACCCTCGAGCGAGCCGGCGAAGGTGAGTGTGGCACCGAATTCGCCGAGCGAACGGGCGAAGCAGAGCACGGCACCGGTGATGATGCCGGGGCGCAGCAGCGGCAGACTGACGGTGAAGAACACTCTGGCAGGGGTGGCGCCGAGCTCAGCGGCGGCGAGCTCGAAGCGTGATCCCTGTGCCGCCACCGCGGTCTCGACCGACATCACCATGAACGGCATGGACACGAAGATCTGGGCGACGACGACGGCGGCCGTGGTGTACGCCAGGCCCAGCCCCGCCTCGGTGAGGGCGGAACCGAGCGGAGCCGAGCGCCCCCAGGTGTAGAGCAGGGCGAGACCGCTGACGACCGGCGGCAGGACGAGCGGCAGCAGGATGAGGGTGCGCACGATGCGCTGTCCGGCGAATCGCTTCGTCGCCAGCAGGTACCCGAGAGGGAACCCGATGGCGACGGAGACGATCGCGGAGACGGCCGAGGTCAGCAGCGACAGTCCCATCGCGATCCGCGACTCCGGTGCCGTGGCGACCGCGGAGAGGGTGCCCGGCTCGATCCTCGAGATCATCCCGATGATCGGCAGGAGCAGGAAGGCGATGCCGAACGCCGCTGGAATCCACAGCCAGGACGGCGCTGTGTCGTGTCTGCGGGTGCGTCTGCTCATCAGGGCGTGGCGAACCCGGCGTCCTTGAGCATTTTCACGGCGGTGTCGGACTGCAGGTAGTCGACGAAGGCGTCGGCTTCATTCTGGTGTTCACTGTCCTTGACGGTGGCGGCCGGGTACTGGTTGACGACCTTGTCCGCGCCTTCGAGGTCGACCATTTCGACCTCACCGTCACCGCGCGGGATGTCGGTGACATAGACGATTCCGGCATCCGCCTGCCCGGAGCTGACCTTGCCGAGCACATCGGTGACCGAGTTCTCTTCGCTCTTCGGGTCGAGTTTCACGTCGTTCTGGTCAGCCCACTTCTCCGTGGCCGAACCGCAGGGCACCTGCGGGGCGCAGATGACGAGATCCTTGCCCGCGAAGTCCTTGGGCGTCGTGATCTTCTCGGGGTTGCCCTTGCCGACGGCCAGGGCGAGGGTGTTGGAGGCGAAGATCTTCGGCTCGCCGGCGAGCAGGTCGTCGCCTTCCAGCGTCTTCATGTTCTTCTCATCCGCAGTGGCGATGACGTCGGCAGGAGCGCCCTCGGAGATCTGGGAGACGAGGTCGGAGGACCCGGCGAAGGAGAACTTCACGTCCGAGACCTCGGGGTTCTGCTTCGTGAACTTGTCGGCGATGTCGGCGAAGACATCGGTGAGCGAGGCGGCGGCGAAGACGGTGATCTCAGTCTTCTCTGCCGAACCACCACCCGCATCGGTCGAAGAGCCGGAGGAGCATGCGGTCAGGGTCAGGGCTGCGACGGCGCAGAGCCCGATGAGAGTCTTCTTCATGCTCCTATTGAACCCGCAGATGCGGCCTATTGTCGATTTCAGCACCCGATTTGAGACTCCACCTGTGGTCGAGATCCGAATTCACGGCACAGGGATCAGTCCGTGGGCACCGTGTCGACCGTGACCATCGTCGCCTTCACCGAGGCGGTGGCGAGGCTGCCCGGCTGCAGGTCGAGTTCGCGGCAGGCTTCGGCCGACATCAGGGACACCACCCTGAATGGCCCGCACTGCATGCCCACCTGGGCCATGACACCGTCCACGGCGACGTCGGTGACGAGTCCGGCGAAGCGGTTGCGTGAGGAGCTCTTGACACCGCTCGGGTCGGCCAGTGAGGCCGCCGACGATTGGGCGAGCTCGGCGAGCTCCCTGCCGTCGACGACCGCACGGTTCGAGGAGTTCTTCAGAGCGCTGAGGCGTCCGTCGCTGATCCAGCGCCGGACGGTGTCGTCGCTGACGCCGAGGAACTGTGCGGCGTCGCTGATGCGCAGCTGGGTCATTCGAGTGCTCCCACCCATTCGTCGGTGCCGTCGGTGAAGTGCTGATGCTTCCAGATCGCCACTCGTGCCTTGACCTCGTCGATGAGTTCGGCGCAGGCGAGGAAGGAGGCCTTCCGATGGGCAGAGGCCACGACGGCGGCCAGTGCGACGTCACCGACCTCGAGGTCTCCGACTCGGTGGACGACGGAGAGCCGCACTTCGGGATGGCGCGAGACGATGTCGGCGGCCGCCTCGGCGATCTGCTGGGCCGCTGATGGGTGGGCCTCGTAGTGCAGGCCCCGGACTCCGCGGCCGTCGTCGTGATCGCGGATGACCCCGGAGAAGCTGACGACGGCACCGCAGACGTCGGTGAGCACATCGGGTTCGAGGGCGGCGGTCGAGATCTCGGTCTCGACGACTCCGGTGGTGATGACGGTGCCGAGAGTCTCACTGTCGATCGCGGAGGTCAAACCTGTCGTGTCCAATCTCCGCTCCTCCCTCCGGACTTCTCGGTGACCTTGATGTCGCTGATCACAGCCTGGTTGTCGACGGCTTTGATCATGTCGAAGATCGTCAGCGCGGCCGTGGTCACGGCGGTGAGCGCTTCCATTTCGACTCCGGTCTTCGACACCGTCTTCACCACGGCAGTGATGGCCACCGCGTCGGTGAGGAGTTCGAAGTCGACGTCGATGCCGGTCAGCGGCAGCGGATGGCACAGCGGGATGAGATCGCTGGTGCGTTTGGCCCCCATCACCGCGGCGATGCGCGCCACGGGCAGGGCGTCGCCCTTGGGCAGCCCGGCCTGTGCGATCATGTCGATGACCTCGGCGCGCGTCGTGATGGTCCCGGTGGCCACCGCTCGCCGTTTCGTCACGTCCTTGTCTCCGACGTCGACCATCTGCGCGGTTCCGGTCTCATCGACGTGCGAGAGCTTCATGCGATCTTCCACGTCATCAGCCTATCGCCCGCGGCTGAGAACGGATCGTCCGGTCCCGGCGCCTCGGGTGAGACGAACACGAGGTGGGTGGCCTCGGCATAGCTGTGGAGCAGGTGCGAGCGGGAGCCGCCGATGAATTCGAGTCCTTGGTCGGTGAGCCTGGCCCGTCGGATCTGGAGCTTGCCGGCAGGCGGGGTCTCGTCGAAGCCGTGGGCCAGACGATGGTAGCCGACCTCGCGAGGGGGTTCGTCGCTGGGGATTCCGAGCAGCGCGGGACGGATGAACATCTCGAAGCTGATGAGCGTGCTCACCGGGTTGCCCGGGAGCGCGACCCAGGGGTGGTCGGCGAGTCGTCCGCAGCCCTGCGGGCCTCCGGGCTGCATGACGATCGGCTCGAAGACCATCGCCGATTCCGGGTCGGCTTCGGCTGCGAGCTTGACGACCTCGTGCGCTCCCTTCGAGATGCCGCCGGTGGAGATGACGAGGTCGGCCGAGCTTCCCCGAACCGTGGCGAGCAGCGCCTGCGGGTCGTCGGGAACGAACGCCACCTCGGTCTCCGCACCGAGGCGGCGCAGCCCGGCCGACAGTGTGACGGAGTTCGCATCGTTGATCCCGGCGGCCGCCTCGGCGGTGATCTCGTCCCCAGTGCTGACGATGAGGATCCGTGGCAGCGATCGGACGGGGAGTTCGGTGATGCCGCAGGCCGCGGCGACGCCGAGGTGGGCGGGTCGCAGCTGTGTGCCCGCCCTCAGCACGGTCTGACCGGCTCGGACATCGCTGCCAAGGGGCCGGACGAAGTTCCCCACCCCGGGAATCTCGGCGCCGGTGGGAAGCTCGAGGGTGATCGAGGCCGCCCCGAAGGCACCGGGCGCGGTGTCCTCGATGCGGACGATCGTATCGGTTCCCGGCGGCAGCGGGGCTCCGGTCATGATCTCGACCGCGGTGCCGGGTGCGACGGTGTCCCCTCGGGCGCCGGCGGCGACGCGTCCGCGCACCGGAATCGGAGCGGGGTCCGAAGCCCTTGTGTGAGCCTCCAGTGTGGCCGCGGCCAGGGCATAGCCGTCCATGCTGGAGTTGTCGAACCCGGGAACGTCGATCGGTGAGACCACGTCCGCATCGAGCCTGCGCGGGCAGTCGAGCAGGCCCGTGAGTGGGAGGCTCCGCGTCTCGGTCAGCGGATCGATCGTCTCGTATACCCGTGCTCGGTGCATCTTCGCCGTAGTCATGGGACGATGATACGAGAGGTTCTGTAAGGAGGATGCCGCTATGTCGACGATCGGACTGCCGATGCCGGTGCTGAGGACTCCGACACTCGACCCGGGCGACGCGTTCACCGCGCACGATGAGGACTCTCTCCTCGATACGTATGGCCGTCGCGCACGGGACCTGCGGATCTCGCTGACGGACTTCTGCAATCTGCGCTGCACGTACTGCATGCCCGCCGAAGGCGTCGAGTTCATGTCCCGCGATGCTGCGATGACCCGTGAGGAGATCGTGCGCTTCGTACGTATCGCGGTCGAGAAGTTCGGGGTCGATCAGGTGCGATTCACCGGTGGTGAGCCTCTGACCCGCAAGGACATCAATGAGATCATCGCCGATGTCGCCGCGCTCGCCCCTCGGCCGAACATCGCCCTGACGACGAATGCGATCGGCCTGGACAAGCGTGCGGCGAAGCTCAGGGCGGCCGGGCTCGACCGGATCAACGTGTCTCTGGACACCGTCGACCCCGAGACCTTCGAGACCATGGCCAGGAGGCCGTTCCTCCACCGAGTGCTCGAGGGCATCGACGGGGCACAGGCAGCCGGGCTCGATCCGGTGAAGATCAACGCGGTCCTGCTGCCCGGCATCAACGACCACCAGGCCCCGGATCTCCTGCAGTGGTGTCTCGACCGGGGTCTGAGCCTGCGCTTCATCGAACAGATGCCCCTCGACGCCGGCCATTCGTGGGACCGCGGCGAGATGATCACCGCCGCCGACATCTTCGCCCTGCTCGAACCCCGATTCGTGCTCACCCCGGATTCGGCGCCGCGAAACGGCGCTCCGGCGGAGAAGTTCCTCGTCGCCGATCGCCGCGATCCCGAGACCGTCCTCGGGACCGTCGGCATCATCGCCTCGGTGACCAGGCCGTTCTGCGCCGACTGCACCCGCACGCGACTGACTGCCGAGGGCCGGGTGCGCACCTGTCTGTTCTCACACACGGAGGTCGATCTGCTCACGGCTATGCGGCAGGGTGCCGATGATGAGGCGATCGCGAACCTGTGGAAGGGCGCGCACTGGAAGAAGCTCGCCGGGCACGGGATGGACACCGACGACTTCGTGCAGCCCCAGCGTCCCATGAGTGCCATCGGAGGATAAGTGCCCACCATCACCGTCCGCTTCTTCGCCGCCGCCCGTGACGCCTTCGGCGCCCGGGAGACCCGCCTCAGCGCGGGAACCGTCGACGACCTGGTCGACACCCTCGCCGAGGCAGCCGATGAGCAGGCGACGACCGTGCTGTCCCGGTCGAGCTTCCTCGTCAATTCCGTGGCCGCGACCGATCGCGGTGCGGCACTCTCCGAGGGGGACACCGTCGACGTCCTGCCGCCGTTCGCCGGCGGCTGAGACGGTTCGGCCCGTCAGCCTCGTCTGTTGTGCTGAACCGGCTGGGAGGTGTGCTGAACCGGCTGGGAGAGGTACGCGAGGTATCCCCCGCTGACCGAGCTCACGGCGATCCCGCGGGAGCGCAGGGCCGCTGCGGCACGGGCCGAGCGCACCCCGGAACGACAGTAGAGGGCGACACTCACTCCCCCGCCGCTGTTCCTGCCAGCGTCGGGTCCGCCAGCGCGGTTCCGGCTCGCGGCGAATTCGCTCGCGGCGAGATATCGTTGCGGGTCCTCAAGCAGGTCGTCCAGCGGAATATGGATCGCGCCGGGCACCATGCCGGCTGCCACCTCATCGTCCTCACGGATGTCGACGAGCAGGCGGTCTGCCTCCAGATCGGGCCATCGCAGCTGCGCCGGACCGAGCCCGGACTCGACCTCACCGTCGCCGGCCGGTCTTTGAGCGCCACCTGCCGGTGTTTCGGAGCCAGCGGCAGTTGCCTGCGCGCGCTCGGAGGCCGGCTGCTGCCCATAGTCGCCGAGGTGGACCCGCAGATCGGTCACACGTGAGCGGTCGGGTCGCCTGGACACCGGGACTCTCTCCCAGCTCGCGTCGAGACTGTCATAGATCGCGACCGCGTTCGTCAGGGGCGCTCCGATGCCGGTGAGCATCTTGATCGCCTCCATCGCCATGGCCGAACCGATGCTTCCGCACAATGGTCCGAGCACTCCGGCGGTCGCACAGTCGGGGACGGTACCGGGGGCGGGAACGTCCGGGTAGAGGTCGCGCAGCGTGGCTCCGGTGCGAGCGTCGAAGACCGCGACCTGGCCGTCGAAACCGAGGATGGTCCCCCAGACGAGGGGGATGCCGAGGATCTCGCAGGCGTCGTTGGCCAGGTACCGGGTGGCGAAGTTGTCGCTGCCGTCGATGACGATGTCGACGCCGTCGAGCACCTCGAGGGCATTGTCGGGGGTGAGCAGGTACGGCATAGTGCGGATCTCGATGTCCGAGTTGATTCCGCGCATCCGCTCCTCGGCCGAATCGGTCTTGCGGGATCCGATGGCCGCCTCGGTGTGGATCACCTGACGGTGGAGGTTGCTCCGCTCGACGATGTCCGGGTCGATGACCGTGATCGTCCCGATTCCCACGCCGGCAAGGTAGCTGAGCACCGGCGCGCCGAGGCCGCCTGCGCCGATGACGAAGACATGCGATTCCAGCAGCGCCTGCTGCGCGGTCTCGCCGAATCCGGCCAGACGGATCTGGCGGGCGTAGCGGGCCCGTTGCTCGGAATCGAGACGAGGTTCTGTCATGGCTCCATCCTAGTTCGGTCGGCCTGAGGACACTGCGGACGGTAGGCGGTCGATTCGGACTCAGATCAAGTCGGTCGGGCCGGGAACAGAAGGCGAGATCAGATGTCCAGACAGTCGATGATCGTTCCGGCGGCGAGAGTCCCCGTACCGCGCGGAATGCGGGCGATGACGTCGGCGATGGCGAAGTTCTGCAGACGAGTGCGCCCGAGGTCGCGGACCTCTCCCCCGGCGGTGAAGGCACCGGGACCGAAGGTCACAGCGCGAGGGTGCTCGGCGAGGTCGGGGCCCTGGTAGACACGCTTCGTCCATCGCTCGCGCAGCGAGTGCCCCGTCAGAAGTGACCGGACGAACAGATGGAACGACAGGAACGCGCCCTGCGGGGTGCCGGGGAAATGGAGCAGCGGAAGCGAACCGAATCGCCCGAACCCCTGCGGGGCACCCGGCCGCATACCGAGTCGGATGAATGTCGAATGCTCGCCTTCGAGTGCCTGCCGCACGACCTCGAAAGCACCGGCACTGATGCCTCCCGTGGTGATCGCCAGGTCGACCGTGTCTTCCATTCCGCGCAGAATCGTCAGGAACTCGGTCGTGTCGTCCCCACAGGTCGCTTCGACCGGTTCACAGCCGAGTGCTGAGATCGCAGAAGAGAGCATCGGCAGATTCGAATTGCGAATGGTCGGACCGGAGGAATCGGCAGCCTCTGTTCCGGGTTCGGGCGTCGCGGAACCGCCGGTGCACAATTCGTCTCCGGTGACGATGAGTCCCACGCGTGGTCGCCTTTGCACCTCGACCTGGGAGAGCCCGAGCATGGCGAGAGTGCCGACACCGGCCGCGGTCAGTCGTGATCCGCTCGGCACGACGAGCTCGCCGGCCGCGATGTCCTCCCCCACCGACCGGATGTTCCACCCGTGGACGGCGCTGGGCGGCACAGAAGCGACACGGATCGACTGCGGGGCCGAGCCCGTCGGCCGGGCGTCGGTGAATTCGACGGGGACGACTACCTCGGCGCCGGTGGGCACCGGTGCGCCGGTCATCACCCGCACAGCCGAACATCGACGCAGCGGCACGGGATGGTGGCCGGCGGGAACATCGCCGATGACGGGAACCATGTCTCCCCGACGAACCGCTGTCCATGCCTGCCGGTCGAGGGCGAAACCGTCCATCGCCGAGGTGGGGAACGCGGGAACGCCATGTGCGGCCGCGACATCTCCTGCGGTGGTGCGTTCGATCGCCTCGTGCGCCGGCACGATCTCGGTGCCGAGTCGGGGCGCGAGATCGGCGAGGAGATCGCTGTAGTCCTCTGGATCCACTGAAGTCCTTTCGATGACTCCGATCCTACGTGTCGGATCGAGTCGGTACGACGCGAGGCGGTCTCTGCTCGTCTACAGTGTGCACCGTGGAGAACAATCACGCGCCCGCTCTGGAGACACCGCGACTCGGGCTGCTCAGCTGGGAGGCCTGCGCGACGGCCCTCATCGCGATCTCGGCGATCGTCCTCTTCGGCATCGGGACCACGTTTCCCGAGGTGAGAGGCTTCGGCTATGTGCCGATGCTGGCGGGACTCGTGGTGGTCTGGAGTACTAACCGGGCCTTCGCCCGCGATCTCAGCGTCATCATCGCATGCCTGGCGCTGATCTCAGCGATCTCGGTCGAGGCCGACATCTCCTGGACGAACATCGCCCGGATGGGAGTCGTCCTCTCAGCCGTGGTCGTCGGTCCGTGGCTGGTCACCCGGTACCTGTTCGATGACCGCACGATCGTATTCCCGCTCAGGCGAGGTCAGCCGTGGTCGCGGCTGGAGTGGGGATGGCTGGCCTTCGTCGTCGTGGTCGCGTGGGCGGTGCTGCCGCAGTACTTCCTGCGCACCGGCGTCTACCTCAATTGGCCGCCGTTGACGAACTGGTCGGAGATCATCCGCCTCTTCTTCGGCGTGAACGCGGTGGGCATCTGGGACGAGCTGTTCTTCATCTGCACGGTCTTCGCCCTGCTGCGCAAACACTTCCCGTTCTGGACGGCGAACGTGTTCACCTCGATCATCTTCGTCTCGTTCCTGTGGGAACTCGGTTACCGCTCGATCGGACCGCTGCTGACGATTCCCTTCGCCCTCGTGCAGGCCTTCATCTTCACCCGCACGAAGTCGCTGCCGTATACCGTCACGGTGCACCTGCTCTTCGACGCACTCGTCTTCCTCACGATCGTCCACGCCCACCACCCGCAGGCCTTACCGATCTTCGTCGGCGTCTGACACTCGACGCCGAAGGCCCCCGCGCCCACTCCATGGCGGGTGGGTTCCAGGGGCCTTCAGGCAGTCGTTCGGACAGCAGGCTGCGATCAGCGGATGCCGCGCAGCAGCTTGAGCATCGGCTTCGTCAGCGTGAGCGCCAGCAGGCCGAGCACAATCGAGGCTCCGCCGATCGACGTCCAGTAAGGTGCCTGGTTGGCCGTGTCGAAGTAGCCGCCGAGCACGCCGGACAGTGCGGTGCCCACACCGGAGGCGAGGAAGAAGACGGCGATCATCTGCGACTGGAACACCTTCGGAGCCACCTTCGTCGAGAACGACAGACCCACCGGGGAGATCAGCAGCTCGCCGAAGACGAACACCGCGAGTGTCAGCACGACCCACAGCAGCGGGGTTTCGTTCGCGCCGGCGCCCGAGAACGGCAGGAACATGAGGAAGCCGATGCCGATGAAGACCAGGGACAGACCGGCCTTGACAGGCGTCGAGATCTGCTTCGGACCCAGCTTCATCCACATCGTCGCGAACAGCGGTGCGAAGACGATGACGAAGAATGCCGGAATCAGCTGGATCCAGTTGATCGGCATCTCCCAACCGAAGATCGAACGGTTGAGCTGCGTGTCCGAGTACACGGTCAGGACACCGAAGATCTGCTGGTACATCGACCAGAAGATGACGACAGTGATGAAGAACGGAATGTAGGCGAGCACCCGGGAACGTTCGTCGGAGCTCGTCTTCGGCGAGGTGCCCATGACGACGAAGTAGCAGACCGCTGCACCGGCGGAGATGCCGGCGATCCACCAGTCGAGGTTCTCGGGATTGACGAGCTTCGTCATCCACAGCAGGGTGGCGGCGAGCACGACGACGAGGACTTCGATGATGAAGAGGTAGAGCTTGTTCTTCGGCAGCGGGTTCACCACGATCCGGGACTCCGGAGGCAGGTTCTTCCTGCCGGTGAGGTAGATGACGAGACCCAGGGCCATGCCGACGGCAGCGGCACCGAAGCCCCAGTGGAATCCGATGTTCTGCTGCAGGAGGCCGGTGAGCAGCGGGCCGATGAGCGCACCGATATTCACCCCCATATAGAAGATCGTGAAGCCGGCGTCACGGCGCGGATCCTTCTCTTCATAGAGTTCGCCGACGAGTGCCGAGGCGTTGGCCTTCAGCCCGCCCGATCCCAACGCAACGAGGATGAGTCCGACCGCCACTCCTCCGAAGCCGGGGATGAGAGCCAAGCAGACGTGGCCGACCATGATGATGATCGCCGAGTAGAAGAGCACTCGCTCTGCCCCGGCCAGTCGGTCGGCGACCCAGGCTCCGAGGATGGTGGCGAGGAACACAGAACCGCCGTAGGCACCGACGATCCCCACGGCTGTGCCCTGCTCCATGCCCATTCCGCCGTCGGTGACGCTGAAATAGAGGTAGAGGGCGAGGATCCCGTTCATCCCGTAGTAGGAGAAGCGCTCCCACAGTTCGAGGCTGAACAGCTGCATGAGCGGCAGAGGATGCCCGAAGAAGCGAGTATCGCTGGAGACGGCCTCGGTCGTCGAGGTGCTAGATGACATGATGTGCTTTCCGTAGTGGTGTGAGAGCGCACGCTTCGTGGTGTGCTTCACGGTGGACCAGCGGACATCCTACTCTCCGGTCGGACCGCGGTCACACCGCGCGAACACTGGGACGCAACGTCCCAGAAAGCGGGCCATCCGAGTGATTCAGATCTCGTTCCAGCCGGCCTGGACGGAACCGAATCCACCGCGTCAGGTCACGGTGCGACGGCGGGTGGGCCCGCCTCGGCGCTGTAGGACCGAGACCAAAAGGTTGAGCACACCCGCGAGGAAGACGATCGCCGAGGCGGCCACCGGTACGGCCATCGCCGTGGCCGTGCCCTGATCCTCGGCGAGGATCCCGTTGATCGCCGAGGCCACGGACTGGCCGACGATGATCGCCGAACCGGCCATCGACATCACCGTCGCCGAACGTCCCCGCGGGGACCGTTCGGCCGCGAGGCTGAAGAGGGTGACGAGGCTCGGGCCGATGGCCGAGCCCATGAGCAGAAGCGCGATGACGATGATCGGCATCGACTCGGTCGCGGCGAGAACGACGGCACCGATGAGCAGGACCGGGGCGAAGCACAGCAGCCGTGCCCAGAGTGCGAACCTGGCCGGGAAGAGCGCCACGGAGATCGCGAGGATCGCGGATCCGATGCCCATGACGCCGTAGACGAGCCCGGCCTCTTCCGGGCGGCCGATGTCGTTCGTCAGCGCGGTCAGCGCCGTCAGAGTCGAACCGAAGACCATGCCGATTCCGAAGACCCCGAGGATGACGACGAAGACGCCGGAGGTGAACATGTCCTTGGCCGGGGCACGCTCGCCGACTGCCGCGCTGCTGCCGGCGCTGCGGGTCCGTCCAGTGGCGTGCAGTGCGAAGGCCGAGACGAAGACGATGGTCATGACGATGGCGCCGATGATCGGGGCAACCGGGTCGAACAGTGTCGCGAGCAGGCCGACGATGAACGGACCGAAGACGAAGATGACCTCATCGGCGGCGGATTCGTAGGCCATCGCGCCGTTGAGCACTTTCGGTCGCCGCGCCTGCGGCAGCACGGTCAGCACGATGTCGACGATCCTCGAACGCGACATCGGCGCGACCTGCGGTGAGGTGGCGCCGATCGCGAAGGCCGCGATGAAGACCACGACGTCGGGCAGCGGGCTGAAGACGACCCAGGCCATGAAGGTCAGTGCCGCGCAGTTGAGGACACCGACGACGAGCAGGACATAGCGCTGACCCCAGCGGTCCGCGGCGGCACCGATGAATGAGCCGAAGACCGCGGTGCCCAGTCCGACCATCGCCGAATTGACCCCGCCGAGGCTGAGCGAGCCGCGAGCGGCGACGACGAGGGTGAGCACGCCGACGACGATCATGGCGAAGGGCATCCGGGCGACGAACGCGATCGGGAAATAGCTGCGGCCGACCGCGGAGAACAGGGTCGGTTCGTTCGCCGTACCGACCGGTTCCTGTGCTCGGGATCCGGCTTCTGCGGGGAGGTCTCTGTCAGTCATACCAATCCAGTTTCTGCGCCCGCCGGTGCGGGCTCTGTGCCGCCGTGGTGACCTGGATCAAATCACTCGGTAGATGCACGTCGTTGTCGGGACCGTCAGGTCCGTGTTTCAGGCTACTGGTTCTGCGCTGCGGATTGAAGCCTCAGGCGGCGACATCGGTTTGAGGTTGGTCACCATCCCGGCGACGGACGGCACGAACCGCTCGCGACGGTCGGCCTGAACCGCTCGCGGTGGACGGCACAGACCTCATTCCCATCCTCGACTCAGAAATAACGCAGATCGGTCTGCGAGGATGGCGAGCATGAACTTCTTCGCTCGAGTCGTCGTCAACGCGTGTGCGATCTGGGTGGCCGCCTGGATCCTGCCGGGCGTGACGATCACGGGTAATCATGTCGTCGAGGAGCAGGCCGGGCCGATCCCGGCCATGATCATCTCCTACCTCGTCATCGGGCTCATCTTCGGATTGGCCAATGCCTTCATCAAACCGATCCTCAGCTTCGTCTCCGCACCGATCACCTGCCTGACCCTGGGGCTGTTCTCGATCGTGATCAATGCGCTGATGCTCGCACTCACGAGCTGGCTCAGCGGCTTCACCCCGTTCGAGTTCACCATCGATTCGTTCTTCTTCTCCGCCATCCTCGCCGCGATCATCGTCTCGATCGTCTCTGCGCTGCTCGGATGGCTCGTTCCGGAGCGAAGCGCCGAACGCGACCGGAGATGAGCAAAGTTCTCTACGCGATGTAGACTGGCTGACGAGTGTCAACGTGACCACCAGGAACATCTGCCGGAGGAACCATGTCCAATACTGTCGCCGCGAAGCGGACCCGCAACTCGGCATCCTTTGCCGACGTCATCGTCTTCATCATTGCGTTCGCTCTCTTCGTGTTCGGCCTCTACCTCTTCGGCGCGGCCTTCTCCTCGCCCGAGGGAACCGAATTCTGGGTGTTCTGGGGCGGTCTGCTCTCCGCCTGCTTCGCCTTCCTCGTCCCCATCCTCTACCGTTGGGCCCGCGATTCCCGTCGCTGATCAGTTCAGCCGGCGAACATCGAGGGGCCGCTGCGCTGATGCGCAGCGGCCCCTCGTCTATTCACTCGCAGGTCAGTCCCGCGCAGCGACGAAATCAATGATCGCCGAGGCGGCTTCCTCGGACCGCTCATAGTGCACCAAGTGCCCGACCCCCGCCAGTTCGACGAAACTGACCTCAGGCAGCGCAGCAACGAACTCCCTGGTCGGCCCGATGGGAGCGATCGCGTCCCGATCCCCGGCGATGACGAGAGTGGGCATGATCAAGGAAGGGGCCACCTCGGTGACGGTATGAGCGACGGACGTCGCGTACGCCTCCGCCAGCGAGTCCCGATCGGCAAATGACGAGAAGTAGCGTGCGTGCTGATCGTGGATATAGCGACGCAGCCCCGGATCTCGGGTGGTCGACATCACTTCGCTCATTGCGCGCACGATGATCCGACTGTCCAACAGAGCACGCCCCGCACGTTCGGGCAGTCGCGCGCCGAGGTCGTAGTAGGCGCGAGTGAGGGCGGTGAGGAACCGCGCCGATCCCTCGAGCGCAGGACTCGTGATCGGGTTGATGAGGACAAGCTCGGGAACCGCGTCGGGGTGCGCGTCACCGAGGTGACTGACGAGGATCGAACCGAACGAATGGCCGACGAGGATCGGTTCGGTCTCCCACCGGCGAGCCACCTCGGCGCGCAGATCCAACAGATATTCGACGTACGAACTCAGTCCGGATCCGGTTTCCAGCGGCGGGGTGGCGCCGAATCCGGGCAGGTCGGGCACGATGACCTCACGGTCAGGGATGCTGCCGGCGATGAGATCCATCCCGTGGTGGTCGCCGCGGAATCCGTGCACCATGAGCAGCGGCCGTCGGGTGGAGCTGCCCGGGTGGACCCATGCGGCAGTGGTGTGAGCGCCCAGACGCAGTTCGACCTGGTGCGAGTCTCGTGTCTTCACGGAGACGCAGGCCCTCAGTTGGCGTCGGTCGGTCGGCTCGGGCTCACCGCTCGTCGCGGGACGACGACGACCGGCACAGGCAGCACCCGCAGCAGTCTCCGCGCCCGGGCGCCGATGGCGACCTTGCCCCCGCGTCCCAGCCGACTCGACCCGATGAATGCGAGATCACCCGCCTGCCAGTCGATCCTCTCGGCGGCCTCTTCGATGTCGGCCCCGACATGAGACGTGACGGCGGCACGACCCGATTCGAGCATCTCAGAGGCGCGTTCGGCCAAGACCGCTCCGCCGTACTGTTCGGCGAACTCGGTGACCTCGGCGACTTCGTCGTCGTAGAGTCCTTCGTACTCGATCAGCGAGAGCAGGCGCAGGTCGACATCGAGGCCGGCCGCTGAGGCCACTGCAGCGCCGATGAGCGTATTCGCTCCGGGGCGTGCCCCGAAGAGCGCGGTGACACGAGAGATCGGGCCGATGTCCGACCTGCCGGGAGGTGCGAGGACAACCGGGACTTCCGAGGAGTGCAGGAGCGCCGAGGCGACTGTGCCGATGCGCAGCTGACGCATCAGTGACGCCGCGCGTGCTCCGATGACGATGCCCAGGGCGCCTTCGGCCTCGGCGACCTCCATGAGCCCCTTCGACTCATTCGCTGCGATATGGATGACTCCTTTCGCGGGGATGTCATCGGGGATGAGGGCGAGGGCCTCGTCGAGCCAGTCGTCGATCTGCTGAGCCACGATCCCCGACCCGTCCTGGGGCACAGCGCTGCCGGCGATGACGGTCGACGACTCCGGCCGGACGATGGTCACGACGAGTTCGATGTCGATCGAGCGGGCGATCGATATGGCCAGTGCGATCGCATCCCGTCCACGATCGGTGGCGATGTATCCGACGACAAGACGTCGGGCTGCGGCGGTCTCTGACATTCTGGGCTCCCCTGTAGATGCGCGTCTGGCTCGATTCTACGTCGGGGCCCAGACACGGTTGGACTCAAGCGCACGGACGTGGCGCACCTCATCCGCCGAGTCGACGCTATCCGCCCGCCCGCCGTATTCTCGAATCAATTTGAGAAAATAATGAACAAAACTTCCGAGCACAATGAATACTGTGCTAGATTCGACAGTGCAATTACGGATTCGCAGCTAAAACCTCCGATTGCATCCTGACCATTGTGGACGCTGACGCCGTTCACGCGAGAACCACGACCATGAAAGGAGCGCAGCTTCGATGATGAATATTCCATTTGCAGGGCCCGACCTTCGAACGCCCGAGTGTGGACATGCTGCCTGCCTGCATGGCGGATCGGGACTCGTCGGCTGACCACCAGCCGTCATTCGCGTCTGTCTCCGCAGGTAGGCTTCCGGTCGACTGTCGGTTCAAAGCCGCTCATCGCCCGGATTCCGGCTTGTCTTCCGCTGGCCCGTTGACTTTCTTCGGTCCAGCAACGCCCCATTCAGATGATGCTTCCCAAGCAGCTCGTCTGTCGATGTGACCTGTCGAATCGTTGAATCTTCGCCGTCTGCGGCTTCAGTCCGCTGGTGACCTGCAGAACCGTGAAGAGAACTCCCCCTTTCGACAGAGACATTCCTTTTCGCATCACCTGATTCGGGTTCATCACACCATTCTGATTCGACGCACCTCTCATTGATCTGCGCATTTTCAGAATTATTTCGCTCATCGCCATTCCGGGATATCTCCTGCCCAAATACGGATATCCCCTGCCTTTGACCATGAAGGAATCATTGTGTCGACTACATTCCCATTCACCTATCCACGCCGCTGGGCACTGAGCACCGGGATGAAGCTCATCCGGTGGGCTCGCCGCCCAGCCACCACTGCCGAAGACCGCCGCCGGAAGTCGGAGCGCAAGCGCGACGCTCGGCTGCGCGCCTATGCACGAGACCAGCGCATCCGCGAGCTGCGGGAGCGTGACATCGTCCGCTATCTCAGACAGGTCAGGCCGTACGTGTAGCCGCAGGTGGCCCGAGTCTGCCGACCTCGGGCCGCCTGTGCACCCCTGTGGCGAGCGTCACCTTCGCTCGATTTGGCCTGACACCCACACCTGGGTAATATTGATCAGGCACAAGGGGGTATGGCGCAGTTGGTAGCGCGTCTCCATGGCATGGAGAAGGTCAGGGGTTCGAATCCCCTTACCTCCACAGAGAGATTAGCCCTCTCACCAGGCACTACTCCTGGCGAGAGGGCTTGTTGGGGCATAACTTGGGGCATTTCGTGTCCAAAAATAGGTATAGGGGTAGATCTCCCTTTACCTTGTTCGAAGGCCACTACTCCCCTTTCCGTTGCGGCGCCGACCGCACGCTTGCAACGTTTTTCGGCCAGAGCGCGCCATGATTTCGTCTTCGAACTAGTCCCCTGCGCGTCCCGAACTGCGCTCACAATCAACGTCACGAAGCTGCTCCTGGAACTGCCAGTACGCGATGTCTGGCTTTGATCGAAGTCGAAAGATGCCGCGACGGTCCACTGCACGGCGCTTCTCGAATGATCGACAGCATGAAGATCGATGAGCAGGTGCTCTCAGCCTTCAAGCAACCTCGACCAAGGCATGAATCTATCGATTACCGCTTGCCGGGATCAGCGACCGAAGCAGAACCCGCCGCCGAGGAGCCCCATCTTGGCTGAGAGGCCACCGATCGAACCACGATTGCCCGCCCTCCTGCATTACGTACCGCTCGGTTTCTGGTCGACTATTCCGTCGGCGTCGGAGGCTTGATGCTCGCAAGGACGATCCTCGCCGTCTTCCGCGTCATCGAGCAGTCCACCACCCACGCCAAGCAGCTGCAGCCTGCCTTGGGTAATACCTGGTGCCATCGCGGCTCGGCCTGTGTGGCGACGATCTCTCGCATCGAGCGGAACCAGAGCCGCCGGGAGTGCGTCGACAGTTCGCGCGGACCCAGGACCGACTCGGCGTGGCTTCCCCACTCGACCAATTTCCTCGATCACGAGGCTCCGGACTAATCCCACGTCCAACGCAAGACTCGGCATCAGCACGTCACAGCGATAGTGACCGCCGATGTCATTTCTATGAATCGACCATGCACAACATGCGTCGGACAGGCAACACTTTTTGCCGCATCGATCGGCCGTCCAAAATCTCTGCGTATTCTCAAAAGCGTCACAGAAATATACGTGTGATCTGGTTCGAGCTCAGGCTCCCAACCTTGGTCCAAATATTGCACTACCTAATGGAGCACAATTGCGATGAACCTATCTTCACCTCTCGCCCGCACAGCAACCGCGGCTGTTCTCACGGTGGCTGTCTCCACCATCTCTCACGCACCGATCGCCTCGGCCGCCGAACTAACGTCCACCTCGACATGAGACAGCGGCTCCTCATCGAGAGCGGAGAAGCTCGAAAGAATCACACTGGACCATTCGGTGGTCCGAAGACGCTCTTTGAGAAGGCCGAGTCGGAGGATGTCGTACTGAAGACCGTTGAGCTGGCAGTCGGCGATAATGCTGGAGGGCTGTACAGCTACGATCCCACCTCGACTCCCTCGCAGAACGCATCATCTCTCCTGACAGGCGTTCAAGATGCCGGCGCAAGGACGCAGCGATTCTGTCAGTGGAGATCGTCTCCCGTGATTCGAAGGCATCGGTGGCCAGACAATCGGCCCCCAGCGAGGACCACGCCAAGAAGATCTTCTCAAAGTTGCCGGAAAGGATCACTGCCAAGAAGAGCATTCCGAGCATCGTAGATCGCAACGCCAAGGATCAACCCTCGGACGGCCGCATAGAAGCACAGGTTGCGAAGCCCGTCCCTGCACAGACAGAAGCGCATCCCAATTCCGTGAAGTTCAGGACCGACGACAATGTCGATGGCAAACGAAAGGTGACGATCGATGCGATCTGGAAGGGAGACAACTCGGCCCGTAAGAATCCGCTCGACTGGGGCATCGAAATTTCTCTCTACCAGTGGAACTACAAGCTATCCCAGACGGTTCATTGACCCGCGTGTCCGGCCGATACGGATGACAAATTCTGGGCAGATGCTCGGCTGCACAGCGCAACTATCATCTATATGTACAACGATGGGGTCAAGTTCAAACCGGGTCACTCCATCGAACCTTACCTCGACCAAAATCACTGGTCCGACCCCTGCGCACGGGGACGATAGGCTTCGGAGTCGGCCATCCAGAAAAGATCCCCTACTGGGGACTGAACGTTCCCAACATGCGATGGAACCAGGGCCTTTCGGCAGTCATGTACCTCAAGAAGGGCAGAGCCTCGTGGAGCCACATCAGCGCGGCATCCAAATTCGTGAAGGACAACTGTGCAGGTAAGCCCGCATCGACGGACTGCATGGGTATCGGAGGTTCGTGGCCCGCCAAAGACATGGGAGGCGATTCGGATATGTTGTTGTTGCACCCCGACAGAAAATGGAAGACTCCGACATACTTCACCTGGGACGCTGAAGCGACCAAGAGACCACAAGGTCTGAAACGGTAGTCTCGTGACCATGATCTTCAGGAAATTCGTCACTCCGCTGAGCCTCGGAATCATCGGAATCCTCATCATCATTGCCGAAATGGCGTACATGTGGTCACTTCGAATGATCCTGCTCAAGCGCGGTGGCACTAGCCCCGAGTGGTGCCCTGTACCTCCGGACAACGTGCCTCCGGAGACCGGATTCTCTTACGAGGTATCGTATTTCCCTGCGACCGTTGACTGCTCAGTCAAACTCAAAGGAAGCGAACTGGGAATCAGCACAATCCACAATGCTGAACGGATGTGTGATCATGCTCGTGCTGGGAGCTGCCCTCATCGTAGGATCGCTGGTATGGGCACTGATTCGAGAACGCCGCACCCGGAAGTCGTAGATCCAACGAGGCGGCCGGTCAGCATGGTGACCGGCCGCCGTAGTAACTATCTGTATGTCGCATCAAACACTTGTACGCCCTATTGCGAAGTAGCCACTCGAAGAGAGAGAAGGTATCGCGTCGGATCGTCGTCCTGACCTGTTTCATTAGAGATGAGTCGTTGCTCTGCGTCCTCAGGAATATCAAGAAACGTCCTCGCACCGGCTGTGGCACTGTCGAGCACGTAGTCGAGAGAACAGCCCAGATGCGCAAGCATCGCTAATTCTTCCTTGAAGCTGTATCCGGGAACGGTGGTGATCTGCGGCGCGCGACTTCCTGGAAGCAGGCGCACGGACTGATGTGTGGCCTCGCACGCCTCGAGAACGCCGTTCCAGCCGTCCTGTGCGCGTTTGGCCAGCTGGCGGTTGGGTTCCGCCAGTCCGGTGCTCTTCTTCAGCTCTCGTTTGCCGGCGAGATAGCCTCCCGTGCGATTCATCTCTCTGATGTGTCGGGTGTGCGGAAGAATCGGCTCCAGAGTCTCCAGAAACGGAGTGTTCAGGCCTTCTCGGATGAACACCGATCGTCGATGACTGACCAGCTCGGTGGTGATGCCGACTCCCCGTGTTCCCAGCCTCTGCGCCAGTTGTCGGGCACGTTGAACTCCGTCGGGGGACTCCCACTCCACAAGTGTATCGAGAGGATGTGAGACCGCTGACCGAGACAGCAACCGGACGAAGCCGAGAAACATGTCGCCTTCTGCCAGACAGTCAGCACAGTCACCTGAGCCTCGCAAAGCGACTCTTACATCATTCTTCTGCGCCTCGGTCAATACGGCCTGGACGAAGTCCGGAGAGGAGCTCTGAACTGTGATCCATGCACGATCTTCGCTGCGAGTCGTGGCTACTGCTCGTCGGATGTCACCCTGCGAGCGAATCCAACGAAGGCGGTGAGATGCCGGTAGTTCGTCGGTGACAGCTGCCCCTCCACCGCTGACGACCGGTCCGCCGCTCTCGGCCGCAATCTGACGAAATGACCAGTACTCTTCCCACGTCGAACTCGTCGAATGGATAGCGCCGACTCCATGGCGGCCCAAAGCCTCGACGATGGCCGTCGGCGCGGCGACCACCGAATCCGTCAGCCGTTCACGATATCCGCCCAGACCCATGGAGCAGTCGACCATGGGACCTACAGTGTGCTGAATGTTCGATGTATTCACGAGATCCAATCCTTCTTCCTGACATGCATGCTCCAAGAACCGGAACAGCTCATATCGAGGTCTCGACTGTCAGGGGTGAGACTTCTGCTTGCGTAGTGGTTCGAACTGCCGGTAGACCCAGTACTGATAGACGGCGTGCCCGATGATGGCGACGAACAGTCCGGCGACCATGGCTCCTACTCCAAGTCCGATCCCGAGCACGATCTTGCCCGCCACGGTGGCCGCGCCGAACACCACGTGGGTCAGGGCGTAGAGGACTGCTTGGACCGCGATGACGAGCAGCAGGCTGTGTGCGTCTGGTCCGAACCCATGAGTGAGGAACAGCCCTCGGAAGAACAGCTCTTCACCGATCACGGTCACAGCGGTCAACAGGCTGAACAACAGAGGACGAGTCGCCACTCCTGCGATCCCGAGCATGCTTTCGCCTCTGTTCGGGATGTCGAAGCCCTGCAGTGCCGCAGGGAGATTGGCGTCCTCGTTCGTCTGTCGGCGCAGCGACAGCAGCCACCGCTCGAGAGCGAAACTGAGCCACCCGATGACTATTGCGACGATCACCATCAGCGGGAACTGCCACACCAGGTGGACGCTGGCCCCAGCCAGCCCGGTGATGACTTCAATCGACCCTCGTGTGGGTAGCAGCACGGCACTGACCACCATGCAGACGACACCGAGAACGAGAGGGGCGATGACCGGGAGGCTGGGACGCGCGCGGGGGACCACCCAGATGCATACGATGGTCGCCACTCCGAGGGCGATCATCGGAATGCTCCACAGACTCAAAGACGATGACATCCATGGAGGCAGGATCCCGGTCATTCGAGGTCTGGTCTTCCGTACTCCAGAGGACGCCCCATCGCCACCAGTGCAGAGACGAACTGATCGGTTCCCGCATTGCCCAGGGCCTCATCGATGTCGTCGTCGAGGAAACCGGCGACTGCGCACGCACCGAGCTTATGAGCAGTTGCTGACAGATAGAGGTTCTGCAGCAGCGCTCCCTGATCCATGTGCGAGATTCGGTAGCCGCGCGTCATGTACTTCCAACTCACCTTGGATTGGCAGTTGTTGAGTACGAAGACGACGGGCGCGAAGAAGATCCATTCCGTCTCGAACGTGTTCCGCTGAAGGATCAGTCGCATATCGCCGCGCATGAGTGGCACCAGCCCGTGACCGATCGCGTCATATCGGTAGTAGCCGGGTTCGACACCTTCGACGTTGTTGATGATGACGCCGAGGACATTGCTGTCGAGACCGCCGATGCTCGGATAGGGGACCAGCGGAAGATCGCGAGTTCCGTACCCGTCTTCGCTGCCGTTCTTGGCGGCCGCCATGCGCAGAACACCACTGAGTTCGCTCTTCTCAAGCGGACCCTTGGCGAAATCTCGCACCGACCTCCGATCGGCAAGCACATCGGTGAGACTGACGTCGGGCAGATCGACGTCGCCGAGATCCAGTGCCGACGGATCAGAACGAGCAAATCGGATCAGGTCCTCAGGCAGCTGGGTGCTCATCGACTTTGAGGTGAAGAACTCACCGACCGATCGCCCGAGGACCCTTCTGAGGACGCGCGAAAGAGTGGGGTCCTGCTCGGACTCGAGGAGATCCTCGAGACTTCTGAGCAGCTCTTCCGCCACCTCCCCCGTCTCGGTGGTCCGAGAGTTCGTCCGTGCCTGAATCCACTCATCCAGGGCCTTCGCCAGCACATCATCCGTGCCACGCCTGCGCTCTGCCGAATCGGTTTCCGCGGTTACATCAGTGGTCATGGGGTTCGCCTCCTGCGCGAGAGCTGTCGTCGGAGTCCGAGCTTGCTGGCAGGAGAATCACTGCCATGACGGCGCGCTCCACCCCGTCGCAGCGAAGTGCCTCATTGACCGACGCATCGATGAATGTGTTCGCTGTGGCGATGGGGAGCTGAGCTGCCCGAGCCTGCTCCCAGGCGACTCCGAGCAACATGCCGCTTGCCAAGGTTGAGTTCCGGAATGACCGGTCACCGGTCAGATAGGACGACCTGCCGAGATGGTTGACCAGGAAGATCACCGGCCGGAAGGTCTCGGTGTCCGTCTGGAAGAGTCCCGCATCGAGCTTCTCGGCATCCGCGTCTGTGAAATCACCCTCGAGGACGGATCCTGGCCGATTGGGAACGACCCTCCACAGCTTGCCCCGATCAGTGAAGAGCACTTCGGTCGAGAACAGCGCAGCGATCAGGGCCGGGTTCTCGTTCAACGGACGAAGAAGGGCTTGCACAGCGGGCGGATACTCTCTCTGCGGCAGCAGCCAACGCGACTCTTGGGATGTCAGCTGGTCGAATCCGGAACCGGCAGTCGTGAAGTAGAAGTCCGTGATGGTCTCCACTTCCTCGCGAACTGCGATCCTCTTTGCCGACGCATGGGTGAGCACAGAATTCACGGAGTATGTCTCCGCGAGGTTTCCGGTGGAGCTTCCCCAGCGGCTGGTGGCTGCATCGATGGTGTCCGGATCCAACTCGTCGACTGTGGTCGGAGGCACCAATGTCTGCTCAAGCATTCGCCTGAGCTGGTCTTCTGGTCTACGCACAGGTCCTCCTCAGATGAACGGATGGCGCAGGTCGGGTCGCGATCCCACGGTCACAGGGTTTCGGGCCAGGCGAAGTACTCGATCGCGGATGACCTGCATCCGCTCGAGGTCGATGCGCAGTACATGGTCTTCGAGGAATGATCCCGGTCCCCAAAGGTGCTGTGCGACTGCCGCCGTCGTCCATCCTGCAGCCATCTGCGCGATGAACAGGGGAATCTCGGCGTCAGCTTCGATATCCGGGGTGGCCGACGCCATGTACTGGTGCTCAAACCGCAGAGTACGTGCGGACTCATCCAGAGTGTCGCGATCGAAGTAGTTCGTCGTCGAGCCGGGGACGAATGTCGGACCGACGACGATCTCGGCTCCATCGAGATACGACAGGTGCCACGGAGTCTCAGAGGCCCGAGCGTATTCGTCAGCGTCATAGAAGAACGCCTGATCGAGCCGGTCAGCGCACACGACGACGAAATCGCTCTCGTCGAATGCTGCTTCGGCGTCGTGGCTGATCTCGATCTCAGACGATGTGAGATCGGTGAGATTCGCGGCGACGGATTCGGCGATGCGCCCCGTGCCGACGACGGTCAGGATCTGATCATCGCGGTCTGGGGTGATGTGCATACCACTGATGAGCTGGCTGTACCGGGCTTGCTCCGGCGCGATGAGGAGGGAGCCCTCAGTGAGCTTCTCAATGAACTCGTCTCGTGTGTTATCGCTGATCCCGAAGTGTGCCGCGACCTCAGTAGGGTCGGCTGGGCGCACGAATGCTCGAACGAAGTCGGCGAGCACTCCGTGCCCATTCGTGTCCGTGATGCGGTAGGACGTGCGCGACCGCGATCCGAATCGAGACATGATCTCGTCATCGCTGCCGCGGATGATCGAGACGGCGGGATTGATAACAAGCTGATCCTGCGGACTCAGCGATTCTGTTTTCAACATGAATTTCCTCTGTTCAGTGACAAGTCGGTCGGATTACCAGCGAGAGCCGCGGAGCGCACCCGTGACCAGCGCCCATACGATGCCTATCGCCGCAAGCGCATTTGTCGCGAGTTGGAGAGCGCCCCACACTGTGGAGCCGTCGTTCAGCAGCTGGATTCCACCGATCGTGGAACCGATGATCAGCACAGCTGCCACAGCCATTCCCACCCACCTGCGCAAGTAGACGAGCACTGCCGCAGACAGGAGGAATGCGGCGTTTCCCAGTCCGCTGACGACAGTTCCACCTGAGTCAGGCACGATGTCGCCTGCTCCGGTCGGGTACACCGCAGTCAGCACGACGAGCGGGAGCTTGAGAGTGAAGGCCACGAGGATCAGGATGATTCCTGCGTTCCAGCGACGATTCTTGGAAGTCGTTTCGGTCGTCTGTGAGGTCGAATGTGTATTCATCATGGGTAAGGAAGGGGGTCGGTCGGCATGTCATCGAACGTCCATGGACGATCGACCAGGCCGAGCTTCTGCGGGACGTCACGGTATCGGCGATGGCCGAGCTGCGGATTGTTCGGCGGGAATGCCGGGGCAAGTTCGGGCACGAAGACCTTCGTCGTCTTGATCCGGTCGAAGTCACTGGGGGTCAGATCGAAGGCGATCGGTGTGAGACCGTGCTTCTCGTACAGAGCGAGGATGTCGGTCAGTTCTGAGTTCGGTGACTTCGGCGGTTGGTTCTCGCTCAGCTTGATGCGCGCCATATCAGGGTTCCTGAAGAACCAGTCGAGCTTGCTCTGATTCTGCGGATATCCGTAGTAGTCGACGACCTGAATGAAGTTCGTGAAGTCGGAGGGCACCGCATCCGGTTCGATCCCGAATCGCTTCTCCACACCCATCGTCAGCTCCCAGTCAGGAGTCAGCTGAGCGCTTCGTGCCATGCGCTCGGCCTGCACGACCTCAGCCAGCGCGCTTCGGATGGCGTCTTCGAGTCGCAATCCGACTCCGCCGCCTGAGACGTACATACCCGAGCTCAGCCCCGGCTCGATGCCAGCGGCTGTGACGACGAAGAACTCCGGCATGTCCATGCGATGGACGTAGAAGGTGATGTCGAGCCCGACCCTGCGCGCGCTGTCGAGCCATTCGTCGATGAGCGGATCCTCGAAGTCGGTGTCGATGTCGACGACGGAAAGCGGAACCTTCGAGAACCACGCGACGTTCAGCCCATCGCGCTCAACGACTTCCAACAGCCCATGCGCCAGTGACTTGTCCCTCGAGACATGGGTGGCAAGCCCTCCGGAGCTCGACGAGCCCACGCGAAGCTCCTCCGGTGAGGAGATGTAGAACAGGTGCACAAACTGAGCGGGCACCCAATGGGCTTCGCCAGTGATAAGGTTCTGTCCGCGATGCCAGACCAGCCTCGTCTCATCCGTCCATCTCTCGAAGAGGAATCCGGGGGAGTCCAGCTGCTCATCGGAGTACGAGTCATAGTCCTCGGGGCCAACATGGTGAAGGCCGGCTGCTCGCATCTCCGCGGCGGATGCGGTCATTCGATCGCGGGAGTCCACGGTCTGCAGCGACGAGAATGATCCGAGCATTCTCTCGACTGCCTCTCCGAGGGACGATGCTACGGAATCTGCGAAGATCAGTCCCTTGCCTCCGCCATAGATGTCGCGATCCAACCCAGCCGATATGCCGGACATGCCCAGCATCCGACGCAGCTGATGGTCGAGCGACATCGGTGTCGCTGAACCCTGGTAACCGTACGGCCCCACACTCGAGCGAAATGAGGTCAACACGTTGCGGATTGCTCCGAACGGGCTATATACCGTCAGTAGTTCTTCGAGACCTCGTGCACGTTCACCTGTGTTGTGAGCCGGTGCCCATGGGAGCGAATGGTTGATGACCCGTTCCTCAAGCATCAACAACGTCCTTTCAGCATGTTCCAAATGTCTTGGATGTCATCGTCTCTCTCTTCGACCCTGGAGAGTGGCTGGGTGGAGTTTTTACACCCCACCCAGCCACACAGCATCAGAATGAGAAGATGCTGTTATTGCACCAGCAGCAGCAGGTGCAGCACCAGCCGCCAGGGGCAACTGTGTTCTCAGTGGTGAAGTGCTTGTCTTCTGCTCGTCCGAGTGAACTCAGCATTGGATTGCTCTCCTAACTTTGATAGTTGTTTCACTGTGGTGGTGCACGTAGTTCGTAAACATCAGCTCTTGAACTACGCATCGATCACTTTATAGACGGCGGCTAACCCATTCAACCGTAGAATTGAAAGACAAATTCTCTCGTCAACACGACTGGCGCTGCCCAACCAAGTCTGTGACCTGGGAGCTTACTTACTCACTACCATTATGATCGAGCTCTCAAGCTATCGTTAATTATAGATGAACAGCCAAATCCACTTGCCGTCACGATGCCTGTGGATCTGGTAACGTTCGTGCATTGGTCTCTGGACTGGCTCGACCGCTCAACAATGTGCCGTTGCTGCCGGAATCCGGGTGTACGCGATGTGAGAGTACCTCCAGCTGAGCGCGGCTTGCAATGTCGCGATGTGTTCAACCACAGGTGAACTAATTTAATGCTTGATTAGATATCGACATTTCACGCGCGTCCAGCAGCCTGCCAGTGATCAACCCGGGAGCGCATCTCAGATTAACGGATCGTGAATTGCCGTCAACGGTGAGGTAAAGCTTGATATAGATAACTACCGTAGATCGGAGAAATACATCGATTCGCGCAGGTCTTCTCGATAGGGTGACCCCATGACCTTTACAGACCACCCTGTCGGAATGCTTGATTCAGTCACGAAGAGGTACGGCGCGAAGACTGCAGTCGATTCCGTCGATCTCGATGTTCACGCCCGTGAAGTGCTCGTCGTGGTCGGGCCGAACGGATCGGGCAAGACCACATCGTTGGAGATCCTGTCGGGTCTGCGGAGTCCGGATTCCGGTCGTGCGCGAATATGCGGCCAGCTCGAGCCTGGTGGCCGCGACGCTCGACTGACGACTGGTGTCCAGCTGCAGGAATCACGACTTCCGAGCGGAATCAAGGCGAAGGAAGCGATTCAAGCCAAAACTTGCCTGTTCAAGGATCCAGGCCCCGTCGACGCAGTGGTCGACGCCATGGGGCTCGGGCCGCATATGGGCAGATCCGTCGACAAGCTCTCAGGAGGATGGCAGCGACGTCTGGATGTCGCCATCGCCTGCATAGGCCGCCCACGACTGCTGATTCTCGATGAGCCGACCAGCGGTGTCGATCCAGATGGACGAGGGGAGATGTGGCGTTTCTTCCGCGAGATCCGGAGTGCGGGGACTGCCATCGTCACCTCGACTCACGACCTCGCTGAAGCGGAGGCCTTTGCCGATCGCATGACTGTCATGTCGGCCGGCCGTGTGGCCGACACAGGCACCGTGGCCGAGATACTGGACCACGCTGGCGGTGACTGGCGAATGCGCGTGGATACGCCCGATGCACGAGTCGAGCGCGTGGTGCAGGCCAGTGGCCTTGAGGTCGGACGCTCCCCGAATTCGCTGTCCGTGTTCGGGCCGCGCGAGGAGGTCAAGCAACTCAGCCGTACGCTGGAGGATCAGTACGAACAGGGTGAGGTCCGCTATCGAGACCTGCTGACTGGAGCAGTGCGACTCGAAGATGTCTTTGCCACCATGGTGGACACCACCAAAGCAGAACGGAGTGATCATGGCCGCGACTGAGAATTCCCTCTTTGTCCCTTCGCAACAGCCCCGCGCGGCATCCGGCGCGGCGATTCTTCGAACATGGTTCCTGCAAGAGCTGCTGCTTCTGTTGCGCCAGCCGATCGCCGTCTTCTTCAGCCTCGCCTTTCCACTGGTGATCTACCTGTTCATCGGGCTTCCGTTTGCGGAGCAGCAGGTCGATGAAGGGGTGCGGTACATCGACCTGATCTTTCCCGCTCTGCTCGGCACGGC
This sequence comes from Brevibacterium atlanticum, assembly GCF_011617245.1. NCBI lineage: Bacteria > Bacillati > Actinomycetota > Actinomycetes > Micrococcales > Brevibacteriaceae > Brevibacterium > Brevibacterium atlanticum. The sequence continues at coordinate 1,981,216 of NZ_CP050152.1, read as the reverse complement.
GGTAGCGAATCTCGCCGTCATGGGACTGCCGATCTATCTGTCCGAGCTGCGCACTCGACGGTCGGATATCAGGTACCGGACGTTGCCATTGCCCCTCATCTACTTCGGTACTGCTCTCGTTCTTTCGATGCTGGTTCTCTCTATCCTGGGTCTGCTGGTCGTGTCGATCGTCATCGGAATTGCCCACGGACTCCTCCCTACTGCGGCCAATCCGTTCTTCTGGCTACTCATCTTCTTGATGATCGGTTGGCTGAGCTGCATCGGATTCTTCGTCGGCTCGCTGCCTTTCGATGCTCGAGCGATCCAGGGTATTTCCGCGGTCCTGTTCTTCGTCATGTACTTCGGCTCGGGCGCTGCCGTACCGATCACCGAGCTCCCGCAGGTCATGCAGAATATTCTCGAGTGGAACCCGCTCAAGCAATGGTTCGAGGCGCTCGGCAAGATCTACACAGGTCAAGAAATCGGCACGACTCTTGCAGCCAAGCTCTTCATCGCCTTGCCCCTCTCTGCGGCTGCAATTGCCGGCGGTCTGCTCCTGTGGAGAAAGCGCCAGGTGTAGCTAAAATCTAGTTCAAAAGTCGATGACGTACTTGGCACTCAACCCAGTTGGAAGCGACAGAAATCCCGGGGCATCATGCCCCACAGACGGCAGTTGGATTTCGCACAGATCTACAAGGATCTGCGAGAACTCGGGCTTCTCTGCACGTCATAATTGGCAAATTTTCTCTGAAACCGGCCCAAAAGGGGTTCGAATCCCCTTACCTCCACAGCAGAAGGGCCGAGTTCCGAAAAGGATCTCGGCCCTTCGTCATTCCCCATTTGCTACCTGACGGCGGCCCAGCAACCTCGCGCGAGGTTGCTGGGCCGCCGTCAGGTAGTAAGAGGGGTCAGGGGTGGGATTCTAAGGTGAGCAATCGGCGTTTCTTGTCCTCTCCCCAGGCGTAGCCGGTCAGTGAGCCGTTCGCTCCGATGACCCTGTGGCAGGGCACGATGATGCTGATCGGGTTCTTGCCGTTTGCGGCACCCACGGCCCGCGCGGCCTTGGGCCGACCCACGGCTTCGGCCAGTTCGCCGTAGTTCGCCGTGGACCCGTAGGGAATCTCCAGCAGTCCCTGCCAGACGCTGCGCTGGAATTCGGTCCCGTGCGGCGCCAACGGCAGGTCGAATCCTCGTCGGTGACCGGCGAAGTACTCCCCCAGCTGCGCCTCGGTGTCGGCGAAGACCGTCAGGTCGTCGTTCGTCTCCGGTTCTGTGCCGGAAGCGGCTGCCACCCTCGCCAGAACCGCGTCCGTGACCTCGAGATACAGTCCGGTCAGGTGCGCGCCGTCAGAGGTCAGCATGATCGGACCGACGGGTGAGTCGATCACCGTTCGATGTTGGCGGGCGGTCAGATCCGGGACTGCGAGAGCGGTCAATCGGGCCGGCGCGTGATGTGTCGCAGCGGTCGGTGACGACGCGGCCCGCGCCTTCGGCCCGGTCTGTGTCGGCATCTTCTGTCTCGGCGTCGTCCTCATGGGTCGTTCCTTTCGGCAGTGTGAGTTCGGGCGTGTTCGGCCCACAGCAGATGGGTGAGATAGGACCCCCATGGGCTGGATCGTTCCGCAAGCGTCTCGACCTCGTCAGTGAGATCGAGACCCGCCAGGGCCTTCTTCACTCCCAGATCGGTGTGGAGGAAGACATCGGGATCCCCGAGGGCACGCATGCGGATGTATCCGAGGCTCCACGGCCCGATCCCCGGCACAGCGAGCAGCGTACGACTGGCGTCCTCACGGTCACAGCCGGCACCGAGGTCGATGTCCCCGTCGGCCAGTGCGCGAGCCAGCCCACGGATGGTGGCGATCCTCTTCTGCGGCAGTGCCCACTGGTCGTCCGGGAGTTCGGCGATCACCTCGGCAGAGGGGAAGAGCGAATCGACCCCGTTCACGTACAGCTCCGCTGGAAGCGTCTCCCCCGTCCCGGCGACGAGGCGGCCCAGGTGGGTGCCTGCGGCGGCCAGCGAGATCTGCTGCCCGAAGACAGTACGAACGGCCAGCTCCACCGGATCGGAATGCCCGGGTGAGCGGATACCGGGATGCCGGTCGACCAGCTCGGCCAAGCCCGCTGCGCGCAATGTGGCGGAAACCGCTGTGGGATCGGCATCGAGATCGAGGATCCGCCGAGACCGCGCTGCCGCACTTCCCAGATCCCGGGTGTCGGCCAGGCGGAGTCGGCAGTCGATGTAGTCGCCTGTCCCCTGACTCAGCGTGACGACCGCCGGCCCGTGGGCCAGACGCATCGACCGCGTATAGGCTCCGTCTGCGACGGATTCGACTCCGGGCACCGCACGCACGCTGAGATAGTCGAGGAGGTGGTCGAGATCGAGCGGCGGGCGATAAGCCAGCCGAAGCACGAGCTCCGACGCTGCGGCACCGGACGCACTCGCGCCCCGCAGCTGCCGGGGGTTCGCCGAGTACACGTCCCGGACGGTGTCGTTGAACTGTCGGATGCTCGAGAATCCCGACGCGAAGGCGATCTCGCTCATCGGCAGCGCTGTGGATTCGATGAGGGTCCGGGCAGTGCGCACACGTTCGGTCCGCGCCAACGCCAGCGGTCCGGCACCGAGTTCCTCACGCATCAGTCGGCCGAGCTGGCGGGCACTGTAGCCGAGTTCAGCGGCGAGGCCGTCGACTCCGACCCGGTCGATGCAGCCGTCACGGATGAGCCGCACCGCGCGGGCGACGACATCGCCGCGGGTGTCCCACTCCGGCGAGTTCGGGCTGGCGTCGGGCAGACAGCGCCGGCAGGCGCGGAAGCCGGCTTCGGCGGCGGCCGCGGCGCTTCTGAAGAAGTCGACGTTCTCCCGTCGTGGGGTTCTGGCAGGACAGGACGGGCGGCAGAAGATGCCGGTCGTGCGCACCGCCGTGAAGAACATTCCGTCGAAGCGTCTGTCACGAGAGGTGACCGCCTGATAGCACTGGTCGGTGGTGAGCATGGTCCCATTCTGGTCTCTGCCGACCACGAATACTAGCGGTTTTCGGACACCGCAGTATCCGGGATGAGTTTCGGCAGGAACCGGGTGAGGACGAGGAGGAAGAGGACCTCGACCAACGTCTGCGCGACCACTGCGGCCGGGCCGATGCCGTCGCCGGTCGCGGCGCGCACGATCGGCAGCACGACGAGAGAATTCCTCGTCACCGCCGACAACACCACCGCCCGTGAGGAACCGGCCTCGAGTCGCATCCAGCGCGCCACCACCCACCCGAGGCCGACCATGATCACCGCGAAGACCACGAAGACGAGGACAACGCCGCCGAGGTGGCTCATCGAGCCGCCGATCAGCGGAGCCACCGAGGCGGCGATGACCAGCAGGGTCAGCGTCATCACGAGGTCCACCAGTGACGAGGCCGCATCCACGCCACTCTGCACACGCCCCGACCGTCGTGCCGCCAGACGAACGACGATCGCGGCGAGGAGCGGGATGATGATGAAGAGCATGAGCGCTGAGACCAGCGGACCCACCGGCAGTGCGGCGCTCAGCCTGCCCCCGGTGATCGCCCAGATGCTCACCGGCAGGACGAGAAGCTGGGCGATCATGAGGACAGGAGTGAGGGCGAGCAGCTTCTCAGCCCTGCCGTCGACGGCGCGAGTGAAGACGATGACGTAGTCGATGCAGGGACACAGCAGCACGACGAGCACGGCCAACAGCATCGGTTCGGGGAAATCGACGAGGTCACCGAGGTCGACGACCGTGACCAGTCCCGCCACAACGAGAGGCACAACGAGGAAATTCGCGCCCACCACCGCCGCCAGGAAACGCAGGTCCCCGAACGCCTTCACCGCCCCTTCGAACGGAAGATCGAGGAAAGTGAGGAAGAGCAACACGATGAGGCAGGGCGTCAGTGCCCATTCCGCTGCCGGCCCGACCCCGGGCACGACCGACCCGGCCACCAGACCGAGAGCGAGGCCGGCGACCCACCAGATGACCTTCGATGATGTGGCCAACGAACCGCTGCCCTCAGCCGTTCTCCGGCCAAAAGTCCGAATCGGGCAGAGAGCGCCTGCCGAAGATCGCCTGACCGACTCGCACGCAGTCCGCGCCCTCTTCGGGAAGCATCCCGAACTTCGAGTCTTCGGCGGACGTGTTGACCTGCACGTACACGTCAAGGCTGCGTCCCTCACTTTCGAGGCGACGGTCGAGAGCGCGGGCGACCTTGATCCGGTCGAGGGCGTGGAATTCACTCGCGAACATCTTGACGTCCTTGGCTTTGTTCGACTGCAGATGGCCGATCACGGCCCAGTCGATGTCGAGATCGGCCATCTCCTCGGACTTGCGATGGGCCTCTTGGACCTTGTTCTCTCCCAGCTTGTGACACCCGGCCGCGACCGCTGCGCGGATGCGCTCCTGGGGCACCGTCTTGCTCACCGGCAGCAGTTCGATCTCCTGCCGGTCGCGACCGGCCCGCTGCGCGGCAGCCGAAATGCGACGTTCCACCTCGGCGAGGTTGTCGCGGAAGTCCTCGACGGTCACCGCCGTCGAGTACTGCTCATCGTGAGTGAGACCGTTGTTCTCTGCCATGTTCTCATCGTACGCAGACTCGGCAGGCTCGCTCTCGGCGCCCGGTCTGCGGACTGCCCCTGCGTTCCGTCCCGCGGACCGCCTCGCAGATCGTCGCGGACGGCGTGCGTCTGTGCTGAACTCACGCGACGATGCGGGCACGCTCCTGCCGCTGCGGCGCGCGGCGTTCGAGCGCGTCCTGCCAGGCGGCGGCCAGTCGCGGAGCCACCTGGTCGAGTTCATGCTCGGCAACCGTGTAGGGCAGCCTGATCCACCCGTCGAGCCCTCCTGCCGGAGCGAAGTTCGGTCCCGAGACCAGAGCAAGCCCGTGCCGAGCGGCCGCGGCGGTGAGCGCGCCCGACCGCTCTTCGGGCAGACGCACCCACAGCGCCATCCCGCCCGAGGGGACGACGACCTGCCAATCCGGGCAGTGGGCGCGCACGGCGGCTGCGAGTCGGTCGCGCGCATCGCGCAGCCGCCGTCGAAAGTCGCCGACGATCGCATCGTGATCGCGCAGCAGTTCCACAGCGGCGAGCTGTTCGATCACGGGAGCACCGAGGTCGAGGGCGAGGCGCGCTGAGGCCACCGCGTCGAAGCGGTGCCGGGGAATGCGCATCCATCCGATCCGCAGACCGCCCCAGAAGATCTTGCTCGTGCTGCCGACGGTGATCGAGTCGGGAACGAGAGCCGCCAGCGGCGTCGGGGCCGGGGTGTCATCGAGGCCGAGTTCGACGAGTGATTCGTCGATCACCGGCACAACCGCATTGCGCTCGAGCTCTGCGGCCAGGGCGGATCGCTGTGCCTCGGGCAGGAGCGCACCGGTGGGATTGTGGTAGTCGGGGATGAGATAGGCCGAACGCACCCGGTTCGCCCGCATCACCTCCCCCATCGCCGAGGTGTCCCAGAAATGCCGTCCGGCACTGTCGATCTCGAGGGGATAGGACACACCCCGGCCGCCCGCGGCCTCGATCGTCGCGATCGCATTCGGGTAGCTCGGGCTTTCGATGAGCACGCGGGCAGGCGACGTCAGCAGTGCCCGCAGGCCCACGGCCGCACCTCCCAGGGCACCGGCGGTGATGAGGATCTGGTCAGGGTACGTCGGTGCCCCGCGGGCGGTGAAGCGGTCGGCGACGAGCTCCCGGAGTGCGGGGATGCCCGAGGGATAGTAGCCGGTTCCCGGCAGGTAGGCGGGAAGGGCGTCCAGCGCGGCGGCGAATGCCTCGCGCACTCGGGCCGGGGCGGTGGTCGCTGTGCAGGTGAGATCGATGAGACCCTCGTCGGGTCCGACGGGTGAGAGCAGGTGATCGATCCGGCCGCCGGGCACAGCGGGAATCTCCACGATGCTGCCGGAACCGCGGCGGGTGCGGATGAAGCCGTGCTCACGCAGCCGCGCGTACACGCGAGCGGTCGTCGTCCGCGACACGCCGATTCCGGCGGCGAGCTCGCGCTCGCTGGGCAGTCGGATGCCCACCGGCACCCGACCGTCGCCGATGGCGCGCACGACCGCCTCGGCGACGGATTCGTTGGCGGGGCTCGCCCAGGGCCCGTTGCCGATGATTCCTGCCAGTCGCCGCGCGCTCATCGTCGTCATGGGACCACTTTCTGACAATTGGCTATTCTTTGCAAGGCCAATCGAGGTGAGAATGGGAACGACAGTCACCTCCTCACGAAAGAGAACCATGCCACGGTCCCGCTCCCCACGCCGGGAACTCGCCAATGTCGGCCCCCTCAGCCAGCTCAGAGGCGGACGGCTCGCACGGCGACTCCCCCAACTGCTCATCGGCCTCTACCTCTACGGGGCGTCGATGGCGATGGTCGTCCTCGCCGGTCTCGGCATGATTCCCTGGGATGTTCTGCACTCCGGGCTCCTGGCGCATGTCCCGCTGACCTTCGGCACGATCGTGACGATCACCTCGGTGATGGTGCTGCTCGCCTGGATCCCGCTCAAGCAGATGCCGGGGCTGGGCACCGTTCTCAACGCACTGTCGATCGGCCCGGCACTCGACCTCACGCTCCTCTTCCTCCCGCATCCGCAGGGACTCGGCTGGCAGATCGCGTACATGGTCGCAGGGGTCGGTCTCAACGGTGTCGCTTCGGCGATGTACATCGGCTCCCAGTTCGGACCGGGGCCGCGAGATGGACTGATGACCGGACTCTCCCGCGTCACCGGGCGCTCGATCCGACTCGTACGCACCGTCATAGAGGTCAGCGTCGTCGCCCTCGGTTGGGCACTCGGCGGGGTCATCGGCATCGGCACGGCGCTCTACGCGCTGAGCATCGGGCCGGTCACTCAGGCCCTCCTGCCGTTCTTCACCGTCGCCCTGCGCCCGCAGCCGGCCGAAACCCCGACCCAGAGTGACTGAGCGAGACCGTCACTCCATGGTGTCGAGGATGTCGACGAGGTCATCGAACGTCGTCAGTGGGTTGACGATCGCGAACCGCGCGTTCGGGCGCCCCGCATGTGAGCTCGGCACGACGAACGCCCGCTGGTCGTTGAGCAGTCGGTCCGACCAGGCCTCATAGTCCGCCCGCGTCCATCCGTCGCGTTCGAAGACGACGACGGAGAGTTCGGGTTCGCGCACCAGGCGCAGGTGTTCGCGCTTCCGGATCTCCGTGGCGATCTGCATGGCCAGGTCGATCGAGTGTCCGATCGCCTCACGGTAGGTCTCGGCACCATAGCTCGCCAGCGAGTACCACAGCGGCAGCCCGCGCGGACGCCTCGTCAGTTGGATGGCGAAGTCCGAGGGACTCCACTCCTGGGCCTCGGTGAGCGTGTCGAGGTATTCGGCCTTCTGCGTATGCGCTCGCCGCCCCGCATTCGGGTCACGGTAGATCAGGGCGCACGCATCGAAGGGGGCGAAGAGCCATTTGTGGGGATCGACGATGAGCGAATCGGCCGCTTCGACGCCGGTGAACTTGTGCCGGGCCTGTGGGGCCAGCATCGCAGCGAGACCATAGGCGCCGTCGATGTGCAGCCAGAAGTCGAACTCGTCCTTGAGTGCCGCGATTCCGGCGATGTCATCGATCGTGCCGAAGTTCGTCGTCCCCGAGGTGGCCACCACCGCGATCACGGCATCGCCGTGCTCGTTCAGCGCATCACGCACCCCGTCCGGGCGCAGGATTCCGTCCTCCCCGGTGGGCACGGGAGCGATGTCGACATCCATCACCTCCGCCGCCGAGGTGATCGATGAGTGGGCCTCGGCACTGCAGACGATCACCCATCGTCCCGGACGGGAGGCACCGAGCTTCTCCTTCTGCGCGTTGCGTGCGGCCACGAGCGCGGAGAGGTTGCCGATCGTTCCGCCTTGGACGAAGACACCCCCAGCGGTCTCGGGCAGGTCGAACTCACCGGCCAGCCAGCGCAGCACCTCGTTCTCCGCATGGACGACGCCGGCGCCCTCGAGCCACGACCCGCCGTAGAGTGCACTGGCGGAGACGACGAGGTCGAAGGCGACGGCGGCCTTCGTCGGCGCGCTGGGGATGAACGACAGATACTTCGGGTGGTCGGTCGAGATGCACGCGGGGGCGAAGATATGCTCGAAGATCGCCAATGCTCGGGCCGATCCGAGCCCCTCCTCGGTCACGGTGGGACCGGCCAGTCTGCGCAGCTCCGCCTCCGAGGTCGGGTGATCGAGCGGAGTGTCCTCGGCCAGGGTGCGACGTCGGGAGTATTCGAGGACCAGATTGACCAGGTTGCGGGTCTCATCGGAGACGACGTGCATGCGGGAATGAAGACTGTCGGTCATGGGAACTCCTCGAAGGCTGATGATGGCGATGGGGATCGCCCTCCGAGTACGAGACTATCGGCAACCGAGACGTTTGCGAGGCATGCCTCAACCAATCGCAAGTTCTGATTATCAGTCATATCTCCTTGCGATCTGTCGGTGTGCTCGGGTACATTCGCCGTATGAGCGCCGACCACCCTCCCGGGTCGACACCGAGCCGGGCCAAGGAAGCCATCACCGGTGCCGGGCTCTCCCAGCGCCGCGTCGCCGAGGCGATCGGCATCGATGAGACGAAGCTGTCGAAGGCGCTGTCGGGGAGACGCCGGTTCACCGCCGACGAGCTGCTGGGCCTGGCCACCGCGACCGGCGTGACCGTGCGGTGGCTGCTCGGTGACGAGTCACGGGTGTCGGCCCCACCGCCGAGCCGCGCCGTCCTCGACTCCGACGAGGAGGCCGCACCGAAACGCGACATCGCTCAGGCGGCCTGGACGCTGTTCGGCCGGCACGGTTTCGATGCCGTGCGCATCTCCGACATCGCCGAGGCCTCGGGAGTCTCGGCGCCGAGCATCCACTACCACTTCGCCACGAAGTCCGATCTCTTCGAGGCGGCCCTCGACCATTCGGTCAAACTCGCCTTCGACCGGCAGATCGCCTGGCTCGACGGCATCGACGATCCCGCGCAGCGGCTGGCACGACTGCTCGAGCTGCAGTCACCGCTCGGGCGGGAGTCGCGCGGCGAATGGTCGATCTGGCTCCAGACCTGGGCTCGCCTGTCACTGACGGACACTTCCCTGTCCGACTATCCCCGCAGCTATGAGCGTTGGTCGCAGACCGTGCAGACCACCCTCGAGGAGGGCCAGAGGCTCGGCTGCTTCCGATCCGGCGACGCTCGTGCGATGGCCGATGAGCTGACCTCTCTGCTCGACGGGCTCGGCATCAAGGTTCTCACCGGTGTCATGGACACCGCGACCTTCACCACTCGTCTGCAGTCCTACCTCGACCGCGCCATCATCCGCACGTCCCGACCAGAGTCACAGACAGCAAAGCAGCAGACAGCAACGGCACAACCAGAACCACGAACAGAGGAGCCATCATGAACCGCACAGTCATTCTCACCTGCGCCGTCACGGGAGCCGGCGACACCACGGGCAAGAGCGAACACGTTCCGGTCACCCCGGAACAGATCGCGAACGACGCAATCGCCGCGGCCCGCGCCGGCGCCTCGGTCGTCCACATCCACGTCCGCGACCTCGAGACCAAACAGGGCTCACGGGAGATCGCCTACTACCGGGAGGTCGTCCGCCGGATCCGTGCCTCCGACGTCGACCCGGTCATCAACCTCACTGCCGGGATGGGCGGCGACCTCGTCGTCGACCCGCAGGATCCGCTGACGACGATGCCGGGCACCGACCTCATCAACGCCCTCGACCGCCTCCCCCACGTCGAAGAACTGCTCCCCGAGATCTGCACGATCGACTGCGGCACCCTCAACTTCGGCGAGGGATCGAATATCTACGTCTCCACCCCCGACATGCTCCGCGAAGGATCGAAGCGGATCCAGACCCTCGGGGTGCGGCCGGAGCTCGAGATCTTCGACACCGGCAACCTGTGGTTCGCGAACGTCCTCGTCGAGGAAGGGCTCATCGACGCTCCACCGCTGTACCAACTGTGTATGGGCATTCCCTACGGCGCACCCGCCGACCCCGGCCTGCTCGCGGCGATGGTGAATATGCTGCCGAAGGGCACCGAGTTCACCTCCTTCGCCATCGGCGCCAATCAGCTGCCGTGGGTCGCTCGGTCGGTGCTCGCCGGCGGGCACGCCCGCGTCGGGCTCGAGGACAACCTCTACCTGTCCAAGGGAGTCAAGGCCACGAACGCCGACCTCACGGCCCGGGCCGTGGCGATCATCAACAGCCTCGGCGCGTCCGTCGCCACACCTGATCAGGCGCGCGAGATCCTCGATCTGCGCGTGCAGACCCCGACCATCACGGGAGCCGATCTATGACCGAATCCACCGCACCCGATACCATCGACGCCGCAGTCCCTCCAGAATCCGCAGTCTTTCCGGACTTCGCCGCGATCACCACCGTCACCTGCATCGGCGCCGGCACGATCGGCGGCGGATGGGCAGCGTACTTCCTCGCCCAGGGGTACCGGGTGAAGATCTGGGATCCGGCCCCCGACGCCGCAGAGAAGTTCTCCCGCCTCCTCGACGCGGCCTGGCCGGCGCTGGCCGAACTCGACATGGTCGCCGGCGCCGATCCCACCGCCTGGTCGATCCACACCGACCTCGCCGAGGCGGTCGCGGGCACCGGCTTCGTCCAGGAGTCCGCACCGGAGGACCTGGCACTCAAGCGCGGACTCCTGGCCCAGATCGACGCCGTCTGCGACCCGAGCGTCGTCATCGGTTCGTCCACCTCGGGCTACAGCATGACCGAGATGGCCACCGAGGCGGTCCACTCGGAGCGTCTCGTCGTCGGCCACCCGTTCAACCCGCCCTACCTCATTCCCCTCGTCGAGGTCGTCGGAGGCGAGCAGAGTTCTGCCACAGCCGTCGACTGGGCCGCCGGATTCTATTCGCACATCGGCAAGTCCGTCATCCGCATGGACCGGGAGGTCCCCGGGTTCATCGCCAACCGCCTCCAAGAGGCACAATGGCGCGAAGCGCTGCACATGGTGGAGCACGGTGAGGCCACCGTCGAACAGATCGACCGCTCGATCACCGACGGCCCTGGTCTGCGCTGGCCCTTCCAGGGACCGATGCTCACGTTCCACCTCGCCGGGGGCGAAGGCGGAATGGCACATATGCTCGACCATTTCGGTCCCTCGCTGAAGTCGCCGTGGACCAGGCTGACGGCACCAGAGCTCAGTCAGGCGCTGCGCGACGACGTCGTGGCAGGATGCGATGTCGAAGCCGGAGAGCGAACGATTCCCGAGCTCGTCGCCCATCGCGACGCCGGGATCATCGCCCTGCGCCGGCTCACCGCCGAGCTCGCCGAAGACCCGACCACGCAACGAACCGAAGCTCGGGATGCGATATCTGCCGAGGCGGTGGAACCTGCAGGGGCGGCGGATCCGGCAGGCACCCCGCCGGCGGCGACGGCACCGGTCGCATCCGCGTGGCTCGATGACTACACCACCGAGGTGGTGCCCGAGTGGATCGACTACAACGGGCACATGTCCGAGACCTTCTACGTCCTCGTCTTCGGGTTCGCCACCGATCAGGTGATGGATCAGCTCGGCCTCGACGCGGCGTACCGGACAGCGACCCATGCTTCCCTTTATACCGTCGAGTCGCATATCCGCTACCTCGACGAGGTGGCCCTCGGCTCGCGACTCACCGTCACCGCACACCTAGTCACCGCTGGTGAGAAGAAGCTGCACCTGGCGTATGAGATGTCGGTCGATGATCGGCTCGTCGCCACGGAGGAGATCATGGCTCTCCACGTCGACCAGGACGCTGACCGAGTGGTTCCGTTCCCCACCGCCATCGCCGAGCGGATCGCGGCGATCGTCCTGTCCCGTCCCGACTGGGTGGGCCGCTCCATCGGATGATGACCGAGCGCTCCGGTGGCCCCTCCCTACCGGTCAGGAATCGAGAAGTCGATCGGAGCTCGAACCGCTATTCTGAATACGACGCTCCGACCGGCTGACCCGCGGGCGATCGTGGGTCGGCACTCATCAGAAGGATCACCGATGTCTCGCACTGCTGCTCCAGCAAAGACGATCAGTTTCTCGGCGACCGCCGAGGTGCTGAATGACCGTCCGATCCTGCGCCTGCCGCAGGACGCCAGCGATGAGCTGCCTTCTCGGGGACAGGTCGCCGTCACCGGCCAGGTCGCGGGTACCGACTTCTCCACGGTCCTCGAACCCGATGGCCGGAAGGGCCATTGGATCAGTCTCGACGATGACCTGTGGACCCACCTCGGCGAGGCCGAAGACACAGCTGTCGACGTCACCGTCACCCCGTCCAAGGAATGGCCGGAGGTCACGGTCCCCGACGACTTCGCGTCCGCGCTCGAAGCGGCCGGCGATCTCGACGAGGTGTGGCAGAGCCTCACGCCCATGGCCCGCTGGGAATGGGTGCGGTGGATCAAGGCGACGAGAAACGCGGACACGCGTGCCCGTCGCGTGGAGGTCGCGATCTCGAAATTGGAGAACGGCAAGCGCCGTCCATGCTGCTTCGACCTGTCCTCGTGCACTGACCCGGAGCTGTCGAAGAGCGGGAAGCTCATCGGCCTCTCCTGAGCCGACGGAAATCGCCAGTCGCTCACTCCCCAGCAGGGGCTGCGATGCGCGCTCGCCGCGGATGTACCGACAGTGTCAGACCGGCGCCGAGGATCGAGACTACGGTCGCTGCCAGGAACAGCAGCCAGAACCCTCCGACCAAGGCGACGAGACCGGCACCCACAAGCGGTCCGATCAGCTGTCCGAGGTTGGCAGCACTGTTGACGAGGCTGAGATCGCGGGCGTGGTCGTCCGGGTCGAGCAGCAGATCCGTGGCCAGAGCCAGACTGACTGCCATATAGGCCCCGTACCCGGCACCCATCACGCCGGCCGCGACCGCGGTGGCGGTGAAGTCCGGGCTGATGAGGATGATCACCCCCGAGGCGGCCTGCACGAGTGCCGCGACCATCGTCCACGTTCGTCTGTCGCCCGATCGGTCGGTGATCATGCCGACGACGATCGAGGCGAGGACGACGAAGATCGTGTAGATGACGATGAGGATGAGCAGTCTGTCCTCCGCCTCGGCGGCAGGGACGATGATCCCGTAGAGCAGGAAGAACAGCAGCAGAGATGTGCCGAAGGCATTGCCGACGTTGACGATGAACCTGCTGACCAGCAGCCGTGTGAAGCTGGGATCGACGAGGGAGGAGATGCGGGCGCGGGTGAGCTCACGGCGTTCCCGCAGAGCGATGACCGCCTGATGCGGCGGACGCGGATCCGGCAGCAGCACGGCTGTGGCCGAGCCGACGACGAGGATGAAGCCGGCCAGCACCACATATGATGCGGCGGTGCTCAGCCCGAGCAGAACGATCGCTCCGACACCGACGACGATGCCGACCGCCTGCGCCGAACTCGCGGCGGCCGATGCCGCTCCACGTTGGTCATCGAGCTGATCGGCGATGAGGGCGGTCAGTGCCGCCGACGCCACGGACACTCCCACCGAGGTGACTACCCAAGCAGCCCCGACGAGTGCGGGACCGTCGGCAGCACCCGTGATCAAGAGGCCGATCGCGGCGAGGATCGAGCCGCCGATCGCCCAGGGTCGGCGCCTGCCGAACCGTGAACGTGTCCGGTCCGAGAACCGGCCGGCCAGTGGGGCGACGATGATCCCGGCCAGCCCGCCGACCGAGAGCACCAGCCCCGACCACACGACTCCGTCGATCCAGTGCCCGCTCTGGGTGTCGAGCTGCAGCGGCAGCAGCAGCTGAACCGGGGTGAGCTGCACTGTCCAGATGGCCAGCCAGGCGAGAGTGAACCACACCATCCACATCCGGGTCACGCGCGCGCTTGGTGCGGTGCCGCCTCGGCGAAGGTGGTCGCTCATGCGCGTGCCGCGGTGATGAGATCCCGATACCAGCGGTACGAGGCCTTCGGGGTGCGGGTCCCGGTATCCATATCGACGTGGACGAGTCCGAAGCGCTGGGTCCACCCGTCGGCCCATTCGAAGTTGTCCAGCAGCGACCACACCGTGTAGCCGTCGATGCGGACGCCGGCTTCGATGGCTTCGAGCACGGCGCCGAGGTGGGTGCGCAGGTAGTCGATGCGTTCGGTGTCAACGATCTCGGTCGTCGTGGTCTCGGGCTCAGGAAACGATGCACCGTTCTCGCTGATGATGATCGGCGGCAGCTGTGTGCCGTAGCGGCGGTCCATGTCGATGAGGAAGTCGCGCATCGTATCGGGTCGGATCGGCCACATCGGACCGAATCCGGTGGTCGCGGCTTCCGGAGTGGGCACCATCTCGAAGGGCGGGACCCCGTCGGCGGCACGCACCGTGATCGGGTTGTAGTAGTTGAACCCGTAGACCTCGTTCGGGGCGCAGATGAGGCCCATATCCCCGTCCACGACCGGCATCTCGACGCCGAAGGCACTGAGGTCTGGATACTCGCCCAACAGCAGCGGGTCGGTGAAGAGCCGATTCATGATCGCGTCGAGCAGACCGGCTGCGCGGAGGTCGGCTTCCGTCTCAGATGCGGGAATGATGAGGCTGTGATTGAGCGTCGGTGCGGCCTGCACAGCACCGTGTTCGCGCAGCATCGGAGCGACGAGCCCGTGGGCAAGGAGCTGATGGTGGACGGTGGGCAGGGCGTCGAAGAGGAGGGTCCGCCCCGGGGCCAGCTCCCCCAGCGCGTAGCCCTGCAGGGAGGTCGAAGCGGGTTCGTTGATCGTAAACCAGTGCCGTACACGGTCGCCGAGGCGGCCGGCCACGACCGCGGCATAGTCGGCGAAGTAGTGAGCTGTGTCCCGATTCAGCCAGCCGCCGTCCGCTTCGAGGGCGACAGGAAGATCCCAGTGATAGAGCGTCGGTTCCGGTGTGATGCCGGCGGCCAGGAGACCGTCGACGAGGCGGTCGTAGTAGTCGAGACCGGTGTCGTTGACCGATCCGTTCGTGCCGGCGTCGGGGATGATACGGGTCCAGGAGATCGAGAAGCGGTAGCGATCGACACCGAGGTCGGACAGCAGGGCGATGTCCTCATGGACGCGGTGATAGCTGTCGGGACCCGGCTCGGCGGTGCTGCCATCGCTGACATTCCCAGGGATGTCGACGAAGTCATCCCAGATGCTGCGACCGCGACCCTCGGCAGTGCGAGCTCCTTCGGTCTGGAAGGCGGCAGTCGCCGCTGAGAAGTGGAGGCCCGACAGTGCCCGGGCATCGTACGGAGAAGTCCCGTCCATTCAACGAATATGTCACGGACGGATGGCGTGTGCAATAGTCCCGCCGCTGGTGAAGCTGACGGTTCCGGACGAGCCGTTCATCGTGATCCGATCACCGTCGGCGATGCGTTGGGTCGCATCGGTGACGCCGAGAACGGCCGGTATGCCGTATTCGCGCGCGACGATCGCGGCATGGCTGAGCACCCCGCCGGTCTCTGTGACGACGCCGGCCGCGATGCCGAAGAGAGGGGTCCACGCCGGGTCGGTGGAGGGGCACACCACGACATCGCCACGCCGCACCGAGGCGAAGTCAGACGGACCTCGAACGACCCGCGCCTCGGCTGTGACTGTTCCGTGCGAGCCGGGAGTACCACTCAGGGTGTTTGCCTGTTCGGGCGCGGTGAGGGGTCTTGTCGCCGGAAGAACTGCGGTGATCGGGCGGGATTGCAGGATCCAGACTGTTCCGTCCGCGATGGCCCACTCGACGTCCTGCGGCTCTCCGAACACTTCGGCGATCCGATCGCCGAGTTCAGCCAGCGCGACGGCAGTGTCGTCGTCGAGAGTCCTCGCTTCTTGTCTATCGGTGTCCACAGCAGTGGTGATAGTACTCCCCCGCTCATGATCCAGGTCGATTCGCGTCCGTTTGCTCCCGACTGAGAAGACGATCGATCCGTCCGACCAGGCCTCATACGCATCAGGAGTGACCGATCCCGCCACGACGGACAGACCGAGCCCCCACGATGCTTCGATCCGGGTGCGTTCTCCGGGCGCACGCGGAGTGAAGAGCACCCCGGACACTTCCGCCTCGATCACGGGCTGAATGATCACTGCCATCTCCGCCGAACGATGGGTCTGGTGCCCGGTGCGAGACCGATAGTCGACTGCGCGCGGGGAGTGCGCGGAGTCTCTGCATGCCGCGATCGCCCGGCAGACCTCATCTGGCCCCTTCACGCCGATGATGCTGTCGTACTGTCCTGCGGCCGACGCCGCCGCAGTGTCTTCGTCGAGTGCCGAGGACCGGACTGCCACGACGGGATCTCCCAGTCTCTCCAATGCGTGCGCAGTCGAGTCGCACAACGCGCTCTCTGCCATCGGACCGACTGCCTGTCCGCGGCTGGAGACAACGAATCCGTCAGGCACAGAGAATCCTGCACGCAGAAGCGCTCCGAGTGCGGCCGCTTTGCCGCCCGAGTCCCTCTGCATCGCCTCAGCGAGGTCGGTCAGCATCACATCACCCATCAATCGATTGTTGACAACATTATGTTGACAGTATGAGGATGTCTGTCATGGATAGCAAACACGCCCCCAACCCGAGTGGAAACACCGACCGTCGGGCGAATTCACCACAGCCGGACGCTCGCGGACTCCTTCTCGACAAAGGAGCAGATCAGCTGGAGCCGCGCCCCTGGCAGCACTACCCCGGCGGCTCGCCGACCGCCGCCGATCTGACGCAGTACGCCCTCTGGCGATCGTCCGAACTGACCCAGAATGAACTGCTCGGCGCGTTGTCACTCCTGCCGACCGCTCGTGCCGAGGCCGAGAGCGTGGAGATCGGTCTGCTGTTCGCCGCTCGCGCCGATGGGCTGACATGGGCGCAGATCGCCGAGGCCATGGGATTTCGGTCTCCGCAGGCCTGCCAGCAATACGTGAGCCGGCTCAGCGCGAAGCAGGACACCCGACCATGACTCGACTGTCCTCACCTGATCTCATGGTTCTTCACGCCGTCCGACTTTTGGGATTCGCCGACTTCGACGCTGTCGCGCAGCGCGCAGGGGCCCGGGACTCGGAGGTGATCCGTGTGCTCAGCGTCGCGGAACGCAAAGGCTGGGTGCAGCACGCCGAGTTCGCCGACCTCGGCGGTTGGTCACTCACTGATGCGGGCAGGGTCGAGAACGAACGACTGCTCGCGACAGAACGTCAGGACGCAGATCCGAATGGCATCGTGCAGGATGTCTACCGCGCGTTCCTGCCGCTCAACGCTCGTCTTCTCAAGGCAGTCACTGACTGGCAGATCAGGCCGAGCCAGGCAGACAGGTTCGCGCCCAACGACCATGCCGACGGCGTTTGGGACGCACGTATTCTCGACGAACTCACGACGCTCAATGTGCTCCTCGCTGCGCAGAACGAACGTCTGACCGAGATCCTGCCGAGATTCGCCGACTATGCGTCCCGATTCGAGTCTGCACTGACCCGAGCGAAATCCGGTGAACTCGACTTGATCGACAAGACCGACCGGGATTCCTGCCACCGCGTCTGGTTCGAGCTGCACGAGGATCTTGTTGCTACTCTCGGCGTTGACCGCGGAGGCGAGTACATCTCAGAGGCCGATTCGGAACCCTGATTGCGAAGCCCGCAACGAACCGCGGTGCACACCGGTGGACGGCACCGAACCTCAGTCCTCGGTGGCCGCACTCACCGACATCCACACCAGCGGGATCTGCAGCGGCAGCCGAGCGATCGCGATGGCGCGGGCCCTGGGTTCGTCCCAGTGTTTGACCACGGTATAGATATTGGCAGGGAACACCCCGACCATCAGTGCTGCTGAGGCCATTCCTCCGAGTCGCCGAGTGGCAGGCACTGCCAGGAGAGCGGAGCAGCCGACCTCGGCGACACCGCTGGCGTAGGTCCAGAATCGCGGGTTGCCCAAACGAGGAGGCACGATCGAGTCGAAGGGCTTCGGCCGAATGAAGTGTGTGATCCCTGCGGCTCCGAGGAGTCCGGACATGATTCCGGTCTGGATCTTCATCGCTGGTCCACCTCCGCAGCTGACGCGGCCACCTCTGTCGATGACGTGTATTCGTGCCGCTTCCACGGCGGCACCCGGCCGATCAGACCAGGACCGTTTTTTGCGCCAAGGACTATTGTGGAGCTTAGGGGAATCGAACCCCTGACCTTTTCATTGCGAACGAAACGCTCTACCAACTGAGCTAAAGCCCCTTGCGGAACATAAGCTTACGCCTTCACCCGGGCGCTGACCAAAACGACGTCCACACCCTCCGACCCGCGCTCCCACCTGGGGCCGAACCCTCCCGGGCTCCCTGGCCACTGTTCGCTTGCCCGAGTACAGTCGGGACTGAGTCCCCTCAACGAAAGGACGTGTTATGGCAGAGGAATTCGGAACCGTCATCATCGGTGCTGGCATCGGCGGCGGTACCGTCGTCGAATCGCTGCGGGACGCCGGCTACGCCGGTTCGATCGCGCTGGTCGGTGCCGATCCCGCCGCACCGTATTACCGGCCCGACCTGTCGAAGAAGGTGATGCTCGAGAATTCGGATCCTGCCGACTCGGCGCTGCGCGGCGAAGACTGGTACTCGGCCCACGATGTGACCACGCTCTTCGGCACCGCTGTCACCGCGATCGATCCGGCGGCCCAGACGGTGACGCTCGATGACGATCGACAGCTCACCTACGGACAGGCGATCCTCGCCACCGGCTCCACTCCCCGCTCGCTCGACGTGCCCGGCGCGCAGCTGGGCAACATCCACACTCTCCGCGATGCCGGTGATGCGGTGGCCATCCGTTCGCAGTTCGGCGACGGCAAGAAGGTCGCCGTCATCGGCGGCGGCTGGATCGGACTCGAAGTGGCCGCGGCAGCGAAGACCCAGGGCTGTGATGTCACGGTCATCCTGCATTCCGATGCTCCCCCGCTGGCTTCCGTGCTCGGTGATGAACTCGGCGAGTACTTCGAGCAGCTGCATTCGTCGAACGGCGTGAACTTCCTCAAGCAGGCGGATACGACCTCCTTCACCGGGACCGATGCCGTCGAATCCGTCGAGACCAGCGCGGGGAGCGTTCCTGCCGATCTCGTCGTCGTCGGCATCGGAGCGGACCCTTCCGTCGACCTCGCCGCCTCGGCGGGGCTGACCGTCGACAACGGCGTGATCGTCGACGAGCAGATGCGCACCTCAGACGGCAGCATCCTGGCCATCGGTGACATCGCGAACGCGCAGAACGTCCTCAGGAGCGAACGACTTCGAGTCGAGCACTGGGACAACGCGGTGCGCCAGGCCGAGGTCGCCGCCTCGACGGTCAGCGGCGGTTCGAAGGTCGAGGACTGGCAGCCGTACTTCTACACCGACCAGTTCGACCTCGGCATGGAGTACGTCGGCCTCGGCAGCGCCGACGACGAGGTCGTCATCCGCGGCGACAAGTCCAGCGGCGAGTTCATCGTGTTCTGGCTGCGCGGAGGCATCGTGACCGCGGCGATGAACGTCAACGTCTGGGACTACGGCGATGAGCTGCGCGCGCTCATCGGCAAGGAAGTCTCCGCCGAGCGTCTGGCTGATGAACAGGTGGCCGTCGGCGACCTCTGATCGGCACGGCACATCGGGTGAGACCCGCTCTGGCATCCTGGTAGACATGGATTCGCTCTTCGCCGATGAGGCATTCGACCGCCGGCCGCAGATCCTCGCCCCGGGCGCGGTCTGGGTCCCGGGGTTCCTCTCTCCCGAAGCACAGACGTGGATCATCGACCGGTACGCCGAATGGCAGTCGGGCCCGGTTCCACCACATGCGACGACGATCGCCGGGCACCCGATGAGCGTGAGAACGATCGGACTCGGATGGCATTGGCGTCCGGGCCGCTACGACCGACGGGCCGTCGACGTCAACGATCAACTCGTCCTGCCGTTCCCTGATTGGATGACCCGACTGGGACGACAGGTCCTGCAGGCCGCGAACACGGTCGTCGACGACGAGCTCCCAGTGGGCACGGCCGCCGACTGGGGATTCGCTCCCAGTGCCTACCGTCCTGACGTCGCTCTCGTGAACTACTACGACGAACACGCGAAGATGGGCATGCATCAGGACAAGGACGAATTCGATCCCGCACCGGTCGTCTCACTGTCCCTCGGAGATACCTGCCTGTTCAGATTCGGCAACTCAGATAACCGCAACCGCCCCTTCGACGATCTGAGGCTGGCGTCCGGGGACGCCTTCGTCTTCGGCGGTCCCGCCCGCTTCGCCTATCACGGGGTGAGATCGATCCAGCCGGGAACCGCACCTGAGCACGGACGGCTCGACCACCTCGGCGGCGGCAGGATCAACATCACCATGCGCACCACCGGCCGGGACTGAGTCCGCGGGATCAGCCTTCGTCTGCGGCCGGGACTGAGCCGACGTGATCAGCCTTCGTCGGCGTCCGGGTCGACGACGGCATCCGGATCGACGTCGATGACGCCCGTCGGCGGGTGAGCCAACCGGTTCGGGTTCGTCTTGCGGTACACAGGCTGTCCGGAGAGCACGGTCGAGCGGGCGAGCGTGTTACTGGCCACCGAGGACACGATGATCAGACACAGCACGGCGACGACGGCCATGAGCAGCGACGGCCACGAGAAGCCTGTCGAGTACAGGTCGAAGACGTAGGCGGCGGCCACGATGAGCGGCATGCCCAGGCCGGTGGCCGGGGAGAACACATTGATCCGTGACAGGGCGTCGCGGACCCGGAACATCGCCAGCGCGGAGGCGAGCAGCAGCAGCGAACCGGTGATCCCGAAGATCCCGACGAGGACGGTGGCCAGTGTTTCGCTCATCAGCGGTGCCCCCTGGTGAGGATGCGCGAGAGTGCGATCGTGGCGAGGATACCCACCATCGAGGCGAGGAACACGACGTCGATGACGATCGAGGAGGACACCGCGATGCCGAGCATCGTCACGATCGCAATCGACGAGAAGTAGATGAGGTCGGAGACCACGGCGCGTGACCCCTGGTCGCGCGCCGTCAGCACCCGGATGAGGCCGATGATGATGGCGGCGGCGAGGATGATCGCACAGATGCTGACG
The DNA here is from genome assembly GCF_011617245.1 of Brevibacterium atlanticum. Classification (NCBI taxonomy): domain Bacteria; kingdom Bacillati; phylum Actinomycetota; class Actinomycetes; order Micrococcales; family Brevibacteriaceae; genus Brevibacterium; species Brevibacterium atlanticum. The sequence goes on along the minus strand of NZ_CP050152.1, from coordinate 1,960,298 downwards.
ACGATGGTCATGACCGGTCCCCTTCGCTCTCGGTCTGCGTTCCCGGGGCCCGTCCCCTGGTCATCGCAAGCAGACGTGTCTCCATGTCGATGAGCCCGGCGAGTGCGGCTTCTTCGGAGTCCTCGAACAGAGCATGGACGAAGATCACCGGCGGACTCGCCGAGGTGCCCGCGGCGATCGCCGTGACGAGGGTGCCGGGCGTGATGGTGATCGAGGAGGCGAAGAGAGTGACTTCGAGGTCGGTGGCGCACCGCATCGGCAGCTCGACGATCATCGGTGCGGCATAGTCGGTGCGCACCAGTCGGGCGACGATGGTGAACGAGCCGGTGAGGACGGCCCAGAGGATGTAGGCCACGTAGCCGATGCCGTGGATGATGCGCATCATGGAGTCATCACCGCCTCGATGTAGTCACTGTGGTCGAGCAGGCCGTCGGCGGCCCGGTGGGTGATGTCGAGCAGCGGCTCGGGGAAGGCGAAGAGTGCCACGGAGAGTGCGATCATGATCGTGGCGGGCACGAGCAGGCGAGCGGGGATGCGCACGCTGCGCATGATGGGTTCGGCGGGTGCCCGGCCCGTCTCGGCCGAATCGGGTCGGTAGCTCTGCATGGGCGGGCCCCAGAACGTGTTGCGCCAGGTCCTCTGCAGAGCGAGCAGGCTGATCAGTGCGCCGAGGACGATGGCCGCCACCAGGGTCCAGCCGAGGCCGCCGCCGGTGTCCGTGGCGGCGGTGATGAGCCCGACCTTGCCCCACAGCCCCGAGGTGGGCGGCAGTCCGATGAGGGAGAAGAGCCCGAGGATCATCAGCACGCTCGCCCACCGTTCGCGTGAGGCCAGTCCGGTCAGTTTCGTGAACGATCCCGTGCCGTAGGTCTGTTCCACCGCGCCCATGATGAGCAGGATTCCCGACATCGTGATCATGTGGTGGATCATATAGAACGCTCCGGCGCCGAGGGCGGCCGAGGTGAGCAGGGTGACGCCGAGCAGGATGTGCCCGACTCCGGCGGTCATCTGGAAACCGAGGACGTTGCGCACGCGGCTCTGCCCGAAGCCGGAGACGGCACCGACGAGGATGCTGGCGACGGCGAGGACGAGCAGAACACTCACCCACGGTGCCGGTTCGCCGTAGATCGTGGTGCAGATGCGGTAGATCGCGTACAGCCCGACCTTCGAGTGCAGGCCGGAGAACAGGGACATCATGCCCGCCGAGGTGTTCGGATAGCTGCGCACGAGCCACCCGTGGAACGGTGCGCCTCCCGCCTTGATGAACAGGGAGAGCAGCACGATCCCCAGTGCCAGACCCGCCTGCCCGGTGGGTGTGCCCATCTGCGCGAGGACGGCGAGGTTGACCGTGCCGGTGGCGCCGTAGACGAAGCCGACGCCGATGAGCAGCATCGTCGAGGTGAGCAGGTTGACCATGACGTAGATGCGGCCGATGCCGAGCCTGCGCCACGTGCCGGTGACGGCGATGAGCGCATAGGCCGGCAGCATCATGACTTCGACGAAGACGAAGAAGTTGAACAGATCCCCGGTCAGCAGGGCGCCGTAGACGCCGGTGAGCATCATCAGGATGAGCGCGGGAACGAAGCGGTACTGGTCCTCGCCGGTGGTGATGAGGAACAGGCAGCTGATGAGGGCGACCAGGGAAGTGAGCACGAGCATGAGCGCGGTGAATGTATCCGAGACGAACACGATCGCCAACCCCGGCACGTAGTCGCCGACCGAATGGGCGATGACCGGGGTGTCGCGGTGGAGTCCGAGGAGTCCGATACCGCTGCTGCCGACGAAGAGAGGAACACCGAGCAGCAGCACGCGGTCAAAGGTGCGGGAGGTGATGAGCACGCTCAGCGCCGAGGACAGCAGCGGGATGCCGATGAGCAGAAGCAGCAGTGCGGAGCTCATGAGTCACGCTCCTCTCCGGTCTCGGGATTGCGCTTCTGGTCATCGTCGTGGCCGAGGACGGCCAGGGCGAGCATGAAGATCGTCACAGCCAGGGTGATGACGATGGCGGTGAGCACGAACGCCTGCGGCAGTGGGTCTGCGGCCGCCTCAAGGCCGCCGCGCCCGGCCAAAGGTTCGCCCCTCCAGGCGCCGACACCGGCCGAGAGGAGGATGAAGTTCGCGGCGTGGGAGATGAGGGTGAGCCCGAAGACTCCCCTGACCATCGACCGCTGCATCATCAGGTAGACACCGCCGGTGGTGAGGACTCCGATCGTGAGTGCGAGGATCATGGCCTCTCCTCCCCGTCGGTGGGCGGATCCCCACGGAGGATGTGTCGCGATCTCGCTCGCACCTTGTGCTCGGTCGAGGCCTCCGACCTCCGTCGGCTCTGCTCGGGTCGTTCCCCGCGGATCGCATCCATCGGGCCGGCGAGTTCACCGTAGAGGAGTTCGTCGGCGCGTTCGCGAGTGCGTTCGACGTCGCGGCGGATGATGCCGTTGGTGAGCACATCGTCACCGGCCGGCGTCGCGGCCGAATCCGAGACGCCGAGGATGTTGAACGACAGCAGCATGAGTCCGAGCACCGCGAGGTAGACGCCGACGTCGAAGAGCATCGACGTCGTCCAATGCTGGCCCGCGAAATCCGCATGCAGCGGCTCGAGGAAGGACCCGGCGAAGACGAGGCCGAGGATTCCTGTCACCACGGCTGTGGCCACGCCCGAGCCGATGAGGTAGAGAGGTGCGCGAGGTGGACCGATCGCGCGGTCCTTCGCCGTCGACAGATAGGCGAGACCGATGACGGCCGAACCGACGAGGGCGGCGATGAAGCCGCCGCCGGGCGAGTTGTGCCCCCGCCAGAAGATGACGAGCGAGGTCACGGCCAGAAGCGGTCCGAGGACTTTGATGGTCAGCTGCAGCGGGACGACATTCGGCCAGGCCTCGTGGACGGCGCGATAGGCCGTGGTGCCCTTCGGCCGGATCGACACCCACGGCGGGCGCGGAGGTTCAGGGATGTTCTCCGCCGGCGGATCGATGAACTTGTCCTTGACCGTCGACATCACCGCGACGATGGCGATGCCGGCCATCCCGAGCACCGTGAGTTCGCCGAGGGTGTCAAGCGCGCGGAACTCCACGAGGATGGTGTTGACGATGTTGTGACCGCCGCTGATCTCCGGTGCCCGATCGAGATAGTACCGGCCGAGGTCGGAACGTTCCCGCCGTCCGTTGAGTACGAGCGTCAGCGCGGTCACCGAGGCTCCCACGAGGATCGCGAAGATCAGCCGGGGGCTCTGCTGTCTCTTCGGGTAGCGCCAGAAGGACCGCGGCAGCTTCTGCAGCACGAGCATGATGACGATGATCGTCATCGCCTCGACGAGCAGCTGGGTCAGCGTGACGTCGGGGGCGCCGAGAGCGAGGATCTGCACCGTGGCCAGGATCCCGACGGCAGACAGCGCCACGACTGTGGTCAGGCGCGAATGCGATGAGCACACGACGAGGACGGCGACCGTGATGAGGATGAGGAGGATGATGTCGACCGGTCGGCTCAGCCCCTCCTGGAGTCGCGGCAGATCCGCGTACACGGCAGGGATCGCAGCGAGGGCGAGCAGGCTCAGCCCGGCCAGCGACATCGCGAGATACGGTCCGGAGTTCGCCGGGCGCACGAACGCCGAGAGTCCGTGCCCGAGGCGGCGCAGCCCCGAGTCGAGCCCGTCGATGACATCGGCGCCGTCGAAGCCAGGGGTGGCGCGGTGGAAGAACGCGAACACCCGGGACCGGCGGAGGATGATGACGATGCCGATCGCGATGATGAGCACTGAGGCGAACAGCTCGATGGTCAGACCGTGCCACAGAGCCAGGTGTACGGCGGAGTCCGCGGTCGGGATCGCCGCGGTGACGACCTGGTTGAGCGGGGTGTCGAAGACGAAGAGCACGAAGCTCAGCGGGATCGACGCGAGGATCGGCAGCGCCGCCGCACCGAGCATGACCGGTGAGCCGCTGTGGATCCGCTGCGGCTCCGGTTCCCGACCGTCGATGAAGCTGCCCCACACCGTCTTCGCGCAGTAGGCGAAGGTCAGCACGGAGGCGCCGACGGCGACGAGGAGGGCGATCCATCCGCCCCAGGCCCCACCGGGTGCATCGCGCAGCGCGGTGAACAGGGATTCCTTCGAGACGAACCCGAGCAGCGGCGGGATCCCGGCCATCGACGCGCAGCCGATGATCATCACGGCAAACGACACGGGTGCGGTGCGCATGAGTCCCGGGATCCGGGCGAGGTCGCGGGTGCCGGCGAGGTGGTCGACGACGCCGACCATCATGAACAGTCCGGATTTGAACAGCGCGTGGGCGATGACGTGGAGGGTCGCGGCGGCGATGGCCGCCTCGGTGCCGACTCCGATGACGGCGGTGATGAGGCCGAGCTGCGAGACCGTCGAATAGGCCATGAGCTTCTTCACGTCGTGCTGGTTGAGTGCGAACCAGCCTCCCAGGCACGCGGTGATGAGCCCGGCGACGATGAGCAGTGCGTTCCACGCGGGTGTGGCGTGGAAGGTCGGTGAGAACCGCAGCATGAGGAAGATGCCCGCCTTGACCACGGCGGCGGCGTGCAGGTACGCGGACACGGGTGTGGCCGCAGCCATGGCGTCGGGCAGCCAGGGGTGGAACGGGAACTGTGCGGACTTCGTCATCGCCGCGATGCCCACGAGCAGGGCGACGAGCGTGGTCACGGCCGGCTGGCCAGCCCATACGGGTGAGCCGATGGCGTCACTGAGACGGGTCGTGCCGGTGACGGCGATGACCACTCCGGTCGCGACCAGCAGGCTCAGTCCACCGATGAAGGTGAAGAGCATGGTCCGCAGGGCTGGCGCCTGGCCGGGTGATCCGGAGCGGGCGATGAGGAAGAACGACGCGAGGGAGGTGAGCTCCCAGCTGACGAAGAGCACGAGGATGTCGTTGCTGAGCACGAGCGCGACCATCGAGAAGGTGAAGATCACCATCAGCCAGTAGAAGCTCGTATTCCGCCCGTGTGGCAGATAGCTCGTCGAATACGCGAACACGAGCGCACCGATGATCAGCGCGATGTAGGTGAAGATCACGCCGATGCCGTCGGCGCGCAGCGCGAGATCCACGCCGAGGCTCGGAATCCACGGATAGGAGACTTCCGGAGTGTTCCCGGCCATCACCTCGGCGGCGGTGGGAGTGAACAGAGCCGCCACACCCAGATAGGCAACGGCCAGCGGCCAGCCGCTGGCCCGCCCGGCGATGCGGGTGAGGAAGGGTGTGAGGATGACGAGCGCGGCAAGTGCGATAATGGTGAGGATCATGACCGGGCCTCAGCGGCCGCGGACACAGGTGACGGTTCCTTCACTCATTGATCCTTCATCGCGATGTGCGCAGACAGACTTTCGAAGAATCACACTATCGACTCGGAGTTCCATGAGCAAAAGCACAATCAGGTCCCAACAGGCGCGACGGCTGTCGGTGTTCTTCGATGCGCGCTTCACTCGCACGACGCATCACGATGGGATCTCCCGCTACGGATCGTGTCTGCTGGCCGCCCTTCTCGAGGCCGTCGAGGGCACGGAGATCGATGTCACGGCCATCATCAGCGATGAGGCGCAGCTCGCGCTCCTCCCCGACTGTCGGTGGGTCAGGCTGAGCGATCCCACCTCCCCCGCCGAGGTGGCGATCGCCGGCCGACTCAATGCGCTGGGCGCCGACGTCGTGTTCTCCACGATGCAGACCATGGGGTCGACCGGCCGCCGCTACGGACTCATCCTCACCATCCACGATCTCATCTACTATTCCCATCCGCAGCCTCCAGCAGACCTGCCGCTGCCGATCCGACTGCTGTGGCGCGCCTACCATCTCAGCTACGGGCCGCAGCGGCTGCTGCTCAATCGCGCCGATGCCGTCGCCGCCGTGTCGGAGACGACGAAGGACCTCATCGAGGACCACCGGCTGACGAAGCGCCCGGTGCAGGTGGTGTCGAATGCCGCCGAGGTGCCCGCCGCGCAGCCGCGCACCGTGAGCCGTCATGATGCGCAGAAGCTCATCTACATGGGTGCGTTCCTGCCGTACAAGAACGTCGAATCCCTCATCCGGGCCCTCGAGCACCTGCCGGGCTGGACCCTGCACATCGCCAGCCGGATCGAGGGCAGGCGGGAAGCGCAGCTGCGTGCGCTCATCCCCGATCGGGCGCGAGTCGTCTTCCACCGCGGAATCAGCGATGAAGACTATGCGACGCTCCTCGATGAGGCGACCGCACTGGTGACGGCGTCGAGGGAGGAGGGTTTCGGTCTGCCGGTCATCGAGGCGATGGCCCGAGGAGTGCCCGTTGCGGTCTCGGACATTCCGATCTTCCGGGAGATCGCCGCCGAGGCTGCCGTCTACTTCGATCCCGACGATCCGGCCTCGATCGCCGAGGCGGTGCGTGCGCTCACGGACGAGCAGGTGTGGGAGCGTCATTCGGCGGACGGGCGTGAGCGCTCACAGGCCTTCGACTGGGACTCTTCGGCGCGTTCCCTCATCGAACTCATCCGCTCGGTCGCGGCGCAGCGGGAACAGCGGGGCTGACGGGGATGCGCCTCAGCGCAGCGTCGTGCCCCAGCTGCGCAGCACCCATCCGCGTTCGGAGAATCCGAATTCGCCGTGCCCACAGTTGCCGAGGACTCCGATCCGACCGGTGCCGGTGAGTCCGAGGAGGATCTCGGCGGCGCCGCGCAGCACGGCACCGTGGGCGACGATGGCGATCGTGTCGACGGTCGACTTCTCGACGATGTCGGTGATGGCCGCGGCGACCCGGTGTCCGGACTCGGACCGCGATTCACCGCCCGGGGGTGCGACATCGGCCCCGGAGATCCATTCGGCCAGCTCATCGGGCCAGGTTTCGGCCACCTCGGCGCGGGTCGATCCTTCCCACTGCCCGAACGCGGTTTCACGCAGCCGCGCGTCGCGGACTGTTGCGATGCCGACGATGTCAGCCAGCTTCTCGGCGGTCTCCGCGGCGCGGGAGAGATCGGAGGCGACGATGAGTTCGGGGCTGAGCTCGGAGAGACGTCGAGCCGTCTCTTCGGCCTGCCTGCGGCCGGTGTCGTTGAGCGGGACGTCGGTCTGTCCCTGGAAACGTCCCTCGACGTTGCAGTCGGTCTGGCCGTGGCGCCAGAACAGAACCGTCTTCGCGGTCATCGGGGTGCGTCGGCGCTGGTCTCGTCAGAATCCTGCTCGCCGGGCTCCTGCAGCTGGAGATCGATGACGGGTACGTCCTTCCACAGCCGTTCGAGCGCATAGTATTCGCGCTGTTCGGCGGAGAAGACGTGGACGACGATCTCACCGAAGTCGAGGAGCACCCAGTCGCCGCCGCGGCCTTCGCGCCGCAGCGGCGTGAGGTCGTGTCCGCGTTGGACCGCTTCTTCGACGGCGTCGATGATCGCGCCGATCTGGCGTTCGTTGTCGGCGGAGACGATGAGGAACGCATCGGTGATGTAGAGCGTGGAGCTCACATCGAGTCCGATGATGTCGGTGCCGAGCTTGTCGTCCGCGGCTTTCGCGGCGGTTCTCAGCAGTTGGGTGGAATCGGCGATCTCGCTCACAAGATCCTTTCGCATGGATGCGGGTGTGGAGGTGTCATCAGAGGAACATGACGAGGGCGATGACGATGAGTGCCAGGGCGAAGAACGCAGCGACTCCGAGAACGATGTACGGCATCTTCGAGGGCTCTTCGCCCATGAGGATCTGCCCGTCGTGGCCGGTCACCGAGCTCGCCCTGATGCGGTTGCCGGGAGGATTCTCGGTCTCTTCGTCCTCGTAGTCGGAGTTCGGCAGCGCCCAGGCTTCGGGCACCGCGTCCATCGGACGGGTCTCCGGATTCGCTGCGAGAGCGCGGGCGGCGTCGTCGGAACCGGTCGCGGCACCGTCGTCGGTCGCGGACCGGCCGGTGGCCGCACCATCGCCGGCAGTCGGAGTCGACGGCGCGGCGTCCGCGGACCGGTTCGAGGGCGAGTTCGGTGCCGAGCCGCGGCTGTCATCGACCTCAGGGATCTGCGCCGAGGCGGCGGTGACGACCCGCACGCCCGAGGTCGACGGGGGCTGGACGATCGGCATCCGTCGCGACCGGGAGGCCGGCTCGGCATCGTCGGCGTTCGGAACCGCAGCGGAGTCCGGTGTCGACTGCTGGGCCGATGTCGGCTGCAGGGTCGAAGATGCTGAGTCGTCGGCCGAACCGCTGGATCTGGCGGGCTCTGCACCGCCCTTGTCGGCGGTGGCCTGCGCCGCCGCCTCCGGCTCTGCGGAGGTCGAGCTTGAGCGGTCTTTCGGGTCGGTGCCGTCGAGCGCCGAGTACGGCATCGACAGCGCATCATAGGGTTCGTCGTCGAGGGTCGTCGGGCGCGGCGCGGAGGTCGGGGTCACCGGAGCTTCGAAGTCACGTGCGGCGACCTCGTCGGAGGCACCGCCGAAACCGGCGGCGTCATAGGATTCGTGCTCCGTCTGGGCGGGGTCGGCAGCCGGGGCGGCAGCCTCCGTCTTCTCCGCCGTCGTCGCGGCCTTCGCATCCGCGGCCTTGGTGCTCGTCGAGACCCTCTTCGACGGCTTCTTGCCCGCCGACGGCTTCGCCTCAGGCGCTTCGGCAGCGGAGGTCTGCTGCTCACCGGGAGCCGACGACGAAACGGCAGCGTCGTCGTCGCCGGTGGATTCGACGACTTCGGGCACAGGGCCGGTGAGTCGACCCTCCGCGGCGGCCTGGCGCTCAGCGAGTTCCTGTTCGTCAGCGACGACGGGCATCGCGCCGGTGGACAGGTCGCCGTTGAGTGAGAGTCCGTGTTGTTTGAGGTAACGCTTCTTCTCTGCCCGCGACTCGAAGTGCGGCAGGGGCGTGCGCTGCGGGTCGAGGCGATCCTCAGCCTGGACAGGAGGACGCGTCTCGACGGGATGGTCGGACGCCAGCGCTCCGCGTTCGTGGCTGGTCCGCGGTGCGGGGTTGGGGTCGATGCGCGAACTCCGGCCGTCGTCTGATGCGTCCGACTCGTCCCCGGATGCTTTCGCGCGGGGCACGGCGTCCGGTTTCTTCGGAGGCAGCGGACTGAGGAGGTCGGCTCGAGGGTTCGGAGCCTCATTCGGCTGCTCAGGAACCTCTTGTGCTTCGAACGCCTGTTCCGCCGCCAACCGTTCGGCTTCCCGCCTCGCTCGACGTGACGTGAACTGCTCCTCAGCCATTCTCACTCCTGTACAACTCGTATTTCGCGATGTACTGCACGACTCCGTCAGGTACGAGGTACCAGACGGGCGCACCATCCATCACCCGTTGTCTGCAATCCGTGGACGATATCGCCAGTGCCGGAATCTGCACGAGGCTCAGCCGATCCACCGGCAGTCCCTCGCCTCGGAGTTCGTGCCCCGGACGACTGACCCCGACGAAGTGCGCCAAGGAAAACAGCTCATCCACATTCTTCCACGTCAGGATCTGAGCCAAAGCGTCCGCGCCGGTGATGAAGAACAACTCCGTCTCCGGACCGTAGCTGCGGGCGAGGTCGCGCAGCGTGTCGATCGTGTAGGTCGGACCGGGCCGATCGACATCAGCCCGGGAGACCGTGAACCTCGGATTCGAAGCCGTCGCGATCACCGTCATCAGGTACCGGTGTTCGGGGCTCGTGACCTCTTCGACATCCTTCTGGTAGGGGCGCCCGGTGGGAACGAACACCACTTCGTCGAGGTCGAAGGTCGCTTGGACCTCACTGGCCGCAACGAGGTGGCCGTGGTGGATGGGGTCGAAGGTGCCGCCCATGACACCGACTCTGCGTCTGTGCTCTGCCATATCAGTGGCGGTGCGAAATGCCCTTCCACGACCGAGTCACAATGCCCATCGTGAGGAAGATCGCCAGGGCGGTGAGTCCGAACCAGATCGGATCCATCGGCAGCTCGTGGTGAGCGGCATGCTCCGCACCTTCGGCTGCGGCGGCCATAATGGCTGCGTTCACGTCATAACTCCTTCTGCTTGCTTCCGACGCCGTCCGGGCGACGTCGATCTCATTGCCTTCTCAGTTTCTCATGAACGACCCGGGATTCCGGCATCGACATGAATTCGTCCGTCACCGTGAACCGAGCCTGCGGCCCGATCGGGCCCATACGCCCATGTCGGTGCCGGATGAACCTCAGGAACGGATCTGCCCGTTGCCCATCATCACCCACTTCGTGGTCGTGAGCTGCTCGAGACCCATAGGACCGCGGGCGTGGAGCTTCTGTGTCGAAATCCCGACCTCGGCGCCGAATCCGAGCTCGCCGCCGTCGGTGAAGCGTGTCGAGACGTTCACACCCACCGCCGCGGCGTCGATGGCGGCGACGAAGGTGTCGGCGTTGTCGAGGTCCTTCGTCACGATCACCTCGGTGTGTCCGGAGCTGTAGGCGCGGATGTGGTCGATGGCCTCTTCGATGCCCGAGACCAGTTTGATCGCGATCTCGAGGCCGAGGTATTCCTTGGCCCAGTCCCGACGGGATACGCGCTTGATCTTCATCGACGACGGCGCATGCACAGCGACGTCGGAATCCGCGTGGACGATGACGCCTTCGGCGTCGAGACGGTCGAGGACCTTCGGGAGCACACGCTTCGCCGCCTTCTCGTGGACGAGCAGGGTCTCGAGCGAGTTGCACACGCTGGGCCGCTGGGTCTTCGAGTTGAGCACGAGGTCGACGGCGGTCTTCACCGTCGCCGTCGAGTCGATGAACATATGCACGTTGCCCACGCCGGTCTCGATGACCGGAACGATCGACTCCTGGACGACCATGTTGATGAGTTCGGCACCGCCGCGGGGAATGAGCAGATCGACGAAGTCGCGGGCATGCATGAGCACGTTGGCCCCGTCGCGTCCGTACTGGTCGATGCCGTTGATCGTATCGGCGGGCAGACCGGCGGAGGAGACCGCGTCGCGGAGGATGGTGATGATCTCGGCGTTCGAGTTCTGCGCCGCCGATCCCCCACGCAGCACCGAGGCGTTGCCGGCTTTCAGAGCGAGGACGGCGATGTCGACGGTGACATTGGGGCGAGCTTCGTAGATCGCACCGATGACGCCCAAGGGCACGCGGGCCTGGGTCAGGCGGATGCCGTTGGGCAGGGTGCGGCCGAGGACGACGTCTCCGACAGGGTCGGCGAGGTCGACGACGGCATCGACGGAATCGGCGATCGCTGCGATGCGATCGGCGTCGAGGCGCAGCCGATCGAGCAGCGCCTCGTTCATGCCGTTGTCGATGCCGGCGGCGATGTCGGCTTCGTTGGCGGCGACGATGCGGTCGGTGTTCGCCCGCAGGGCTGCGGCGACGGCGGACAGTGCCGTGTTCTTCTCCGCCGTCGGGGTCGTTGCCAGCCGGCTCGCGGCGGCTTTGGCATTGCGCGCGATCCGGGTCACACCGCGCACGGTCTTCGGGTGGATCTCGGCTGCTGCTGTCATGAGTTATCTCCCCCCGCTCACATGTGTGAGAACGAGATCGTTTCGATGGATGACCTCTTTACGGTAGTCACTTCCCAGACGGGTGCCAAGTTCCTCGGTCGTGGCCCCGAACATGCTCGGCAGCTCGTCCGAGGAGAAGTTCGTCATTCCACGCGCGATGACCTCACCGTCGAGGTTGCGGATCTCGACGGGGTCCCCCGCTTCGAAGTCCCCCTCAGCTCCGGTCACGCCCGCCGCCAGCAGCGAGGTCCCGCGGGAGAGCACCGCGTGTTCGGCTCCCTCGTCGATGGTCACCGACCCGAACGTCCGGGCCAGGTGACGCAGCCACAGCAGCCTGGTGCCGCGGCGACGATGGGTGACCGCGAAGTAGGTACCGACCTCGTTCCCGGCCAGCGCTGAGGCGGCATGCGGTGCCGATGTCAGCACAGCGGGGATCCCGGAGTCGGCGACCATGATCGCCGCATCGACCTTCGTGGCCATGCCGCCGGTCCCCGTTCCCGCGGCGCCGACCCCGCCGATGGCGATGTCGGTGAGATCATCGAGGCCGTGGACCCGATCGATGTGGCGTGAGTCCGGCCGATCGGGCGGGCCCGAATAGAGGGCGTCGACGTCGGAGAGGAGGATCAGGGCGTCGGCGTGGGACAGATGGGCGACGAGAGCAGCGAGACGGTCGTTGTCTCCGAACCGGATCTCCTCGGTGGCCACGGCATCGTTTTCGTTGACGATGGGAAGCGTGCCCAGGGCCAGCAGCTTGTCGATGGCACGCTGGGCGTTCTTGTACTGGGTGCGCCGGATCAGATCGTCGGCACTGAGCAGCACCTGACCGGGAACGAGGTCATACCGGCCGAGGGCACGAGTGTAGGCGGCCATGAGCAGACCCTGCCCGACCCCGGCGGCGGCCTGCTGCGTGGCGAGGTCTCTGGGGCGACGGTTGAGCCCCATGGGTTCGAGGCCCGCCGCGATCGCACCCGAGGACACGAGGATGACCTCGTGACCGGCCGCACGGTGAGCGCCGATGACATCGGTGAGTGCGATGAGTTTGGCCTCGTCCAGACCGCCGTCGATCGTCGTCAGCGAGGACGAACCGACCTTGACGACGATCCGGCGGGCCGAGGCGATGTCCTCACGGGCACGCGGGGCGGAGCCGAGCCCGCCGACTGCAGCGCTCACGCCTCGTCGGTCCGGTTCGCAGCGCCGGCATCGGGCTCGGCCGCGGATCGGGCCTCGCTCTGCCCACGTTCGGCCAGCCGCTCCTGCTCGAACTCGGCACGCACCGCTGCCTTCGCGTCCATCCGTTCGTGGTAGGCGGCCTTGCGCTCTTTGCGAGTCGCACGGGCCTCTTCCTCGAGTCGGGCGTCCGAACCGCGGGAGCCCAGCAGCTCGGCACCGCCGACGGTCGTCGGGTCCCAGTCGAAGACGACACCGTCGTCTCCGCCGATGACGATTGTGTCCCCCGGCTTGGCTCCGGCCTTGAACAGGGCTTCTTCGACGCCGAGGTGTTCGAGGCGGTCGGCGAGGTAGCCGACGGCTTCGTCATTGCCGAAGTCGGTCTGCCGCACCCAGCGGGCTGGTTTGTCGCCGAGAATCCGGTACACCGGGCCGTCGGCGTCGCGTTCGGCGCGGACCTCGAAGCCGCGATCGTCGACGGCCTTCGGGCGGATGACCACTCGCTGCGGCGTCGCTTCGACGGCTTCCCGGCGGGCGCGTTCGGCGAGGACGAGTTCGGCCATGGCGAAGGAGAGTTCGCGCAGGCCGGCGTGACTGACTGCGGAGATCTCGAAGACGCGATAGCCCGCGGCTTCGAGGTCGGGGCGGACGATGTCGGCGAGGTCGCGCCCGTCGGGGATGTCGACCTTGTTCAGCGCCACCAGCTTGGGTCGTTCCGAGAGTGGAAGAAGTCCGCTGCCGTCGTCGAGATCGACGGCATAGGCGGCGAGTTCGGATTCGATGATCGTGAGATCGGAGACGGGATCGCGGCCGGGTTCCCACGTGGCCATGTCGATGACGTGGACGAGTCCGGCGCAGCGTTCGACGTGGCGGAGGAATTCCAGTCCCAGACCCTTGCCTTCGGATGCCCCGGGGATGAGACCGGGCACGTCGGCGACGGTGTAGCGGGTCTCCCCCGCCTGCACGACGCCGAGGTTGGGCACGAGGGTGGTGAAGGGGTAGTCGGCGATCTTCGGCTTCGCGGCAGAGAGAGCGGCGATGAGGCTCGACTTTCCGGCCGAAGGGTAACCGACGAAGGCGATGTCGGCGATCGTCTTGAGTTCGAGGACGAGGCTGAGGCTCTCACCGGGTTCGCCGAGAAGGGCGAAGCCGGGAGCCTTGCGCTTCGTCGAGGCCAGCGCGGCATTGCCGAGACCACCGCGACCACCGGCGGCCGCGGTGAGCTCCGTGCCGTCTTCGACGAGATCGGCGACGACCGAGCCGTCGAGCGTCTTGACCACGGTGCCCTCGGGCACGGGGACGATGAGATCCTGCCCGTCGGCGCCGTGGCGCAGATCACCCTTGCCGATTCCGCCGCCGTCGGCACGCAGATGCGGACGGTGATGCAGCGGCAGCAGGGTCGTGGTCTGACGATCGACGCGGAAGACGATGTTGCCCCCGTTGCCGCCGTCGGCACCGTCGGGCCCGCCGAGCGGTTTGAACTTCTCGCGTCTGATCGAGGCACAGCCGTTCCCACCGTCGCCGGCGGCGAGGTGAACGGTGACGCGGTCTACGAACTCGGTGGCCATAGTGTCCTTATATCAGATGAAGGGTGAGTCATGTGACTCACCCTTCATGGTCCCCGCGAGGGGAGAAAAATAGTGCGATCGGATCAGATCCTGTTAAGGATCAGGCTCCGACGATGTTGACGATCTTACGACCGTTGCGCTTGCCGAATTCCACGGCTCCCGCAGTCAGGGCGAAGAGGGTATCGTCTCCGCCGCGGCCGACGTTGGCGCCCGGGTGGAACTTGGTTCCGCGCTGACGGACGATGATCTCGCCGGCCTTGACGACCTGGCCGCCGAAGCGCTTCACACCGAGGTACTGTGGGTTCGAGTCGCGACCGTTGCGGGTCGAGCTGACTCCCTTTTTGCTTGACATGTGAGAAGTCTCCTCTTACTTGATGTTCGTGATCTTCAGGCGGGTGAGGTCCTGGCGGTGGCCCTGACGCTTCTTGTACCCGGTCTTGTTCTTGTACTTCTGGATCACAATCTTGGGACCGCGGAGCTCACCGGCGACCTCGGCGGTGACCGAGACCTTCGACAGAGCGTCGGCATCGGTCGTGACCGTCTCACCGTCGACGAGAAGTACGGCATCGAGTTCGACGCTGTCTCCAGCCTTCGCCTTCATACGGTTGACTGTGATGATATCGCCGACGCTCACCTTTTCCTGGTGACCTCCGGCGCGAACGATGGCATAGACCATTGTCGAACTCTCTTTCTGCTAAAACTCAGATGAACAGCGGTTATCCCTTGGCCGCTGCGGAGTCTCCCCCGCAGGCGTCCCATTGAGAGGAATCACCAGCCGTGATGCGTCTCGCGCACCGACGCTCAATATTAGTCGAACCGGCAGGTGAACGGCAAACCCGCGAGTCGTCGATCGCGCCCGGAACCGATGACTGTGAGGCATCTCTCGTGCCCTGTCCGATTCGTTCTGCTGACGAGGGTCGGCCAGTCCTCAGCGTTCCCGCGATTCTGCGATGCGTTCGTGCCGGCGGATGACCTCGGCGACGGTGAACGCGAGGAACTTCTCTGCGAACTCGGGGTCGAGGTGTGATTCCTCGGCGAGAACCCGCAGACGGGCGACCTGGCGGGCCTCACGGGATTCGTCGGCCGGGGGAAGCCCGTGGTCGGCCTTGAGTTCGCCGACCTTCTCGGTGAGTTTGAACCTCTCGGCGAGCAGATGGATGAGGCTGGCATCGATGTTGTCGATGCTGTCGCGTAGCTCCAGCAGGCGCTGCTGGGCACGTGTCTTGTCATCAGTATTCGGATCCACGCCCTCATTGTAACGATGCCGGACGCGGAGGTGCGCCGCAGTCTCACCGGGACTGCTGCGCACCTCCGCAAACCTTCGGGGCCGGTGATGAACCGGGCTCAGACTGGTTCTTCGACAGGTACCGCGTCCTTCGTATCGGGGTCGTTGAGAGTGCCGGCCCTGCGGTCGGCCAGATACTTCTTCATCTCCTTCTTCACGACCGGCATGAGCATGTAGAGGCCGAGGATGTTGATGAAGGCGCACATGAACAGTGCGGCATCGGCGAACTCGACGACCTTCGAGAACGTGGCCACACAGCCGACGACGACGAAGAGGCAGACGAGGGTGCGGAAGACCATCACGCTGGCCTTGGCACCGCCGAACAGGTAGCTCCACGCCTGTTCCCCGTAGTAGGCCCAGGTGATCAGGGTCGAGAAGGCGAAGAGTGCGACGGCGATGGCGAGCAGGATCGGGTACCAGGAGACGACGGTGGAGAAGGCGTCGGAGGCCAGTGCCACTCCCCCGATCTCGCCGGCCCCGAGATCCTCTCGGTAGGAGGCCTGATCGGCAACGATGATGGTCAGCGCGGTCATCGTGCAGACGATGACGGTGTCGATGAAGGGTTCGAGGAGAGCGACAAAGCCTTCCGAGATCGGACGGCGCGTCTTGACCGCCGAGTGGGCGATCGGCGCGGATCCGATGCCTGCCTCATTGGAGAACGCCGAACGCTGGAACCCGATGATCATCACGCCGACGATGCCGCCGGCGATACCCTGCGGATTGAAGGCGCCGACGAAGATCTCAACGACGGCGTTCGGAATGTTGTCGAAGTTGAGAGCGAGGACGAGCAGGCAGGAGACGACGTAGAAGATCGCCATACCCGGCACCAGCTTGTCGGTGACCTTCGCAATCGAGCGGATGCCGCCGAGGATGACCAGGGCCACGAGGGCAGCGAAGACGATGCCGAAGACGAGCGAGGCGAAGGGCCCGGCGAGGAATCCGTCATCGCCGCCGGTGGCTGTGCGGACCTGTGCGAAGGTCTGGTTCGCTTGGAACATTCCGCCGCCGACGATGCCGAAGACGAGGATGGCGACAGCGAAGAGACCGGTGAGGATGGTGGCCACCGGCTTCGAGAAGCGACGGAAGGCAACGGGCAGGTATTTGAACGGGCCGCCGTGGACGACTCCGTTCTCGTCGATCTCACGGTACTTCACACCGAGGGTGCATTCGACGAACTTCGTGCACATGCCGAGCAGTCCGGCCACGATCATCCAGAATGTCGCACCGGGACCGCCGAGGGCGATGGCCACACCGACACCGGCGATGTTGCCCAGCCCCACGGTTCCCGACAGGGCGGAGGCGAGAGCCTGGAAGTGGGTGACCTCACCCGGATCGGACTTCGACGAGAACTTCCCGCGGATGATCTCCAGCGACAGTTTCGCCCCGCGGACCTGAACGAAGCCGAAGTAGATCGTGAAGACGGCGGCCGCGAAGATCAGCCAGATGACGACGAACGGGAACGAGAAGTCGCCGAAGGTGAGTGGAAAGAAGATGATGTTGCCGAACCACGTCGCGATCGGATCGAACCAGGTGTTGATGGCATCGTCGACCGGAGAGACCGGCTCTGCTGTCAGTTGTAAGGTGTTCATGGTCAGCCAAACTTCCTGAGATCCATGTCACATTCAAGCAATCTCGGAGGTCGCCCCCGGTTCGGTTATGGAAACGTTATCCAACTCCGTCGGTCCGCCGTATCTGAGACCCGCGTCTCATTCGCTGACCTAGACTGGGAGCATGACTCAGAACCCACAGCAGCAAGGTCCCCCACCGAATCAGCCCCCGCATCGCGGCCCTGCCCCAGCGGTGAGTCAGACCCCGCATTCGCAGGATGGCCATGCTCAGCCCGCCGCGTATCCGGGTGCCGAACCTGTGTCGAATCCGAACGGTCATTTCGGGTCGCAGGGTTCTCAGGTCGGTTCCTCGGCATCGGCCGACTCTCCTCATGCGTACGGCCCACCCGGCGGCGGTCAGGCACAGCCCGGCCCGGCCGGTCAGCCCGGTGCTGATCCGCAGCGGGGGAACCGCACCCCTCGTCGGTCTGCTCAGCCCGGCCCCACCTCCGCGGCGGGACCGAACGGATCGGCCCCGCCGCGCATCGTCTCCCCCGACGGTGAGCGTGTGCGCGAGAAGCCCGCAGGCGGCGTGTCCGGCTACTTCGCCATCATCGGTGCCATCGCCCTGCTCCTCCTGGCCGTGCTCCTCGCCGTCATCGGCTTCGTGCTGACATTCGCGCAGGCCGCGCTCGGGGTCATCCTCATCGTCCTCGGTGTGATCTCCTTCATCGCGTCGATGTTCCTGTTCAAGGGCTGTACTTCGGTGGCACCCGGCCATGCCGTCGTTCTCCAGCTCTACGGAAAGTATGTCGGCACGGTCCGCCAGTCGGGACTGCGCTTCGTCAATCCCTTCTACACGAAGGACCAGGTGTCGACCCGCATCCGCAACCACGAGACGTCGACGCTCAAGGTCAATGATCTCGACGGCAATCCGATCGAGATCGGCGCCGTCGTCGTCTGGCAGGTCAAGGACACCGCGCAGGCGATGTTCGAGGTCGACGACTTCGAGGAGTTCGTTGCCATCCAGGCGGAGACAGCAGTCCGTCACATCGCGAACTCCTATGCCTACGACTCCTCGGATCCGCGGCGGATGTCCTTGCGCGACAACGCCGATGAGATCACGTCGCGCCTCTCCGACGAGGTGGCCGCGCGAGTGATGGCAGCAGGGGTGACGATCATCGAATCCCGCATCACGCAGCTGGCCTACGCCCCGGAGATCGCCCGGGCGATGCTCCAGCGGCAGCAGGCGACTGCGGTCGTCGCCGCCCGGCAGCTCATCGTCGAGGGTGCAGTGGGAATGGTCGAGACCGCCATCGAAGAGATCGAGGGCCGACAGATCGTCAGGCTCGGTCAGGCCGAGCGCAGCGATCTGGTCTCGAACCTCATGATCGTCCTGTGCGGAGACCAGGCGGCACAGCCGACGATCAGCACGACGCGCAATCAGCAGTCGGCAGGCTGAGTCGGTCGCGGTCGTCCGGCGGCTGCGTCGGAGACGGCCGAGCGCGCCGGGCCGATGCGGCTCATCATCACCGAAGCGCCCCGTGACGGAGTCTCCGTCGCGGGGCGCTTCTGCGCTGTCGGGCCGGCACCGGGGCTCGGTCCCGAACCGATCACTCGGTCGGACTCAGTCTTCGCCGATGATGACGAACGAGGCGGGCAGCTGCTCCTGCTTGGGCTCTGCAGCCTTCTTCGGCGCCTCGCTCCGCTTCGGGACCGGACTGCGCTTCACGGGAGCGGCGGCCGCGACCTTCGTCTCGGTATCGGCGCCGATCATCAGCGGCAGATCCTTCGGCTCCTCAGGGACCGGCGCAGGAGCCGGTGCGACGGCCGGTTCGGCATTCTCAGCGGCCTTCGCGTTCTCATCGGCCTTCTTCTCGATCGTGGCATCGGCGCCGTGGTTCGCCTCGGAGGCGGCGCCGGTCTCGGTGTCCGGATTCGACTCCGCATTCCGGGAGTTCGAGCGGCGACGACCGTTGCGCGAGCGTGAACGGCCCTTGCCGCTGCCTTCGCCGCCGGACTTCTCGTCGCCGTTCCCGGCATCGGATTCGTCCTTCTTCAGGGTGGCTTTGGCGATCGCGGCGACGGCAGAGCGCGAAGCGTCCGAGGACACGGAGTCCTCCTGCGGCTCACTCTCGTTCTGCTTGGACTTCGCCCCGGAGTCCCCCCGCCGCTTCCGATCGCGACGGCCCTCACTGTTCGACGAACGGTTCCCGCGGTGGGCCTTCGTACCGTCCTCTTCGGATCCGGGCAGCAGGAGTCCGCGTCCGCTGAGGTCAGCGCCGGCGCTGACCATCGACTCGGCCAGTCCCGTGCCGATGCGCTTGCGGGTCATCTGCACGAGTCCCAGCGAGGTCACCTCGGCGACCTGATGCTTCGTCCGGTCACGGCCCAGGCATTCGACGAGGCGGCGCACCACGAGGTCACGGTTCGATTCGAGGACCATGTCGATGAAGTCGACGACGATGATGCCGCCGAGGTCGCGCAGACGGACCTGTCGGATGACCTCTTCGGCCGCTTCGAGGTTGTTGCGGGTCACGGTCTCTTCGAGGTTGCCGCCGGAACCGGTGAACTTGCCGGTGTTGACGTCGACGACCGTCATCGCCTCGGTGCGGTCGATGACGAGCGAACCGCCTGAGGGCAGGTTGACGGTGCGCTGCAGGGCCTTCTGGATCTGCTCTTCGATCCGATAGTGATCGAAGATGCCCTCGTCCTCGTTGTAGCGGTGGACCCGTTCGAGGAGATCCGGGGCCACGGATTCGACGTATTCGTGGATGGTGTTCCAGGCTCCGTCGCCGTCGATGACGAGCGAGTTGAAGTCTTCGTTGAAGACGTCGCGGATGATGCGCACGATCATGTCCGGCTCGCTGTAGAGCAGCTGCGGGGCGAGCACCTTCGTCGACTTCGACTTCTTCTCGATCGTCTCCCAGCGCTTGGCGAGTCGCTCCACATCGCGGGACAGGTCGGTGTCCGCGGCACCTTCGGCTGCGGTGCGCACGATGACGCCGTTCGAATCGCCGACGAGTTCCTTGAGCAGCTTCTTCAGCCGTGCTCGCTCATTGTCCGGAAGCTTCCGGGAGATCCCGGTCATCGAGTTGCCGGGGACGTAGACGAGGAACCGTCCCGGCAGCGAGATCTGACTGGTCAGACGCGCACCCTTGTGCCCGATCGGATCCTTCGTCACCTGGACGAGGACGGAGTCGCCGGGGCTCAGAGCGGTTTCGATGCGGCGTGCCTTGCCGTCCATGCCGAGAGCGTCCCAGTTGACCTCACCGGCGTAGAGCACGGCATTGCGGCCCTTGCCGATGTCGATGAACGCCGCTTCCATGCTCGGCAGCACGTTCTGGACCTTGCCCAGGTACACGTTGCCGATGAGGGAGGCCTGCTGGCGGTTCTCCTTGAGGTAGTGCTCGACGGCGATGCCGTCTTCGACGACGACGAGCTGCGTCTGGTCGCCGCTTTCGCGCACGAGCATCGTGCGTTCGACGGATTCCCGGCGAGCGAGGAACTCTGCCTCGGTGATGATGGGGCGGCGACGTCCGGCTTCGCGACCTTCCTTGCGACGCTGGCGCTTGGCCTCCAGTCGGGTCGAGCCCTTCAGCGAGGTGACCTCGTCACGGTCGGTTCCGCGGTTGCGCGACCGGCGACGGCGACGACGACGCGATCCGCCCTCGGAGTCATCGTCATCATCGGCGTCATCGGACTGCGAATCGTCGTTCTTCGATGCTTCGGACTTCTCGTCGTCGGATTTCGCGTGATCGTCCTGCGATTCGGAGTCGGACTTGTGCTTCGAGGCGCGGGAATTCGAGCGCGAACCCCGTCGCGAGGAACGTGAGCCGTCCTTCTCGGACTCGTCATCGTCGGAGGAGTCGTCCGCGGCGTCCGCGGTCTTTCCGTCTGCGTCGTCGTCGGAGTCATCGCGGCTGCGCGAGCGGCGCCCGCGTCCTCCACGGCGACGACGCGGGCCGTTCGAGGTCTCGTCGTCCTGGTCGTCACGACGCTCGGACGCGGTGTCGTCGGTGTCCTCGGAGTCGTCCCAGTCGTCATCGGAGTCATCGTCCTCGATCTGCACGACCTCGGCGTGTTCGGCGCTCGGGACCTGGAAGATCAGACCGCCGGCCGGAGGCACGGACGGAGTCGACCGCGGTTCTGCCGGGGTGGCCGCTGCAGGTGCGGGTGCGGCGAAAGGGTTGCGCGGATCGAAGCGCACCGGACTCTGTCCGGCCGCCGAGTCCCCGGCGTCGTCGCTCTCGTCTTCCTCGTCCGTATCGGTCTCATCGTCTGCCGCATCTCCGCGGACGAAGGATTCGAATACGAGTCCCCGGTTGGCGACGGCGTCGCGGGCGGGTTTCGGGTCTCGGCTGCGCTGCGCCGGCTCAACCGGTCCGTCTTCGTCATCATCGGCTTCGCCCGTACGCAGCGATTCGGCCGCCTCGGCGATGTCATCGAGTCGCGCACGCACGCTGTCGTTGACGTCGTCATGGGCATTGCCCTTGGCGTGTGCCGACTGCTGCAGATTCGCCAGATCGGCGAGGATGCCTTCGGTCGGATCGGTCGACTCTGTGCCGTCGTTCGACGTATCGTTCATCGTTTCTCCCAGTCCGAAGACGCCGTCCACACCGTACGGATCTTCGGATCCTTGCATGGTCCTCGGACGGACCGAAACTTGTGGATGGCACGTCCGGCTCGCGCTCAGCGCGTAGGCCTTCGGTGCTGCCTCATCTTGTTGTCGACCTGCGAGGTCGTACCCTCGACTCGGTGGAGGCACTTCTCCTGCTCGGTGTGAGAGCAGGTATCCGTCATCCCATTATGTCACACATGTCCGCTTCCGCTGAGGTGTCGCCGGGGCGGGGTTTGCCGCTCGGGTCGTGGGCAGGCATTCTTGAGGGGTGAACAGTGAACAGACTCTTTCCGCCGACGTCGAAACCGAATCGGCCGCCTCGGCGTGGGTGCTCCGACGCGCTCCCTTCGGCATCTTCCTCATCGTCGCCTCTGTGATCGGCTTCCTCGCGTCGTTCTCACTCTCGGCGGAGAAGTACGACAAGCTCGCTCATCCCGACGTCGTCCTCTCCTGCGACCTCAACCCCTTCTTCTCGTGCGGTTCGGTCATGGAGCATCCGGAGTCCGAACTCTTCGGCTTCCCGAATCAGCTGCTGGGCATCGCCGCCTTCGTCTTCCCGCTCCTGCTCGGAGTCCTCCTCCTCGCCGGGACGAAGCTGCCCGGATGGGTGATGGTCGGGCTCAACATCGGACTCGCCCTCGGCGTGGTCCTCGTGATGTTCCTCTTCTACGTCTCGATCTATCGGATCGGCGTCGGCTGTCCCTGGTGCATCATCGTATGGACGGTGACGATCCCGATGTTCGTCGCCGTCACCGCGCACAACGTGCTCGCCGGACGATTCGGTTCGGGTGCGGCGCAGTCTCCGATCGTGCGCGTGCTGGCCAAGGAGAACGTCGCCTTGTCGGTGCTGTGGATGCTCATCATTGTCGCCTGCATCGTCGTCCAGTTCTGGTCCTTCTTCTCCACCCTGATTTGAACAGCTGACCGAAGCGGAGAAGCTGAGGGCGCCCCACCACGTGGTGGGGCGCCCTCAGCTTTTCGGCTTGTCTCAGGCGGGGTACCAGATGCCGATCTCCCGTTCGGCGGACTCTTCGGAGTCGGAGCCGTGGACGAGGTTCTTCTGCACCTTCTCTCCCCAGTCACGTCCCAGGTCGCCGCGGATCGTGCCGGGCGCCGCCGAGGTCGGGTCGGTGGCGCCGGCGAGCGAGCGGAAACCGGGGATGACACCCTGCCCCGAGGCGATGATGGAGACGATCGGGCCCTCCGACATGAAATCGACCAGCGGCTGGTAGAACGGCTTGCCTTCGTGTTCGGCGTAGTGGGCGGCCAGCTCCTCGGACGTGGCCGTGCGCAGATTCAGCGCATCGATCCGGTAGCCCTTGGCCTCGATACGGGCGACGATCTGCCCGACGAGTCCGCGGGCGACCCCATCGGGTTTGATGAGAATGAGAGTGCGTTCCATTCCGGTCCTTCCAAGTTCGAGTGGACGTCGGTCCACAGTTTACCCGGGCGCCGAGGCGGCACTGACCGGGTGTGAGCAGGTGTCATTCGCGTGCGGCGACCTCACGGTCGATCCGCGCCGACCAGTACACCGCCACCGCCCACAGGGCGATGAAGAGGGCGGCGACGAAGAACATCGACGTGACGACGAACCCCGAGGCCAGCAGCAGAACCTGCACGATCCAGCCGATGATCACGCCTGGCCGTCGCTGCCCGATGCGACGCGGCAGCATGACCACACCGACGATCGCAAGCACGGCGATGACCGAGGCTCCGATGAGCAGCTGGCCGAGAGTGAGCGTCTGCGCCGCTTTCACCTGCAGCCCGAAGGCCGTGAGCACGGCGAAATAGACGACGAAGAGTTCGCAGATGAGGATCGATCCGCACAGAACGGGATACTTCGACTTCACTGGTCCTCTCCCTTGCCGAGCAGCAGGCGGGCTTCGGCGACGGTGTAGAGCGACCCGGTGACGACGATTCCCGGGCTCTTCGCGTCGACGGAGTTCGCGAGATCGATGGCCTTCATCAATGCGGCGTTGAGGTCGGGGGTGACGATGACGGAATCCTCATCGACCCACTCGCGGGCCGCCTCGGCGAGTTCCTCCGCCGGCAGCGCACGAGCGCTGAGCGTCTCGCTGACGATGAACACGTCGGCGCTGCGGTGGAGCTCTTCGAGCACTCCGCCGATGTCCTTGTCGCCGAGCATCGCCATGACCATGACGACGTAGTCGAAGTCGAACGCCTCGTCGAGGGTGTCGGCCAGCACGTGCGCCGCATCGGGGTTGTGCGCCCCGTCGACGACGACGCTCGGTCCGGTGCGCACGAGCTCGGCCCGTCCGGGGGACGTCACCCGTGCCAGGCCCTCGGCCACCGTTTCGGCGTCGAGAGGCTTGTCCTCGGCGCCGAGGAACGCTTCGGCGGCGACGATCGCTACCGCGGCATTGTGTGCCTGGTGGATCCCGTGCAGGGGCACGAACAGGTCGGAGTAGACGTCCCGGCGCCCCTGCACCGTGATGAGCTGGCCGTCGACGGCGCGCTGCCGGTCGAGGAGTCGGAAGTCCCGGTCCTCGCTCAGCAGCGGGACCTCACGTCGGGCCGCCTCGGCGTCGAGCACGGTCTGCGCCGCCTCGTCCTGCACCGCGCTCACCGCCACGGGGGCCGGGGCCGGGGAGGGATCGACGCTGCGATCGAGGATGCCGGCCTTGGTGGCGGCGATCTCCTCGATCGTGTCTCCGAGGAACGCCTGGTGGTCCAGTCCGATCTTCGTGAACACGCACACCTGAGCATCGGCGACGTTCGTCGAATCCCATGCTCCGCCCATCCCCACCTCGGTGACGACGACGTCGACGGGCGCGTCGGCGAAGACCGCGAAGGCGAGGACGGTGAGGGCCTCGAAGTACGTGAGCTTCGCTCGTCCTTCGGCTTCCAGCTGCTCATCGACGATGTCGAGGTACGGAGCGATCTCGTCATAGATCCGCACGAACGTCGCCTCGGGCACCGGTGCGCCGTCGACGGAGATCCGCTCGGTCACCGAGTGCAGGTGGGGGCTGGTGAACCGGCCGACCCGCAGATCGTGTGCGGTGATCAGCGAGTCGAGCATCCGAGCCGTCGACGTCTTGCCGTTCGTTCCGGTCACCGTGATGACAGGAGCCGCCGTGTGGATGTCGCCGAGGACCTCGCATGCGCGTCGGGTGGCGTCGAGGCGCAGCTCGACCTGAGTCTCTCCTGCCCTGGCCAGCAGCAGGGCGTAGACCCGAGCGAGTTCGGCGCGGGTGGCCTCCTCCTCACTCATGCCCGAGCCACCGCCAGACGGGTTCCCGCGGGCAGCTCCTCAGGGACGAAGAGATCCCCGGCCCCCTCGGCCGAGCCGAACGTCAGCGACGTGGTCAGGGTCTCCCCCGCGATGAGGTCGGCATGGGGTTCGAGGGCAGCAGCCACCTCGGGGGTGGTCTCGATCGTCACGGAGATCCGGTCGGAGATGTGCAGGTCGAGCTGTTTGCGGATGCCCTGGACGGCGCGCACGGTGTCGCGGGCCATGCCTTCGGCCTCGAGCTCCGGGGTGACCCGCGTGTCGAGCGCGAGGAATCCCGAGTCGAGGGCGGCGAGCTCCATCCCGTCGGTGCCCGATTCGGCGACGGCCTCAAGGGTGTATTCGCCGTCGAGGAGTTCGATTCCGCCGCTGACCACGGTGCCGTCGGCCGCGACCGACCAGTCGCCTGTCTTCGAGGCCTTGATGACCTGCTGGACCTGCTTGCCCAGGCGAGGTCCGGCGGCGCGGGCGTTGACGACGAGGTTCTGCGACAGCGAGAACCCCGCGGCTTCGGCCTCGGCGACATCGAGGACATCGACGGTGCGGACGTTGAGCTCATCGGCGATGATCGTCGTGAAGTCCTCACCGAGGTCGGTGTCCGTGGCCACGGTCAGGCTCGCCAGCGGCAGGCGCACACGCAGCTGGTTGGCCTTGCGCACCGAGGACGCCGTCGAGCAGATGTCGCGAGTGAGGTCCATGGCCGCGACGAGATCGGCATCGGCGGGGAACGCCTCGGCGTCGGGGTAGTCGGCGAGGTGGACGGAGCGCTGCCCGGTCAGCCCGCGGTAGATCTCTTCGATCGTGAACGGCAGCAGCGGGGCGGCGACGCGGCAGAAGGCCTCGAGGCAGGTGAAGAACACGTCGAAGGACTCGTGCGTGTCAGCCGTCCCGTCCCAGAACCGACGGCGCGAGCGGCGCACATACCAGTTCGTGAGCATGTCGAGGTAGCTGCGGACGAGTTCGCAGGCGGCCCAGATGTCGAGGCCCTCCATCGCTTCGGCGAACTCGGCGATGAGGTCGTGGGTCTTCGCCAGCAGGTACCGGTCGAGGACCTGGGTGGAGTCGTATCGGGGCTGTGCCTGATAGCCGGACTGCTCACCGTCGGGGCCGTCGGCGGCGTTGGAGTAGGTCGCGAAGAACTGCCACGTGTTCCACAGGGGCAGCACGACCTGCCTGACGCCGTCGCGGATGCCCTGTTCGGTGACGACGAGGTTGCCGCCGCGCAGGATCGACGAGGCCATGAGGAACCAGCGCATCGCGTCCGAGCCGTCGCGGTTGAACACCTCGTTGACGTCGGGGTAGTTGCGCAGCGACTTCGACATCTTCTGCCCGTCGGAGCCGAGCACGATGCCGTGGGAGATGCAGTTCGTGAACGCGGGGCGGTCGAAGATCGCCGTAGCGAGCACGTGGAGCAGGTAGAACCAGCCGCGGGTCTGACCCACGTATTCGACGATGAAGTCGGCCGGGAAGTGGTTGTCGAACCATTCGGAGTTCTCGAACGGATAGTGCACTTGGGCGTAGCTCATCGACCCCGAGTCGAACCAGACGTCGAAGATCTCCGGAATGCGGCGCATCGCGGACTTACCGGTGGGATCGTCCGGATTCGGCCGGGTGAGGTCGTCGACCCACGGACGGTGCAGGTCGACCTCGCCGTCGTCGTTGAGGGGGAGGCGACCGAAGTCGGCCTCGATCTCGGCCAGGGAGCCGTAGACATCGGTGCGCGGGTAGGACGGGTCGTCGGAGATCCACACCGGGATGGGAGAGCCCCAGAAGCGGTTGCGGGAGATCGACCAATCGCGGGCGTTCTCGAGCCACTTGCCGAACTGGCCGTGCTTGACGTTGTCGGGCACCCAGTTGATCTGCTCGTTGAGTTCGACCATCCGGTCCTTGAACTCCGTGACGCGAACGAACCAGGACGACACCGCACGGTAGATCAGCGGGTTGCGGCAGCGCCAGCAGTGCGGGTAGGAGTGCTCGTAGGATTCGTGGCGGACGAGCAGGGCGTTGCGGCCGGAGACCGGTCCGGTGTGGTTGCGCAGGTCCTTGATGATCGCCTTGTTCGCGTCGAAGACCTGCTCACCGGCGTAGTCGGGCACGGTCGAGTCGAAGCGTCCCGCATCGTCGACGGGGCGCGCGGCGGTGATGCCGTAGGAGTCGGTGAGTTCCTTGTCCTCCTCACCGAAGGCAGGTGACTGGTGGACGATGCCGGTGCCGTCCTCGACGGTGACGAAGTCCGCGGCGAGGATCGTGTGCATCCGCTCGCCGAACTCCTCCTGACGGCCCTCGAAGTATCCGAACGGAGGTTCGTAGGAGCGGCCGACGAGTTCGCTGCCTGGGAAGGTGCGCAGCACCTGCGGGTTCTCGCCGAGTTCGCGAGCGTAGGCGCCGAGGCGGGCCTGCGCGAGGATGAGGGTCTTGCCCTGGAGCTCCTCAGCACCGTCCTCATCGGCAACGACCGCGACGAGCGGGATGTCCGGGTTGACGGCCACGGCCTGGTTCGAGGGCACGGTCCATGGTGTGGTGGTCCAGATGAGGACCCATTCATCGGCGTCGGTGAGCTTGTAGCCGACCGTCACTGCCGGGTCCTGACGCATCTTGTAGACATCGTCGTCCATGCGCAGCTCATGGTTCGACAGCGGTGTCTCGTCCTTCCAGCAGTAGGGCAGGACGCGGTACCCCTCGTACACCAGCCCCTTGTCCCAGAGCTGTTTGAAGGCCCAGATGACGCTTTCCATGTATTCGACATTGAGCGTCTTGTAATCGTTGTCGAAGTCGACCCAG
The DNA here is from genome assembly GCF_011617245.1 of Brevibacterium atlanticum. Taxonomy (NCBI): domain Bacteria; kingdom Bacillati; phylum Actinomycetota; class Actinomycetes; order Micrococcales; family Brevibacteriaceae; genus Brevibacterium; species Brevibacterium atlanticum. The sequence goes on along the minus strand of NZ_CP050152.1, from coordinate 1,932,708 downwards.
CGACCCTGACGGGTGACGTATTCCTCCCACTCCTTCGTGTAGCGCAGCACGGAGGAGCGGCAGGCGTCATTGAAGGCGGCCAGACCCATACGGCCGATCTCCGACTTGTCGGTGATGCCCAGCTGACGTTCGGCCTCGAGCTCGGCAGGCAGTCCGTGCGTGTCCCAGCCGAAGCGGCGGTCGACCTTCTTCCCGCGCATCGTCTGGAAGCGGGGAACGACGTCCTTGACGTAGCCGGTGAGCAGATGACCGTAGTGGGGCAGGCCGTTGGCGAAGGGAGGGCCGTCGTAGAAGACGAACTCGTTCTCGCCGTTCTCACCGGGATCGCGCTGGTCGATCGAGGCTGTGAAGGTGTCGTCCTCCTGCCAGTAGGCCAGCACGGCATCTTCGATGGCTGGGAAGTTCGGAGAACTGGAGAGGCCGAAGGCCGAGGTCGAAACCTTGGGATAGAGAGGCTGGGTCATGAGCGTCCTTCTGGGTCACTGCGGTCACTGTCACGAGGACGACAGTTGCCGCGGTACCACCTCGCTTATCCGCAGCCCGCCCCGATGGGGCCGTGCCGTGGATCGCTCATTCTCAGGACGCTGACGGGTCCACCCGTCCGGTTCTACTGAGGTCGCGGCGCATTCGTCCGCCGAGGCGGTCGTGTGCAGCCGTGGACCCGTTCTTCCGGATGCTCCCCGGTGATGGCCGGATCGACGCACTCCAATCGTATACCGTCGACTCCGCCGGAGACCACTCGGCAGGGGCTGTGCTGTTTCGACACCGAGTGGTCTCCGGTGATGGTCGGCGGACGGCCTCAGTGGAGCGGAGAGGACTCACAGCCCCTTGTTGCGTGCCACCTTGTGCTGAGCTGCCTGCGCGATGGGTCGGATGACCATGAGATCGACGTTGAAGTGGTGTGGCCGAGTCAGGGTGTAGACCACGGCATCGGCGACGTCCTCGGCGGTCAGCGGCTTCTCGACGCCCTCGTAGACCTTCGCCGCCTTCGATGCGTCGCCGCCGAGGCGTTTGACGCTGAATTCGTCGGTGGCGACCATTCCGGGGGCGATCTCGATGACGCGCACGGGTTCGCCTGCGAGTTCGAGGCGCAGTGTCGCCGCCATCGAGTGCGAACCGTGCTTGGCCGCGACGTAGCCGCCTCCGCCTTCGTAGGCCTGGTGTCCGGCGGTCGAGGACATCACGACGATGTCTCCGCGACCGGACTCGATGAGGGCGGGCAGGAGCGCCTTGACCGTCCGGAGGACGCCGAGCACGTTGATCTCGAACATGTCCCGCCATCCGTCGACGGAGGCCTCGGCCACGGTGTCGGTGCCGAATGCGGCACCGGCATTCGCGACGAGTGAGTGCACTGCTCCCCCGGCCAGGACCTGCTCGGCCATGGCTGCCACGGCGGCGTCATCGGTGAGGTCAGCGACGATGTAGTCGGCTCCGGTCTCCTCGGCGAGGGCCTTGAGCCTGTCCTCACGTCGGGCCACGGCCACAACGTCCCATCCTCGTTCACGCAGCTGCCGCACCGTGGCCGCACCGATGCCTGAGCTGGCACCCGTGACGACTGCCCTGAGAGTCTCCATCTGTGTTCTCCTTCTTCGCGGTGTCCGGTCGCGCGGGCGACCTGGTGTCGCGTTTCAGTCTACGAGTCCTCCTGCAGCTGCGCGGCGGGTTCCGCGGATCGACGCCGCATCAGTGGTGCCCTGGGCCGGGAGTGTGGATTGCGCGGTCCACCCTCGCCGAAGACCGCGCGGACGCCGGGTATCTTCACGGCCACCCAGGTGATCGCCGCGCACACGAGCGCGTACGCAAGCGGCATGACGACGGCATGGAGCAGGACCCCGGGAATCGTCGTCGGCAGTCCCATGTGATTGCGCACGGGGTAGAGGATGAGCGGATGGAGGAGGAAGACACCGAAGGAATACGGGTAGAAGCGGTGCAGCAGACCGAATCCGCGACGCAGATGGAAGTGCAGCAGCAGATAGGCCGCCAGCGACGAGACGACGACGCCGGGGGCGAGATACTCATAGGGGAACATCCACGGTTTGTCTCCGGGACCGAGTCCCGCCCACACGGCGGTGCCCGTGATCGCGGCGAGCAGAGCAAGCCAGGCGAGCACTGCCCCGCGCACCGACAGGACGATGTCGCGCAGCACCCACCCGAGGATGTAGAAACCGGCCATGGGCAGGAACCGTGTGGCGATATTGGCCTCACCGACGTCGAAGATCATCGACACCCACTGGTCGAGCATCCCGATGCCGAGGAAGATCAGGCCCGTGCCCCACTGCAGGCGTCGAGAGCCGTGCACGCTGAGCAGCCGGAAGAACGGGGTGAGCAGGGTCAGGCCCGCGAGCACGTAGAGGAAGTAGAGCTGGACGAACGGCGAACCGGTGAGGATCGCGATCCCGGGATTCCAGTCGCTGTCCGGCTGGAGGTAGAAGCGGCGGAAGAGCACATACACCAGCGTCCAGAAGACGAGCGGGATGCCGATTCGCCAGACACGCTTGGACAGAAACTTCCGCGGCTTGTTTCCGCGCTCGGGATCCAACGCCAACGCGCCGGAGACCATGATGAAGACGGGCACGGACCACCGGCAGGCGGAGTCGAGAACGTTCGCCAGCCACCAGTCCGGGCCCATATCCGCGAAGTTCGTCTCGACGATGGTGCCGAGGGAATGGATGGCGACGACGGCGACGATCGCGATCACTCGGGCAGGATTCATCCAGACCGTCGAGGTGGCCGGCGGATTCTCGGTCGGAATTCGGTCCAGGGGCGCCATAGGGCAATAATCTCATTGTCCTTCACCTTCTCGTCTCACCTGCTCTTCAGGATGTGAGACGGGCCACCTGGCCGACGGGCGCTGACCGGTTTGGCCGAATGCTCACCGGGTGAGAAAATCAGCAGTTATGAACACACCTGCCTTTTCGGACTCGACGCACGAGTCAGTGAATCTGCCTGACAAGCCGGCCCTCGAGGGCCTGCGGGACAAATGGGATGCCCAGTGGAGTGAGTCGGGCGTCTACGCATTCGATGCCGAGACCGATCGTGCGCAGGTCTACTCGATCGACACTCCCCCGCCGACAGCCTCGGGGTCGCTGCACGTCGGCCATGTGTTCTCCTACACGCAGACCGATATCATCGCCCGCTACCAGCGGATGCAGGGCAAGAACGTGTTCTACCCCCTGGGCTGGGACGACAACGGACTGCCCACCGAACGCCGGGTGCAGAACTACTACGGCGTGACGTGCGATCCCGGCCAGGCCTATGATCCGGACTTCCAGCCTCCGGAGAAGGCTCCGAAGAACTCGCGCGACTTCGTGAAGATCTCCCGCCGGAACTTCATCGAACTCTGCGAACGGCTCTCGGCCGAGGACGAACAGGTCTTCGAGGACCTCTTCCGCTCCACCGGCCTGTCCGTGGACTGGACGTACACCTACCGCACGATCGACGATGATTCGCGTGCCGTGAGTCAGCGGGCGTTCCTCACCGATCTCGCCCGCGGCCACGCGTATTCCCAGGACGCGCCGACGATGTGGGATGTCACCTTCGGCACCGCTGTGGCACAGGCCGAACTCGAGGACCGGGAGAAGGAAGGCGCCTACCACAAGGTGAAGTTCTTCCCCGAGGGAGCCGACGGACTGGCCGACACCTCATCGGAGCCGATCATCATCCTCACTTCGCGACCGGAGCTCATTCCCGCCGTGGTCGCCCTCGTCGCCCATCCCGATGACGAACGCTATGCGTCGCTGTTCGGAACGAACGTCGTCTCACCACTCTTCGGCGTCAGCGTCGAGGTCCGCGCTCATGAGCTCGCGAAATCCGACAAGGGCACCGGCATCGCCATGGTCTGCACCTTCGGCGACCTCACCGACGTCACCTGGTGGCGCGAACTCGACCTGCCGACCCGCGCGGTGATCAACCGCGGCGGTCGTCTGGGACTCGAGGTGCCCGAGTGGATCGCCGCCTCGCCGAAGCCCGACGCTGTGGCCAACTACGAGGCCCTGGCCGGCAGGACGACGTTCACTGCGCGCAAGGACATCGCCCAGATGCTCATCGACTCCGGTGACCTCATCGGAGAGATCGAGCCCATCACCCATCCGGTGCCGTTCTATGAGAAGGGCGACAAGCCTCTCGAGGTCGTCACCAGCCGTCAGTGGTACATCCGCAACGGCGGTCGCTCGGCGGAGCTGCGGGATGCGCTCATCGCTCGCGGCCGTGAGATCGAATGGCACCCGTCGTTCATGCGCTCTCGCTACGAGAACTGGGTGGAGAACCTCAACGGCGACTGGCTCGTCTCCCGGCAGCGGTACTTCGGTGTGCCGATCCCCCTGTGGTACCGCCTCGATTCCGATGGGACCCCGGACTACGACAACCCGATCGTGCCCGAATCGCTGCCGGTCGATCCCATCGCCGAGGCGCCAGCCGGTTTCACAGAGGACCAGCGTGATGTGCCCGGCGGCTTCACCGCCGACCCGGACGTCCTCGACACCTGGGCGACCTCGTCGCTGACTCCGCAGCTCCTCGGCGGCTGGTCGCGTGACGAGGAGTTCTTCGACAAGGTCTTCCCCTTCGATCTGCGTCCGCAGGGACACGACATCATCCGCACCTGGCTGTTCTCGACCGTCGTCCGGGCGAATTCGCTCAACGACGCGGCTCCGTGGAAGCATGCGGCACTGTCCGGCTGGATCCTCGATCCCGACCGGAAGAAGATGTCGAAGTCCAAGGGCAATGTCGTCGTCCCCTCCGACATCCTCGCCGAGGCCAAACCCGGCTACGGTCCCGACGCCGTGCGCTACTGGGCCGCCAGCGCCAAGCTCGGCGCGGACACCGCCTATGACGTGACACAGATGCAGATCGGCCGACGCCTGGCGATGAAGCTGCTCAATGCTTCGAAGTTCGCCCTCGCACAGGGCGTCCATGAGGGGCTCATCGGGCAGCTGGGGTCCGTCACTCACGACCTCGACCGGGCGCTCCTGGCGAAGCTCGCCGAGGTCGTCGATCAGGCCGGTACCCACATGGCCGCGTACGACTATGCTCATGCCCTCCGCGCGGCCGAGAGCTTCTTCTGGGAGTTCACCGACGACTACGTCGAACTCGTCAAGGACCGTTCGTACGGGGCGACCGGCAGCGATGACCAGGTCTCGGCGCATGTCACGCTCGCCACCGCGCTCGATGTGCTGCTGCGCCTGTTCGCGCCGTTCATGCCCTTCGTCACCGAAGAGGTCTGGTCGTGGTGGCGCACCGGCTCGGTCCACCGCGCGACCTGGCCGGCCGATGAGTCGCTCAGCGTCCCGGAGGCCTCGGTGGATCCGGAGCTGCTCGCCTCGGTCGCGGCCGCGCTCACCGAGATCCGACGGACGAAGACCGAGGCCAAGGTCTCGCAGAAGACCGGCGTCGCCGCAATCACGATCCAGGCTCCGGCCGCGATCGTGTCGGCGATCCGCTCGGCGGAAGGCGATCTTCGCGCCGCCGGCCGCATCGAGAAGCTCGTCACCGAGGAGTCCGGGGACACGATCACGATCGGCGATGTCAGCTTCGTCGAACCGGCCTGATCGCCGGACTCGGCTGGGAGACCCCGCGGTCTTGCGCTTCCCGTTGTAGGCGGGAAGCGCAAGACCGCGGGGTCTCCTGCATCTGTGTCACAGCGTCAGACCGCCTCGGCGCGCTTGTTCCCGGATCGGCACACGAAAGCCGCTCTCACCGTTCGGGCGTCCACGTAGGATGGATCCGACAACCGAAGAAGTACGGAATTCCGTCCTGACCGAAAGGCCTGTGGAACATGAGAAGCGAACTCTTTTCCCAGCGCAATGCCGAAATCCAGAACCAGGATCGCTGGACCCTGCAGTCGAAGAAGATGCTGCGCACGGTGATCACCCCGAACGCTCCGATGATCGCCACCAAAGGCGCCATGGTCGCCTATCAGGGCGATGTCCGCTTCACCCACCAGGGTTCGAAGTCGGTCGGGCAATTCATGAAGAAGGCCGCGACCGGTGAGGGCGGCAACGTCATGCGCGTCGAGGGTCACGGAGAGATCTTCTTCGCCCGCGAGGCCTCGAACATCTTCATGATGGCCCTCGAAGGACCCCAGGATGCCCTGACGGTCAACACCTCGAACCTGCTCGCCTTCGACGATGCTCTGAACTGGGAGATCAAGCGGATCAAGGGCGGAGTCGGTGCCATGGTCAGCGGCTCGGGACTGTTCAACCTCGAACTCGCCGGGCAGGGCACCGCTGCCATCTGCTGCAAGGGCGAGCCGATGGTGCTCGACTGCTCTCAGCAGCCGACGTTCGTCGACCCGCAGGCGGCCGTCTGCTGGTCATCGGCCCTGGCCCCGCAGATCAAGACCGATGTCAGCGTCGGCACGTTCTTCGGCCGCGGCTCCGGCGAATCGATCCAGCTGGCCTTCCACGGTCCGGGCTTCGTCGTCGTCCAGCCCGCCGAGAACGCCGTGTATTCAGCCGCTCAGGGCTGACCCCGGACTCTTCGAGACACCGCCGGAGCGCCGAGACCACTGTGCACACGCCGTGGTTTCGGCGCTCCGGCGGTGTCTCGCAGTCTGCGGGCAGCGGTCAGTCGGCGACCACGGTATGGTCGCGGCCGCCGCGTTCGACTCGGTACTTCACGAAGGCGGGGAAGATGACTGCACACGTGAGGACGAGGACGATGACGGCGATTCCGCCGCCGGCCGTGGCGATGGTGGTGTTCGAGACGGCGGCGACCGAACCGTGCAGCACGTCGGCGATCCTCGGTCCTCCGGCGACGACGACGATGAACACACCCTGCATGCGACCGCGCATGTCATCGGTGGCCGCCTCCTGGAGCATCGTCGACCGGAAGGCCGAGGAGATGATGTCCGCTCCCCCGCCGACAGCCAGGCCGCAGAGCGCAATGATGAGTGCGGCCAGCCAGAAGCCCGAGGCGAGTTCGAGGGAGAGCCCGAAGACTGTCATTGCGCCGCCCCAGACACTGATCGCGACGATCACTGCCAGCCCCTGGCGTTCGACCTTCGAGACCCAGCCGGAGAAGATCCCGGCCAGGGCGCTGCCGCCGGCCAGCGCGGCGAAGAGCAGGGAGAAGACGATGCCGCCTTCGGGTGGTCCGCCGAAGGTCTCGGCGGCGATCTGGGGAAACAAGGCGCGAGGCATGCCGAAGACCATGGCGATGATGTCGACGAGCAGGGAGACCATGACGACGGTGTTGGTCCCCAGGTACTGGAATCCGTCGACGATGCCTTTGAACCCTGAGCGTGTATCCGGCTGCTTCTTCGGCAGCAGCGACGGCAGCCGGATGACTGCGTAGAGCGTCGCGAAGAGGAACACCGCGTCGAGGATGTAGAGCAGCTGGTATCCGAAGAGAGGGATGAGCGCCCCGCCGATGACCGGGCCGACGACCGCGCCGAGGGTCATCACCGTCATGTTCAGCGAGTTCGCCGCCGGCAGCATGTCAAGCGGGATGATCGTGGGAAGCAGTGCGCCTCGGGCAGGCTGGTTGAGTCCGAAGAAGGCCTGCTGCATCGAGAACACCGACAGCAGCAGCCAGACGTTGTCGACGGCCGCCACAGCGAGCACAGCGAGGATCGCACTGGTGACGATCAGCCCGACGGTCGAGATCACCAGCAGCCTGCGACGGTCCATGACATCGGCCAGGGACCCGCCCCACAAGCCGAACACGACGAGCGGAACAAGTCCGAACGCGCCGGCGAGTCCGACGTATCCGGAGGACCCTGTGATGTGGAAGATCTGCGCGGGTATTGCGACGACCGTCATCTGGGCACCGATGACGGTGACGATGTTGGCCAGCCAGAGCCGCCGAAATGCGGCGTACTTCAGCGGGCGGGTATCAGCGATGAGCCTCATGGACTACGAGGCTCAGGCGGACTTCTTGTTCGTCCTGTTCCGCGTCTTCGGCACCAGGGTCGGTGCGACGTTGGATTCGACGACCTCCTTGGTCACGACGACCTCGGCGATGTCCTCACGCGATGGCACGTCGAACATGACCGGCTGCAGCACCTCTTCCATGATCGACCGCAGGCCACGGGCTCCGGTGCCGCGCAACAGAGCAAGGTCGGCGATCGCCTCGAGGGCTTCGGTCTCGAACGTCAAGGACACGTTGTCGAACTCGAACATGCGCTGGTACTGCTTGACCAAGGCGTTCTTCGGTTCGGTGAGGATGGACATGAGGGCCGCACGGTCGAGGTTCGACACGGTCGCCAGCACCGGGAGGCGTCCGATGAACTCGGGAATGAGTCCGAACTTGAGCAGATCCTCGGGCAGGATGTCGGCGTAGAGGTCCTCTTCGTCGTTCTTCGACTGGAGCAGGGCACCGAAGCCGATGCCGTGCTTGCCCTTGCGACCGGCGACGATCTCCTCCATCCCGGCGAACGCGCCGGCGACGATGAAGAGGACGTTCGTCGTATCGATCTGGAGGAAGTCCTGGTGCGGATGCTTGCGTCCCCCCTGCGGCGGCACGGAGGCCTGAGTGCCCTCGAGGATCTTCAGCAGCGCCTGTTGCACGCCCTCGCCTGAGACGTCGCGGGTGATCGACGGGTTCTCGGACTTGCGGGCGATCTTGTCGATCTCGTCGATGTAGATGATGCCGTGCTCGGCGCGCTGAATGTCGAAGTCCGCGGCCTGGATGAGCTTGAGCAGAATGTTCTCGACGTCTTCGCCGACATAGCCGGCCTCGGTCAGCGCGGTGGCATCGGCGACCGCGAACGGCACGTTGAGACGCTTCGCCAGTGACTGGGCCAGGTAGGTCTTGCCCGAACCGGTGGGGCCGACGAGCAGGATGTTCGACTTCGCGATCTCGACCTCGGCGTCGCTGCCGCCGAGAGTCTTCGTGTCCTCGTTCGACTGCAGTGAGCGGATGCGCTTGTAGTGGTTGTACACGGCCACGGACAGTGCCTTCTTCGCCGGCTCCTGGCCGACGACGTATTCCTGCAGGAAGTCGAAGATCTCCCGCGGTTTCGGCAGCTCGAGTTCGGCCTGATCGGTGCTCGAATCGCTGAGCTCCTCTTCGATGATCTCGTTGCAGAGACCGATGCATTCATCGCAGATGTAAACACCAGGTCCGGCGATGAGTTTCCGAACCTGCTTCTGGGACTTCCCACAGAAGTTGCATTTGAGCAGGTCTGCTCCGTCCGCACTGCGAGCCACTGTCACAACCTTTCGCCAGGGCGCTTGGCCCCAACTCTACCGCTCGTGTTTCCTGTACCTCAATAGCTTCCCATACGTCGCTGACACGAGACCCCAGCGGCGTCATTCGGTGTGTCGCTCAGCGACGGCGACCGCGACGGATCGGATGCGGGAACGGGTCCGCACGTGCACTGTCGTGCGGACCCGTTCCTCACTGCGCCTCAGTGCGCGGCGACGGTGCTCAGTCCGCGTTCTTACGCGAGGACAGCACCTGGTCGACGAGGCCGTAGTCCTTGGCCTGTTCGGCCGTGAGGAAGAGGTCGCGTTCGATGTCGTTCGACACCTGAGTCGCCTCCTTGTTCGAGTGCTTGGCCAGAGTTCCCTCGAGCCATTCCCGCATCCGCAGCACCTCGGCTGCCTGGATCTCGAGGTCGGACGCCTGGCCCTGCCCCTGCCCCTGCATGGCCGGCTGGTGGATGAGCACTCGTGCGTTCGGCAGCGCCAGTCGCTTGCCGGGGGTTCCGGCGGCGAGCAGCACGGCCGCTGCGGAGGCGGCCTGGCCGAGGCACACGGTCTGGATCTCGGGCTTGATGTACTGCATCGTGTCGTAGATCGCCGTCATCGCGGTGAATGAGCCGCCGGGAGAGTTGATGTACAGGGTGATATCGCGGTCCGGGTCCTGCGATTCGAGCACCAGCAGCTGGGCCATGACGTCGTCGGCGGAGGTGTCGTCGACCTGCGCGCCGAGGAAGACCACACGGTCGTCGAAGAGCTTCGTGTACGGATCCTGGCGCTTGAAGCCATAGGGGGTCCGCTCTTCGAACTGGGGCATGACATAGCGTGACTGCGGCATGTTCGACGCCGTCGAACCCGGCATAAAGTTCATTGAATTCATTCTTCCCTCACTCCTGCTCAGTTGTTCTCGACGTCGGATGCGCGGGTGACCATCTTGTCGATGAAGCCGTATTCCAAGGCCTCTTCGGCGGTGAACCAGTGGTCGCGATCGTTGTCCTTGAGGATCTGCTCGAGCGACTTGCCGGTCTGCTCAGCGGTCAGCTCCGCCATCTGCTTCTTCATGTGCAGAATCAGCTCGGCCTGGATCTTGATGTCCGTGGCTGTGCCTCCGATGCCGCCCAGCGGCTGGTGCATGAGGATGCGGGCGTGCGGGGTCGCGTACCGCTTGCCCGGGGTGCCCGAGGACAGCAGGAACTGGCCCATCGAGGCGGCCATGCCCATCGCCACAGTCGAGACGTCGGGCTTGATGTACTGCATGGTGTCGTAGATGGCCATGCCTGCGGTGACCGAACCGCCCGGGGAGTTGATGTAGAGCGAGATGTCCGCTTCCGGATCCTCAGCGGCCAGCAGCATCATCTGCGCACAGATCGCGTTGGCGTTGTCGTCGCGCACCTCTGAGCCGAGCCAGATGATGCGCTCCTTGAGGAGGCGGTTGAAGATATGGTCGTCCAGGCCCATTCCCCCACCGGCGTCGAGGCCGACGGGCGCTGTCATGTCGTGTGCGCTCACGTTTCACTCCTGTGTTCTGTGGATGGCTTGATATGGACTCTAACCTCTGACCATCGGGATTTAGTCCGTGGCGGTGCCTGTGTTCGCCCTCAGCGTGAAAGGCTGGCTGACGGATGCGAAGACGGTGGGCGCGGAACCGAATCCGCACCCACCGTCTGATCAGGAATCCACCGCCGAGGCGGCTCTCCCTCAGTTCTCTTCCGCGACCTCCGCGGTCGCTTCGTCCGCGTCATCGGCTGCCTCGGCCTCGACGGCCTCGGCGTCCTCATCGTCTCCGGCGGAGGTGAAGGCCTCCATGTCGACGACGTTGCCGGCGGTGTCCTTGACCGTGGCACCGGCGAGGACGGCGGCCAGAGCCTTGCGGCGCGAGACCTCTCCGACCAAGGCGTTGACCTGTCCGGAGCTGTCGAGCATCTGGGCGAACTCGTTGGGGTTCATGCCGTACTGCTGCGAGGCGGAGATCAGGTACTCGATGAGCTCGGGCTGACTGACCTCGACGTTCTCGGCTTCGGAGACGGCATCGAGGATGAACTGGGTGCGCAGGTTGCGCTCGGTCTCCTCGGTGACCTCCTTGCGGTGTTCGTCGTCATCGACCCGGTTCTCGGACTCGAGGTGACGCTCCACCTCATCGCTGACGATCTTGGCCGGAACGGGGACCTCGAGGGTCTCGATGAGGTGCTCGAGGACCTTGTCGCGGGCCTGCACACCCTGGTCGGTCTCCTTCTGCTTGGCGGCCTGCTCACGCAGATCGTCACGCAGTTCGGCGATGGTGTCGAACTCGCTGGCCAGCTGAGCGAAGTCGTCGTCGGCCTCGGGCAGTTCGCGTTCCTTGACCGCACCCAGGGTGATCTTCACGGTGCCCTGTTCGCCGGCGTGCTCGCCGCCGGCGAAGGTGGTCTCGAAGGTGGTGGTCTCCCCGGCGGAGAGGCCGTCGAGGGCCTCGTCCATGCCCTCAAGCATGGTTCCGGCACCGACCTGGTACGAGATGTCCGAAGCGGTGTCGATCTCTTCCTCACCGATGGTGGCGACGAGGTCGAGGGTGACGAAGTCGTCCTTCGCGGCGGGCCGATCGACCGCGGTGAGGGTGCCGAAGCGGGTGCGCAGCTGCTCGAGCTCGGCATCCACGTCTTCGTCGGTGACCTCGATGGGATCGACCTCGACGGTGATCGAATCGTAAGCGGGCAGTTCGATCTCGGGGCGGACGTCGACCTCGACGGTGAAGCCCAGGTCGCCGTCTTCGGTGCCGTCGAGTCCGGGCACCTCGGAGATCTCGACCTCGGGCTGACCCATCGGCTTGAGCTCGTTCTCATCGACCGCAGTGCGATAGAAGTCATCGAGGCCGTTGTTGATGGCCTCCTGGATCACTGCCGGGCGGCCGATCCGCTGATCGATGATGCGGGCAGGGACCTTGCCCTTGCGGAAGCCGGGGACGGTGACCTGCGCACCGATGGTCTTGTATGCCTCGTCGACGCTCGGTTTGAGTTCGGCGTATGGGACTTCCACGCTGACCTTGACCCGCGTGGGGTCGAGTTGCTCGACGGAGCTCTTCACAGTGCGACCTTTCAATTTCGACAGTCATGCATTTGCGGCCATCTTCCGACCTGACCGGCCCAGTTCGTGACCACAAACGGTCAGCTCACAGCCTGATCGGCCATCTCCTGGCCTGAGGGGGAGCGAAAGTCCACGAATACTTCGCGCACGTCCGCAAGACGCAATCACCCATATTACGCGAAACCCCAACCGATACGCGAAACCGGGCGCATTTCATCCGCCGCCCCCGCGCGAGGGTCCATAGAGCTCGTCGAGGGTGATGATGACATTCGCAGCCGTCCAGGACAGCGGAGCCACCGAGACGGCCCTGCCGTCGGCGCTGATCTTCTCGGGATAGGAACCGGCGACGGTGCGGTTCGCACTCAGCCAGTCGAGGACCGCCTCGCCGCGTTCGACGTCTCCGAGACGGGCGAAGCCGAGCCCCATGAGCGAGGTCGACGGTGTCCAGCTGGACCGGTCGATGATCCACCCGTGTCCGGGTTTGATCCCTCCGGCCGGCTGTTCCAGCCGGTCCCAGACGCCCGCGAGCATCGGTGACTCGAGCACGGGCGGATCCGCTCGTGGACCGTGCCCCGTCGCCGAGGCGGTCGAACCGTCGTGCGCGCCCGCCCCGGACAGCGCGAGGTAGGCGATGGCCGAATCGGGTCCGCCCGATGTCGGGTAGCGCTGCAGCCCGTTCGCCCCGAAGGTCCGGGCGAACGTCGAGGCGAAGGTCTCCGCGATCTCCGGCACCGCGTCCGCTCCCTCGCCGAGGTGGTCCCCCAGTTCCTGTGCTGCGGTGCAGAGTCCGGCCAGTGCGCCCAGACCGACGAGTGTCGGAGCGGCAAGGCCGAGTGTGACCCGGGATTCGACGACCTCCCAGTAGTCCGGACCCGCCGGCGGCAGGCTGCGCCCGTGACCGGTGTGGTCGATGAGGCGGTCGGAAGTGAGGCGCAGCAGGCGGCGAAGGTCGCCCAGAGCGAACGGTTCACCGCCGGCAGTCGACGCGGAGTGGACCTCGGAGATCGACCACAGGACCAGGCCGAGAGAGTCGAACTGCGACTGTCGGTCATCGGGTGCCAGACCCGTCTCCGGTATCACGCGGGCGGCGAACGATCCGTCTGCCGCCTGCAGCGATTGGAGGTGGAGGAGCTGCTTCCAGCCGAGTTCGGCGAAGCCGATGCGGGAGAACGCGACAGCGGCGAATGCGGCGTCGCGGGCCCAGATGTAGCGCCACGGGCCGACGCCTCCGGCCACCGTTGCGGGCAGTTCGTCGCTGAGCACCCAGAGGTCGAGCAGGGCCGAGACCGCTGACTCCCGTCGCTGTGCAGGCAGGGCGGCGAGCCAGGGGGCGCATCCGTCGAGGAAGTCCTGCTGACGGCGTGCGGGGCCCGGGTCGGCGAGGTCGGGCATCACCCGAGAGGAGGCGGGCAGGTCCCGTGCCTCGTCGGCTTCGAGACCCATGCGCTGGCCGGAAGCGGTGTAGGCGACTGTGACCGAACGGACCGGATCGGGGCGTCCTGCCTCGGCCACACTTGCGACGATTCCCCCGCCGAGCCCGAGCAGGCCCAGCCCAGCGGCGCCGCCGGTGAGGACCTGGCGGCGGGAGAGTCGCGCAGTCGGCATCCGCCTCTGTCCTCGTCCGTGCATGGCCGCATCCTACCGGGCGGAGCATGTGGGCATGAAGAAACCGGCCTGACCCGAAAGTCAGACCGGCTGTGGAGGGGATGACGGGAATCGAACCCGCACCATCAGTTTGGAAGACTGAGGCTCTACCATTGAGCTACATCCCCGTGGTGCGAGATCGACTATAGTCGAGACTGCGCACCGGCACCAAATCGGCCTTTCATGAACTAGGTCACATCGCCGTCGAGACCCGAGTTCGAGGTGCGATTGTCGACCCGGCTGTGGTTAGATAGTAGCCGTCGCGGGATGTGGCGCAGCTTGGTAGCGCATCTGTTTTGGGAACAGAGGGTCGCAGGTTCAAATCCTGTCATCCCGACGCACCG